>NZ_BBOX01000122.1 GCF_001553455.1 Streptomyces hygroscopicus subsp. hygroscopicus
CGCCGACGCGTACGCTCATCGGCCTGCCGTTCACCCTCTGCTACACGCTGGTGCTGCTCGGCACCGGCCTTTACGCACGCCTCGCCGACCCCGGCACCGTGCACGATCTGCTCGCGGCCTCCAGCACCGACGTGTCCCACCTCTCCCAGCGGCCGCTGCTGTCGCTGCTGGTCAGCGCGTTGTGGGCGGTGGGCGGGATCACCTCGCCGTACCTGGTCCTGTTCCCCCTGGTACTCGGCGCGCTGGAGCGGCGCGTCGGCGGGGCGCGCACCGCCGGGGTGTTCCTGCTCGGCCATGTGCTGGCGACGCTGCTCACCGAGCTCCCGGTGGCGCTCTCGGTCGCCGTCGGGCATCTCCCGGGCAGTTCGCTGCGCCGTCTCGACTACGGGGTCAGCTACGGGCTGGTCGCCTGTGCCGCCGCGCTCGCCGGGCTGCTGTCGCCCCGGTGGCGGTGGGCGCTGCTCGGCGGGACGGTCGTCGCGCTCGTCGCCGGTGGCCTCGTCGACTTCGATCCGCTCACCCAGTGGGGCCACACGCTCGCCCTGCTGATCGGCGTCGTCTGCTGGCCGTATGTCCGGCGGAGCGCCGGGGGGTGCCCGCGGCGACAGGGCGGCGACGGCGCCGGACGCCGCTTCGCTCACAGCGAACGACCGTCCGGGAACACCCGAGGCCCTTCCGTGCATTGAGTGGGCATTGATTCTTTGAGTCCAGCCGACTCAAGTTGCCTGCCGAAGGGGAGATCATGGCTTCGCTGTCCACACCGCTCACCCTGCCCGTGCTGCCTCTCGACGACGAGGTGGTGCTGCCCGGCATGGTGGTGCCGCTGGACCTTTCCGATACCGAGGTGCGCGCCGCGGTGGAGGCCGCCCAGGCCGCCGCCCGCTCCAGCGGAAGCGGCGGCGGCAAGCCGAAGGTGCTGCTGGTCCCGCGCGTCGACGGCACCTACGCCGGTATCGGCACGCTCGGCACCGTCGAGCAGGTGGGCCGGCTCTCCGACGGCGACCCCGGCGCGCTCATCCGCGGTGTGCGGCGAGTCCGCATCGGGGCCGGGACCACCGGGCCCGGGGCGGCCCTGTGGGTGGAGGGGACCACGGTCGAGGAGGTCGTGCCCGACCCGCTGCCCGGTGCCGTCACCGAACTGATAAAGGAGTACAAGGCGCTGGCCACCAGCTGGCTGCGCAAGCGCGGCGCCTGGCAGGTCGTGGACCGGGTGCAGCAGATCGACGACGTCTCGCAGCTCGCCGACAACTCCGGATACTCGCCCTTCCTGACCGTGGCCCAGCGCGTCGAGCTGCTGGAGACCGCCGACCCGGTGGCCCGGCTCAAGCTCGCCGTCACCTGGCTGAGCGACCACCTCGCCGAGCAGGACGTCGCCGAGTCGATCGCCAAGGACGTCCAGGAAGGCGTCGACAAGCAGCAGCGCGAGTTCCTGCTGCGGCGCCAGCTGGAGGCGGTCCGTAAGGAGCTCGCCGAGCTCAACGGCGACCCCGAGGACGAATCCGGCGACTACCGGGCCCGTGTCGAGGCCGCCGACCTGCCGGACAAGGTCCGCGAGGCCGCCCTGAAGGAGGTCGACAAGCTGGAGCGGGCCAGCGACCAGAGCCCCGAGGGCAGCTGGATCCGCACCTGGCTGGACACCGTTCTGGAGCTGCCCTGGAACGAGCGCACCGAGGACGCGTACGACATCCAGGGCGCCAAGGCCGTGCTCGACGCCGATCACGCGGGCCTGGAGGACGTCAAGGAGCGGATCACCGAGTACCTGGCGGTGCGCAAGCGCCGCGCCGACCGGGGCCTCGGCGTCGTCGGCGGCCGGCGCGGCGGCGCGGTGCTCGCCCTGGTGGGCCCGCCCGGTGTGGGCAAGACCAGCCTGGGCGAGAGCGTCGCCCGCGCGATGGGGCGGAAGTTCGTCCGGGTCGCGCTCGGCGGCGTCCGCGACGAGGCGGAGATCCGCGGCCACCGGCGCACCTATGTGGGCGCGCTGCCCGGCCGGGTCGTACGGGCCATCAAGGAGGCGGGTTCCATGAACCCCGTCGTCCTCCTCGACGAGATCGACAAGGTGGGCTCCGACTTCCGCGGCGACCCGGCCGCGGCCCTGCTGGAGGTCCTGGACCCGGCGCAGAACCACACCTTCCGCGACCACTACCTGGAGGTCGAACTCGACCTGAGCGACGTGGTCTTCCTCGCCACCGCCAACGTCCTGGAGGCCATCCCGGAGGCGCTCCTGGACCGGATGGAGCTGGTGCGCCTGGACGGCTACACCGAGGACGAGAAGGTCACCATCGCCCGTGACCACCTGCTGCCCCGGCAGCTGGAGCGGGCCGGGCTGGAGCCGGGCGAGGTCACGGTGGCGGACGAGGCGCTGCGCAAGCTGGCGGGCGAGTACACCCGCGAGGCGGGCGTGCGGACCCTGGAGCGGTCCATCGCCCGGCTGCTGCGCAAGGTGGCCGCGCAGCACGAGCTCGGCGAGCGCGAACTCCCCTTCGCCATCGGCGTGCCGGAGCTGCGCCCGCTGATCGGCCGGCCGCACCACACCCCCGAGTCCGCCCAGGACCCGGCCGAGCGCCGCACCGCCGTCCCCGGCGTGGCGACCGGGCTCGCGGTCACGGGAGCCGGCGGTGACGTGCTGTTCGTGGAGGCGTCGCTGGCCGACCCGGAGACGGGCGGCGCGGGGCTGACGCTCACCGGTCAGCTCGGCGACGTCATGAAGGAGTCCGCCCAGATCGCGCTCTCCTTCCTGCGCTCCCACGGCGCGGAGCTGGAGCTGCCGGTCGGCGACCTGAAGGAGCGCGGCGTCCACCTCCACGTCCCGGCGGGCGCGGTGCCCAAGGACGGCCCGAGCGCGGGCATCACCATGACCACCGCGCTGGCCTCGCTGCTCTCCGGCCGCCAGGTGCGTCCCGACGTGGCGATGACGGGCGAGGTGTCCCTGACCGGACGGGTGCTGCCCATCGGCGGCGTCAAGCAGAAGCTGCTGGCGGCGCACCGGGCCGGGGTGACCACCGTGATCATCCCCAAGCGCAACGAACCCGATCTGGACGACGTCCCCGCCGAGGTCCTGGACAAGCTCGACGTCCACCCGGTCTCCGACGTCCGCCGGGTCCTGGAGCTGGCCCTGGAACCCGCCCGGTCGGCAGCCCCCGAGGTTCCGGCAGCGGCGTGACGGACGCTGCCGGGAGCGCCGTGGCCCGGGGCCCCGTGTCGAACGGGGTTCCGGGCCACGCGTGACCTGTCGGCCGTGCGTATCGTTGGACTAACCGGCCGTATGCGTTCGGCGTGCGGCGGGGAGGAGCGGCGCGGTGACCGTCATGGAGATTGACCGGCTCGACACTGACAGGACCGAGATGGCCGACAGCAGCGACGAGCTCACCTTGGACGCGATGTTCGAGGCGCTCGAGAAGATGCCCATCCCCGAGGGAACCAAGGTCGAGATTGTCGAGGGGAACATCTTCATGTCGCCGCAGCGGGACACCCACTGGGACATCATCGCGGACATCTACGACCAGTTGCGGACGCGCCACCCGCGCAAGCGGATCAAGTCGGACGTCCGTATCGACTACCCCGGCTATCTGAATGGTTTCGCGACCGATGTGACACTGATCGCCGAGGGGGCCGTCAAGGACGCCAAGGGGCGCTGGGGCTACCGGGACGTCGAATGTGTCGTCGAGGTGATCTCGAAGCGCACGGGTGCCAATGACTACGGCTCGAAGAAGGCCACCTATGCGCGGGCCGGGGTCCCCGTCTATCTGATCGTCGACCCGTACACCGGCAGGTGCCGTCTGTTCACCGAACCCAAGGACGGTGAGTACCTCACCGAGGTGTCCGTGGCGTTCGGGAAGGACCTCGACCTGACCGACACCGCCGTCGGCCTGACGCTCAGGACCGACGAGTTCCCCCGCGACTGACCTCGGGGAGCGGCGGCCGCCGGGGCCGTCATGGAAGTCATCGAGGCGGACAGGCTGTCCGGTGGCTTCGGCAGCGCACCGGACAGACCTGTCGGGTGGGGGGGAAGGCGCGGGCTCAGCCGTTGGCGAGGGCCTGCAGCCGGTCCAGGGCGCCGTTGAACTGGTCGTGGTCGCCGACCGTCGGGCCCGAGGAGGTGTACTGCCAGATGGTGTGGAAGCCCCAGCCCGCCGGAAGCTCGCCGACGGACGAGCCGTAGCGCGGGATCCACAGGGGGTTGATGGCGCCGAAGGCGGCGGAGTTGCCCGTGCAGGTCTTCCACCAGCTGGTGGAGGTGTAGATCACGGGGTCGCGGCCGGTGCGCGCCTTGTAGGTGTTGCTGAAGTCCTTGATCCAGTTGACCATCGCACTGGTGCTCAGCCCGTAGCAGGTCGCGCCGTAGGGGTTGTACTCCATGTCGAGCGCGCCGGGCAGCGTCTTGCCGTCCTTGGACCAGCCGCCGCCGTGGTCGACGAAGTAGTTGGCCTGTGCGGCGCCGGTCGAGTTGCCCGGCAGGGCGAAGTGGTACGCGCCGCGGATCATGCCGACGTTGTACGAGCCGTTGTACTGCTGCGCGAAGTACGGGTTGATGTAGCTGGTGCCCTCGGTCGCCTTGACATAGGCGAACCGGACGCCGCTGCTCCACAGCGTGGTCCAGTTGACATTGCCTTGATGGCCGCTGACGTCCACGCCCTCGACGGTGGCGAGCAGCCCGGACGGCTCGTCCCCGGTCGGCTCGTCCCCGGCCGTGGGTCCGCCCTCGTGCTTGAGTATCTGGGAACCCGCCCAGTCGTCCTCGGGATGGGGAATGGCCTGGTCGCCCCTGCCCTGTGCGGCAAATGCCGAACCGGGCAGTGCGAAGGTCATGGCGAGGAGAGCGGCGAGCATACCGATCAGCGCGCTGAGGGCGCGTCGGGCCGAACCAGGTCTGTGCTCGGGCATGGCGTTGCCTCCGAAGCCTCGGTGGGGGGAGAGGGACATCCGATTGGAATGACCATGACAGGGATGACGCTACGGGCGTAGATAGGCGCGCGGAAGGGGGAGCGTGTGGTGCCGATGGTCTAATCCTGCGAAATACTGGTGGAGCTGCGGCAACAACCGCGCCTGGTGGAAACTTTCACGATGTGAAAACTCGGAGAGGGCTCTGACGTGCACAACAACGGGGCATTGCCCCCCGAGCAGGGTGAGGGCGGCACCGTGGGGGGAATCGGTGTGGACCATGCGTTCCTGGCCCTGGAACGCGAATTGGCGGTTTTCCTCCGCAGAGCCCGCGCCGCTTCCGGGGAATTGGCCCGGGAGGTCCATCCCGAGCTGGAATCCGCCGCCTATGGGCTGCTGATGCGGCTGGAGGACGCGGGTCCGCAGCGCGCCACCGATCTCGCGGGCTTTGTCGGCGTCGGAAAGGCCACGATGAGCCGCCAGCTCCGCGGCCTGGAGGGGCTCGGCCTGGTGACGCGGACGCCCGATCCGGCCGACGGCCGCGCCTTCCTGGTGGAGTTGACCGAGGAGGGCCGCAGCCGCTTCCGCGCCGTACGGGGCGCCCGGCGGGCGCGCTACGCCCGCCGCCTCGCCGCGTGGGAGCGCAGCGAGGTCGCCGAACTCGCCAGGCTGCTGCACCGGTTGAACGCGGAGCAGGAGGCCGACGATTCCGGTCAGACGGCGCGTGCGGCACAGGAGTAGGGCGCTCATATACGTCAGGATCGGCGAGCCCCGCGCATCCGGCGACGCGGACGTGGCAACCGCGCTACCCGGTGGCGGCGCCCTGGTCCGTGCCCGCGTCACCCTGTGGACGCGCCACCTGTGACGGCGCCGTCCCGGGCAGGTGTTACCTCGCGTAGGGGTTACCTTGTGCACGCATTGCCTTCCGTAGGCGTTACCTTGCGTACGCGTTACCTCGTGTAGGTGTTACCTCGCGTAGGCGCTCGGACCGTGGCCGCGCCACCGCGCTACGGCGCGCCATGTCACCCCGGGAACGTGCCGCCTCGTGCCGGTGTCATCGCGTCACCGCGTCGCCCCCCCCGGCGCCGTAGCGCCCGCGGGAACGTGCCGCCTCGCGCCGCGTCATCGCGTCACCGCGTGCCCGCGCCACCGCCGGAACGCGCGCCCGCGCCACCGCGCGCCCGCGACGCCGGTCAGGGCTCCGCCGGTCACGGCTCCACGAAGATCGCGGCGGCGTCGTCATGGGTCTTGCCCCTGGGGAAGGCCGTACCGTCCGGATCGGCGTGCTCCGCCGCCCGCACCCGGTCGATCAGCGCCTGTGGGCCCTCCTTGCGCAGCAGCGCGAAGCATTCGGTCCAGTCGCCCTCGCCGAACAGCTCCACCCAGCGCGACGCCCCGTCGGTGAGCGCCGCCAGCGCCCGTACCTCGTCGCGCCGGAACTCCCCGGTGACCGCCTTGCCGGAGACTCCGGGGTCGGCCGCGGCGGTGAAGAAGCCGCCCTCCGCGTTGCGCAGCGGGGCGAGCCGCCGGCCCTCGGCCCGCAGCCGGTCGATGCGGTCGTCCAGGAGCGGTGTCACCCCGTCGTGGATCAGCTCGACGAGCAACACCGAGTCGGAGAGCACGAGATACTCGATCCGGTCGGCGTCCCAGCGGGCCGCGACGGCGGTCGCCTGCGGGGTGAGAGGGTGAGAAAGGTCACACGTTGAACCATGAGACGCGGCGGTCCGCGCGATCGCCTCGGAGAGACAGCTTGTCAGGGGCATATCCCGGCGTGAACCGGACAGTTCGAGCAGCGATCCGCCGAGCCGCGCGGTGAACCAGCTCACGCCGTGGACACATCCGTCGTCGCCCTCGGGCGGGGTCACCCCGTCCAGGACCACCAGCGCACCGCCGCCCCCCGAGGCCGGGAGGGCTACTGAGACGTAGTCCTCATTGGGGTATGCGTGATCGCCGGGGGCGGTCGCGAGTTCGATGCGCATTCCCTCAGTCTGCCCGACCGCCGTCGATCACCGCGCTCGCGGTGGCCCGGCCGGTATTGGTTCGTACCAAGGTCGCGTCCGGTTTCTCCGCCGCCTGTTTGGGGAGGGATTGACACTTCTGGGAAGCTGCGGGTGCGCATCCTGTCAGGGCGCCGAGGTCTTTACCAATCCGTGGAAGGCGGGGGGAGGGTATGGCCCGGAGTCAAAGTTGGTGGTCAACTACGCAATGGGGTTCACTCGTTCGGGTGGCCGGGCGGGTGATGTGTGCCCGCCCCAGACCCGTCCTGAAAGGGTCGGAATCCCTACCAGAGGTGGGGAAACACAATTGTTGATCCGTCGTCACCTCTGGTCCCCAGAGCGGTCGGGCGAGAATGGATTGTGAGCACCGGTGCGGAAGAAACGGCTTCGGGGCACCACGCGCGATGCGGTCGGCGAGCCACGCCAGGACGGGGCGATGTCGCGACGGCACACCGCACGCGTCCGCCGTCGACTCACCGTGTCCGTCGCCCTGGTCTCCGTCGCCGTCCTCGCGGCCGGGGCCCCCGCCGTCCTGCTCGCCCTCGATGACACCACCGACGCCCAGCACCTCGTCGACCTCGCGGAGACCAACCGCGGCGCGGTGACCCTCGCCCACGCCCTCGCCGACGAGCGCGACGCCATGACCCGGTATGTCGCGGCCGGGCGTACCACCGCCTCCGGCGGCGGGGTCTCCGAGGACATGCGGGCCCGGGTCGACCGCCGGATCCGGGAGGTGCGGCCGGACGTCCCGGCCCCGGTCCGGCGGCTCCTCGACGACCTCCCCGAGCTGCGGCAGCAGGCGCTGACCGGCAAGGGTTCGGCCCTCGACGCCTTCACCTCGTACACCAAGGCCGTCCAGGCGCTGAACGGGATCGCCGACACTCTCGTCCGGGGGCTCCCGGCCGACGCCGACTCCGGCGCCACCGCCGCGCTGGCCCCGCTCGGCCGCGCGGTGGAGGAGGCGTCCGCCACCCGCGGGCTGCTGCTGGCCGCGCTCGACGGGGGCGGCAGCCAGGACGCGCTGGTCTCGGCCGCCCAGCGGACCAACCTCCGCGAACAGTCCGCGCTCGCCGACTTCGAGCAGCTCGCCCCGTCCTCCACCCGCGAGGCCTACGACCACACCGTCAACGGCACCGAGGTCACCGCCGCCGAGCGCTACATCGCCCGGCTCACCGACCAGAGCCGCCTCGCGGGCAACGACTTCTTCCTGAACGAGGACCGCGTCGAATCCGGTCTGAACGCGCGGATCGACCGGATGCGCGGCGCCCAGTCCTCGCTGGCCTCCTCCGAGGCGGCCCATCTCGCGCGGCTGCGGGACGACGCGGTCACCGACCTCGAGGTGCGCATCGGCATCGTCGGCGCCGCGCTGCTGTTCGCCCTCGGCGTCAGTGTGCACAGCGCCCGCTCGATGACCCGGCCGCTGGCCGCGCTGCGGCTCGGCGCCCGGCGGGTCGCGGCCGATCCGGCGGCGGAGGAACCGATCGCGTACAAGGGCCGCGACGACGAGTTCGCGGACGCCGTACGGGCGATCAACGAGCTGCACGCCAAGGCCGCGCGGACGTCCCAGCGCGTGGCCGAACTCGGCAAGGAGCGCACCCGGCTCGTCGGCGAGCGGCAGCGGCTGGCCGATGAGCGGGACGGGCTGCGCGCCGAGCGGGACGCGGTCGCCACCCGGCTGGAGGGGCTGCGCGCCCGGGTCCACGGCAGCTTCGTCAGCCTCGCGCTGCGCTCGCTGGGCCTGATCGAGCGCCAGCTCGCCATCATCGAGTCCCTGGAGGAGCGGGAGCAGGACCCCGACCGCCTCGAGACGCTCTTCCAGCTCGACCACCTGGCCACCGGAATGCGCCGCTACGGTGAGAACCTCCTGGTCATCGCGGGCTCCGAGCACAAGGCCACCCATCCGGGGCCGGTGCCGCTGCTGGATGTGCTGCGGGCCTCGATCAGCGAGGTCGAGCGGTACGACCGGGTGCAGATCCAGGCGCTGCCGCCGCACGCCCAGGTCGCCGGGTACGCCGCGGACAGCGTCAGCCACCTGGTCGCCGAGCTCCTGGAGAACGCGACATCGTTTTCACCGCCGGACGCCCCGGTCCAGGTCTCCGGCTGGCTCCTGGAGACCGGCGAGGTCATGCTCTCCGTCCAGGACGAGGGCATCGGCATGACGCCCGAGCGCTTCATCGAGCTGAACGACCGGCTCGCCGACCCGGTGCCGGAGTACTGCCAGGGCCCGCAGCCGGAGGACCCGCTGGGCCTCGGGCTGTACGTGGTGACCCGGCTCGCCGCGCGCCACGGCATCCGGGTCCAGCTGCGCGAGCAGCAGCCGGGCGGGGTGGCGGCCGTGGTCGTCCTCCCGACGAAGATCCTTCCGGCCGGTCCGCCCGGCGCCGGGCTGCCGCCCGCGCCGCCGGTGGGCGTCGGGGCGACGTTCGGCTCCACCGGACTGTCGTCCTTCCCGGGCTCGGAGGCCGAGGCGAACTCCAACACGCTGCCGGGGCAGACCCGTACGGCCGCCCAGGAGCCGGAGGACGCCCCCGGCCCGGAGACGAACGCCGACGCCGGGCCGGAGACGAACGCCGACGCCGGGCCGCCGACCGAACCGGGCGGGCGTGGCGAGTCGGACGGGCGTGGCGAGCCGGGCGGGCGTGGTGAGCCGGACGGGCCGGGCGCGTCGGCGACGCTGGGTGCACCGGGAGGCGTGTCGGGCGGGCCGGGCGTACCCGGAGGCGGGCCAGGCGGATCGGGCGTACCGGCAGGCGGGCCGGGTGTATCGGAAGGCGTGTCGGGCGTGCCGGGTGTACCCGGAGGCGGGCCGGGCACGGAGCCGGACTCCGCGCACAGGGCCACCGACCCCGCGCTCAGGGCCGCCGAGGCGGACCCCGCCGGTGAGCCCATGGCCGCGTCCGCGGTTGAGCCCGAGGCCGCGCTCGGCCCCGAGGCCGCGCCCGTCGGGCCCGCTTCGGACGAGGCCGGGCCGGGCGAGGCCGGGCCCGTCGAGGCCGCCCTTGCTCCGGAGTCGGCCGCCCCCTGGGCGGTCTCCGGTGAGCGGTGGGGGCAGGCCGCGGACGCCGTCCGTGACGACGACTACCGCATGGAACCCACACCGCCGCGCGGCCATCCGAGCCCGGGGACCGGCGGTGCGCTGCCCGCCCTGCCCAAGCGCGTCCCCAAGTCCACCCGGGCCTCCGGGCAGGACGGCGCGCGGCAGGACGCGGACGACTCGGCTCCGGCGCGAGCATCCGAGGCTGGGGAGCCGGAGGTGCCCGCCGTCGAGCGGACGATGGAACTGACCCTCCATCGCGAGAGCCACGGCAGCCGTGATAGCCACGGCAGCCGTGATAGCCACGAGGGCCGCGAGCGTCACGACGATCCCGAGAGGCAGCACGATCGCGAGGACCGCGAGAACCTCGGCGGCCGTGACAAGGGCGGTGACCGTGACGCCAGTGGCGGCCGCGCGGGTCGCGACTACCGCGTGGGCGGTGACGACCGCGAGGACCACGAGTGGCGGTTCGGCAGCCACGGCATACGCCCGGTGGGCGCCGATGCCTGGGGCCCGGCCGACAGCGGCCCGGCACAGGCCGCCCCGGCAGAACGCGGCTCGGCAATGGGCAGCGGTTCGGCGGTCCGAGGCGGTCCGGCGGCAGAAAGCGGCTCGGCGGTCCGAGGCGGTCTGGCGGCAGAAAGCGGTCCGGCGGCCCGAGACGCTCTGCCGGAGGAACGCGGCCCGGCGGTTCGAGGTGGCTCAGCAGTCCGAGGCGGCCCGACGGCGAAGAGCGGCCCGACAGCGGAAAGCGGCCCGACAGCGGAAAGCGGCTTGGCGGCAGAACGCGGCCCGGCAGCGCGAGGCGGCTTCGCGGTCCGAGGCGGTCCGGCAGCGCAAGGCCGCCCGACATCGGAAAGCGGCTCGGCGGCAGAACGCGGCCCAACCGCGCAAAGCGGCTCCGCGGCAGAACGCGGCCCGGCGAAGGGCAGCGGCTCGGCAGCGCGAGGCGGTTCGGCGACGGACGGTGTGTCGGCTCCCGCCGATCCGTACGCCATCGGCCCCGACCAGCACGCCAGTCCCGAGGACGAGGCGCCGCGCACCGACAAGGGGCTTCCGAAGCGCACGCCGAGGACCAGGAGCCTGTCGCTCCGGGAGCCGGAGCCGCGCGAGCGGACCGGCTCGGTGAGCGCGGAGGAACTGCGGCACCGGCTCGGTGGCTTCCAGCGCGGCGCCCGCGAGGGACGCCGCGACGCCGCCGCCGAGATCGCCGCCCGCGGCGAGGCCGCGCGGCGGACCGGGGGAGCAGCAGGGCAAACGGGGGCGCAGAACGAGGGTGGCACGGTTGAGGAGGCACGCGGGTGAATGCGCCCAGTAGTACCTACGGGTTGAGTCGCGAGGCCCGTAATCTGCACTGGTTGCTGTCGAACCTGGTCGAGGAGGTCCCGGGCGTCCGCTCGGTCGTGGTCGTCTCGACCGACGGGCTGATGCTGCTCTCCTCCGACGCGCGGCACTATGCCGCCGCGCCGGCCGATCCGACAGCACAGGACGGCCCGAAGGGTTCCAGCGCGGATCTCGCGACGATCGTCTCGGGGCTCGGCAGCCTCACGCTCGGCGCGGCGAAGCTGATGGACGGCGGCGGTGTCAAGCAGACGATGGTGGCGATGGACGAGGGCAGTCTGTTCGTCATGTCGATCAGCGACGGCTCGCTGCTGGGGGTGCACGCCACCGCCGACTGCGACATGACCGTCGTCGCCTATCACATGGCGCTGTTCGTGGGCCGGGCCGGGCATGTGCTCACCCCCGAACTGCGCAATGAACTACGCAGGTCGCTGGAGTCCGCACAGTGACGGCCGCCGGGTCCGGCCGACCCGCCCGTAAACCCGCTCGCGTACGTCCGTACTCACTCACCGGCGGTCGCACCCGTTCCGGCCATGTGCTGCTGGTGGAGACCTTCGTGGCGTCGCTGGAGTCTCCGGACGGACGGCTCGACCCGGCCCCCAATGGGTTGAACTCCCGGATGCTGCCGGAGATCCGGGCGATCATCGAACTGTGCCGCAGGATGCGCTCCGTCGCGGAGGTCTCCGCGATGCTCAAGATCCCACTCGGTGTGGTGCGCGTCCTGCTCAGCGACCTGGCCGACCAGGGAAAGATCCGCGTCTACGGCACCGGGCGGGGCCCCGGCCAGCCGGACCGCGCGTTGCTCGAAAGGGTGCTCAGTGGACTTCGCAGGCTCTGAGACGATGACGGCGACCCCGCCGGCGACGTCGGAGATACCCCGGGCCGGGATACCCGGGGCCGAGGAGGTGCTCCAGAGGTGGCAGACGGACCGCTCCCGCGCGCCGATCGCCACCAAGATCGTGATAGCGGGAGGGTTCGGCGTCGGCAAGACGACCTTCGTCGGCGCGGTTTCGGAGATCACTCCGCTGCAGACCGAGGCGCTGATGACGCAGGCCAGCGAGAGTGTGGACGACCTGGAGGCGACTCCGGAGAAGCTGACCACCACCGTCGCGATGGACTTCGGCCGGATCACGCTGGAGAACGATCTGGTCCTCTATCTCTTCGGCACCCCCGGTCAGCAGCGGTTCTGGTTCATGTGGGACGACCTGATGCGCGGGGCCATCGGCGCCGTGGTGATGGTCGACACCCGGCGCCTGGACGACAGCTTCCCGGCGCTGGACTACTTCGAAAGCCTCGGACTGCCGTACGTGGTGGCGGTCAACCACTTCGAGGGAACGCCGGTCTACCAGCCCGAGGACGTACGGGAGGCGCTCTCCGTGGCCCCCACCGTGCCCGTGGTGAGGATGGACGCCCGGCAGCGGATCTCGGTCGTGGACGCGCTGCTGGCGCTGGTGAGGCACGCGGTTGACGTCTCGCCCGAGTGACGTAACCTCGGCTCCGCTCGCGGGATGGAACGCTCTGTTCCGCCCTTTGGCCCGAGCGTGAGGGAGAGTCGACAGCCATGCGGACGATACTCATCGTGGGCGCCGGTCAGTCCGGCCTCCAACTCGCTCTCGGCCTGCAGTCCCAGGGGTACGAGATCACGCTGATGTCCAACCGGACGGCCGATGAGATCCGCGGCGGACGGGTGATGTCCACCCAGTGCATGTTCCGCACCGCGCTGGGACACGAGCGCGACCTGGGGCTCAACTTCTGGGAGGAGCTGGCGCCGCGGGTCGAGGGACTCGGCATATCCGTCGCCGGGCCGCCGACTCCCCAGGGCCACCCCCGGGCCGTCGACTGGGTCGGCCGGCTCGACGGCTGGGCCCAGTCGGTCGACCAGCGGATCAAGATGGCCGGCTGGATGGAGGCGTTCGAGCAGCGCGGCGGCCAGGTGGTCATCCACGGCGCCGCCGTCTCCGACCTGGACTTCCTCACCAGGAGGTACGATCTGGCGCTGGTGGCCGCGGGCAAGGGCGAACTGGGCTCGCTCTTCGGCCGGGACGCCGCCCGTTCCCCGTACGACACCCCGCGGCGCTCCCTCGCGGTCGCCTATGTTCACGGCCTCGGCCCGCGCCCCGAACACCCCGACGTCGAGGCGGTGCGCTGCAACATCGTCCCCGGTGTCGGCGAGCTGTTCGTGATGCCCGCGCTCACCCTCACCGGCCGCGCCGACATCCTCTTCTGGGAATGCGTCCCGGGCGGCCCGGCCGACGTCTTCCGGGGCATCACCGACCCCTCGGAGCACCTGGAGCGCACCCTGGAGCTGATGGAGCGGTTCACCCCCTGGGAGTACGCCCGTGCCACCAAGGTCGAGCTGACCGACGCGGGCGCCACGCTGACCGGGGGCTACACCCCGACCGTACGCGACCCGGTGGGGCGGCTGCCGGGCGGCGGGCTGGTCCTGGGGGTCGCCGACGTCGTGGTCGCCAACGACCCGATCACCGGCCAGGGCTCCAACTCCGCCGCCAAGTGCGCGGCGGTCTACCTGGAGAGCATCCTCGAGCACGGCGACCGGCCGTTCGACGAGGAGTGGATGCGGACGACCTTCGACCGCTACTGGCAGACCGCGCGGCACGTCACCAAGTGGACCAACACCATGCTGGCCCCGCCGCGGGAGCATCTCGCGGACCTCTTGCGCGCGGGCGTCACCCTCCCCGCCGTCGCCCACCGCATCGCCAACGGCTTCGACGACCCCTCCGGCTTCGA
Organism: Streptomyces hygroscopicus subsp. hygroscopicus; assembly: GCF_001553455.1. Classification (GTDB taxonomy): domain Bacteria; phylum Actinomycetota; class Actinomycetes; order Streptomycetales; family Streptomycetaceae; genus Streptomyces; species Streptomyces hygroscopicus. The sequence continues at coordinate 13,999 of NZ_BBOX01000122.1, forward strand.
GGACTTCTTGTACGAGCCGGAGAAGGCGGCGGCCTTTCTGGAGGAGGCCAGGGCGGAGGCCGAGCGGGACGGGGACGCGGCGGAGGCCGAAGGGGACGGGGACGCGGCGGAAGTCGAAGGGGACGGGGACGCGGCGGGGGCCGGTCGTGAGGGGGCCGCGGGGAACGCCGGTCCTGGTGGGGCCGTGGGGGAGCCCGGTCCTGGTGGGGCCGTGGGGGAGCCCGGTCCTGACGACGACGATGATGACGGTGACCGTGACGATGACGATGACGGTGACGAGGTCGCGGGGAAGGCCGCAGCCGTCTGGTCCCTCGGCTGACACTGGGCCCAGTCGCCCCCGGGCCGTCAGCGCCGACCCGGACCGGTCCGGCCGACCCGGGCCGTCAGCGCCGACCCGGGCGCACCGCGCCCTGGATCGGATTGGAGGCGAGCGGGGAGAGCTTCACCCGCTGGCCGGGGCGCGGCGCCTGGACAACCTGGCCGTTGCCCGCGTACATCGCCACATGGCTGGCTCCCTTGTAGTAGATCACCAGATCGCCGGGGCGCAGCTGGCTGATCGGCACCCGTGGCAGCTGGCGCCACTGCTCCTGGCTGGTGCGCGGGATGATCCGTCCGGCGCGCGCCCACGCCGTGGAGGTCAGCCCCGAGCAGTCGAAGGAGTCCGGCCCCTCGGCACCCCAGACGTACGGCTTGCCGATCTGGTTCAGGGCGTAGGCGAGCGCCCGTCTGCCGGCATCAGCCGATGCCGTCCCCGGGCGTCCGGGGGACTGGCGGGGCGGCCGGGGCGCGGTGCCGGTGGCCTCCGGGGTCGGGACGGGAGCCGCCGGGGCATCCTGGCCGCTCCCGGGGGCCGTGGTGGCGCCGGTCGCCGGGGCCGTGCCGGTCCCGGAACCCGCGCCGTTGCCGCTGTCGGTGGGGGCAGCGGGGGAACCGGCGGCGCCCTGCGAGGCAGCGGCGCCTGCGGTGCCGAGTGCCCCGGAGTCGATCAGTTTGCGCTGCGCCTTGGCGGTCTCCTGGCGTTCGCGTTGCGCCACCTGGGCGATCTGGCGGGCGCTCAGCGCGGCGAGCAGCTTCTCGATGGTGTCGAGCCGCTTCTTCACCTTGTCCCGCTGTTTCTTCCGCTTCGAGGCCAGGGACAGCTGTTTGTCCAGCGCGGCCCGCGCCCGGGTGGCGACGGTGTCGGCGCGCCGCTCGCCCTTGGTCAGCCGTTCGACCAGGGCTGCCTCGCGTCCGGCCGCCCGCTCCAGCTCGCGCGCCTCGTCGGCGGCGTTCTCCGGGTGGGGGGCGAGCAGGGTCAGCAGGAAGGAGTAGGGGGAGAGCGCGCTGTGGCCCTGGTACTGCCGACGGGCCAGCCGCCCCGCGTCGTCGTGGCTGTCGGCCAGCTCCGTACGGGTGCGCACCAGCTCGGCCGTCAGCTCCCTGGTCCTGGCGCGCTGCTTGCGCAGCTTCTCCTCGGTCGCGTTGTACGCCTCCGTCGCCTCCTCGGCCTTCCGGTACAGCGTCTTGAGCTGCGTGAGCAGCTCGGACACGGACCGGTCGGCGGGGCGGGAGGGGGCGGCCGACGCCTGGGCCGCCGGAACGGCGGGCACCAGCGCGGCGGCGGCGGTGATCGCCGCCGCGCAGACCGAGCCCACGATCCGTCCTGACACGTACTCACCTCCGGCTCCGTGACGCCTCTGTTCGGCGTCCAGCTCAGCAGGATCGTGGCATGACGTTCGTATCTTCAGGAGAATTGTGGGCGAGTCGGACGAATGCGGTCACCCGACCGGCGGGGACATCAGCTCGGCTTGGACCACGGCCACTTCGGCCCGCCGCCCGGTTTCCCCTCCGGGTCGTACTCATAGCGCCAGCCCCGGATCAGGCCCAGCCGCTTGGAGGCGGCGGCCGGAACCCGGCGATAGACATACACCGTCGGGGGCCCGCCGGCCTGGTCCGCGACCGGCACCTCGTAGGTCTTCGGCGGCTGGCCCGTGAGGCCGACCAGCACCGGCAGCACCCGGCCGTCCAGCGGCCCGCCCACGAAGGGCGTCTCCTCGCTTCTCACCGCACCAGTCTCACAGCATCGCCCGGGTCCCGGCGCCTCGCCTCCGCTGGCAGGGTCCGCGTGCCTCGCCTCCACCGACAGGCTTCGCGCGCCCCGCTGCACGGGCCCATGCTCTGTGCGCCCGTCCCGCAGGCCCACGCTCCGCGTGCCCGCTCCACGGGCCCACGGTCCGCGCGCCCGCCCTGCGGGCCTACGTTCCGCGCGGTGGGTCCATGCTCGGTCCCACGGGCCCACGCTCTGTTCTGCGGACCCATGCTTCATGCGACGGACCCATGCCCGCGAGGCGGGCGCGTGCTCCGTGCGGCGGGCGCGTGCTCCCGGGCGTGTGCTCCGTGCGGGGCCCATTGCTCCATGCGACGGACCCATGCGCAGTCCTGCGGGCCCATGCTCTGCTCGGTGGGCCCGTACGCCGTGCGACGGGGCCCTTGCTCCGTGCGGCGGACTACGTTCCGCGATGCGCGCACCTGCTGGTTCACGTGCCCCACAGGCGGCGGCGCGCGTCTCCGCGGTCCGCATCCGTCACAGCAGATGTCCCGCCTCGCCCAGCGCGGGCACCACGCGGCGGGCCAACCGGCCGACCGGGCCCTCGGCGGATTCCATCGCGAGCGCGGCCCGGATCACCCGGTCCGCCTGCGGATCGGTGGCCGCGGTGGCGGTCAGCAGCGCGACGAAATGGTCCACGAGCCAGTCGCGCAGCTCCGCCACCGGCGGCTGCTTCTCCTCGTCCAGCCAGATCAGCGAGGCCGCCTCGACGGCCGTGATCCAGGTGCGCACCATCATCCGCAGCCGGGCGCCGGGCTTCTTGACCGCCAGGTGGAGCAGGATCTGCTCGGCCGCCGCACGTCGCACCTCGTCGACGATCGCGTTCGTCCGCGAGGTCTCGACCACGCTGCCGCTCTGCAACAGCGCGCTGAACCCGGCGTCGTGCTCGTCCACGAAGGCCAGATAGCGGTCCAGTACCCGGCCCAGCCGACCGCTGAGCGGACCGCTCCGCGGCTCCTCGAAGCACCGTTCCAGCTCATCGGCGGCGCTGCGCAGCGCCGCCTCGTACAGCTGCTGCTTACCGCCGGGGAAGTAGCGGTAGACCAGGGGGCGGGAGGCGCCGGCGGCCGAGGCGACATCGTCCAGCGACACGTCCTCGGGGGCGCGATGGGCGAAGAGGTCGAGTGCGGCGGCGAGGAGTTCGGCCCGCCGCGCCTCGACGCTCAGCCTGCGGTAGCTCCCCCGGCGCGCGCCGGGCGGCTGCGCGCCCGGCGCCTGCGCGTCGGGCGTCGGGACGCTGGGCGTCGGATCGTCGCGCGGCTGCGTGGCCGATGCCTGCGTGCCGGACGGCTGCGTGGTCGATGCCTGCGTGCCGGACGACTGCGCGTCAGACGACCGCGCGTCGGGCCTCGTGTCGAGCGGCCGCGCACCAGGCGACTGTGCGTCGGCCGGGCGCGGGGCCGGTAGCGTATCGGCCGGTTGCGCGTTGTCCGGTTGGGCGTCGATCGGTTGGGCGTCGGCCGGGCGCGGAGCCGGTTGCGCGTCGGCCCGGCGTTCGTCGGCCGGGCCTTCCGCCGTCGAGGGCGCGGCGGCGCTCGCCTCCGCCGAGGGTGTCGCCTCCGGGGGTGCCGAAGCGGTGCCGCTGCCTGTCGTCATGCCTGGCAGCGTAACCGCCTATCCGTACGAACCGGACGCCTCCCCCGAGGAGGCGCTAGGCCAGCAGCCCCGAGCTCTTCCACAGCCGGCGGCCCACACCCCGCATCACCCCGACGTCGTCGAGGAATTCGGTCAGCTTGCGGGCGCCGTTGCGCATCACCTCGCGCCGATGCGCGCTGGCCCGTACCTGAGCGACGGCCGCGCGCCGGTCGAGCCCCACGTCCGTGTAGACCTTGGGGTTGATGAACGCCTGCGAGAAGATCCGGGCGAACTCCCCCGAACCGATCCGGGTCAGCTCCGCCTCCCAGCGCGGCGCGCGCAGCATCTGGCGGCGCAGCTCCTCGCGTGCGTACCGCACATGGCGTGCCTCCTCGACCACATGGATCCGGGTCACCCCGCGCACCAGGGGCTGCACCCGCTCGTCGGGGAAGGTCAGCCGCTGCATCCAGTCCAGGATCTCCTCGCCGAGGAGGGTCGCGGTGAAGGAACCGGGCGTGGTGGAGAACGTCTTGAAGAACCGGCCCAGGTTGTGGTGGAGCGGGGAGACCGGATAGGCGGGGGTGCCGCCCTTGGCGATCAGCCGCGCGAACATCTTGGAGTGGCGGCACTCGTCGGCGATCTCGGTGAGCGCGTACCGCACATGGGCGCTGGTCGCGGCCTTGTCGTAAATGTGCCGGGTGAGCAGCTGGATCAGGATGATCTCGAACCATATGCCCAGGGAGGCGAGGGCCGCGGCCTCGTGCTGGGACAGCAGCACCCGCTGCTCCTCGGACATCCGCCGCCACATGGGCGTGTCGTACAGCGAGACCAGCTCCGGCGGCCAGAACCACTTGCCGGGTTCGAACGGCGCGTCCCAGTCCAGTTCGGTGTCGGGGTCGAAGGAGTGCTTGGCGGAGGACTGGAGCAGTCGCTCGGCCACCCGTTCGCGGTCCTTGATCAGCCCGAGCGCGTCCCGGAGCGCGGGCGGTTCGGTCGTGGTCGTCATCGCTGAGGGCACCTCACTGATGGCTCGAACAGGCGCCGGCGGGAACTGTTACCGGCGGATACCCTCTTATGAGACTCCGCGTCAGCAAGGCCGTCAATCCCTTGGCGGGTCTTATTGACCGCGGGTAACGGACGTGTGAGCCTGCCGAGTACGCATCCGTTCACGGGGGAGCGAGGCGAAGGAGGCGTCGGTGACGGCGCAAGAGCTCTACGCGATGGATCCCGGAGACCCCCTGTGGCAGGTGCCGGCCGGCGGAGCCGCCCGGTTCAGCTGGGAGTACGACGACCACCGCGCCCGGCTGCTCGCCCTCTACCAGAAGGGCAAGGACAAGCAGTGGGACGCGGCCAAGCGGATCGACTGGGACCTGGAGGTGGACCCGTACGATCCGCTGGGCACACCGGACGAGTCGCTCGCCCTCCACGGCACCCGCCACTGGGACCGGATGACCGAACGGGACAAGGGCGAGCTGCGACACCACGTCGCCGCCTGGCAATTCAGCCAGTTCCTCCACGGTGAACAGGGCGCGATGGTGTGCGCGGCCCGGATCGTGGAGTCCGCCCCCGACCTCGACGCGAAGTTCTACTCCGCGACCCAGACCATGGACGAGGCGCGCCACGCCGAGCTCTACGGCCGCTTTCTGCGCGACAAGATCGGCACGCTGTACCCCATCAACGGCGATCTGCGGACCCTCCTCGGCGACACCCTCCGCGACTCCCGCTGGGACATGGCCTACCTGGGCATGCAGGTGCTCATCGAGGGCCTCGCGCTCGCCGCCTTCGGCCTCATCCGCGACACCACCGACAGACCGCTGCCCCAGCAGATCCTCGCCTACGTCATGCAGGACGAGGCCCGCCACGTCGCCTTCGGCCGGATGGCGCTGCGCGACTACTACCGGCAGCTGAGCGACGCGGAGCTGCGCGAGCGCGAGGAGTTCGTGATCGAGGGCTGTTATGTGATGCGCGACCGGCTGCGCGGCGTGGAGGTGCTGGAGAACCTGGGCATCCCCAAGGCCGAGGCCGAGGAGTACTGCGAGCGGTCGCCGTTCCTGCACATGTTCCGCAAGCTGCTGTTCAGCCGGATCGTCCCGTGCGTGAAGGACATCGGGCTCTGGGGCGAGCGGCTCCAGCGGGCGTACGTCGACATGGGCGTGCTGGAACTCGGCGACAGCAACCTGGACCAGCTGATGTCCCAGGACGAGGAGCTGGCGGAGCGGCTGGACGAACGGCGCTTCGCGGCGGAGGAGGCGGAGCGCACGGGCGAGGTCGAGGAGGCGATCGCCCAGGGCGCGGCCGAGGGGTGAGGACGTCCGGGGGTGTCGGGTGGGATGACACTGGTAGGACGCCGGTGAGGGCGCACGCGGGGAGCCGGTGAGGGCATCCGTGGGGGCGGTGGGGGACGGCCGTGGGATCACCGGTGAGGACACCTGTGGGGCGGCGGTGAGGACACCTGTGGGGGGCCGGTGGGGGAGGGCCGTGGGATCACCGGTGAGGACACTTGTGAGGGCGGCGGTGAGGACACCTGCGGGGGTGCCGGTGAGGACACCGTGAGGACACCGTGAGGACACCGTGAGGGCGCCCGCGAGGAGGCCGAGGACACCGTGAGAAGGCCGGTATGGACGCCTCAACGGGCGTCCACCACAAGGTTCTTGGTAAGTTCTTGATCACCGCCAGCGAAAAGGCCGAGGTCATTGGGGTGACGTCGGTCTGTTGGCGTTCGTGTGAAGGAACGGCCGAAGGGTGCTCTCCACGGCGGTGGGGGGCACGCCTTTGTCCGGGCGGCTCGGAGGATGATGGTGGGGTGCGGATTCGAACGAGCACCATTGAAGAACTCCCTGTCCTCCAGGACATAGAGCGCGCCGCCGGACTTTGCTTCCGGGACATCGGGATGGAAGAAATCGCCGATGACGAGCCGCTGAGCCTGGAGGAGCTGAGCCGCTACCAGCGCGCCGGACGGGCCTGGGTCGCGGTGGACGACGCCGACCGGGTGGTGGCGTATCTGATCACCGACCCCGTCGACGGGAACATCCATATCGAGCAGGTCTCGGTCCATCCCGACAGCGCCCGCCGGGGCGTGGGACGGGCCCTGATCGACCACATCGCGGCGCGGGCCGCCGCCGACGGCGTCCCCGCGCTCACCCTGACCACCTTCGTCGACGTGGCCTGGAACGCCCCGTACTACGCCGCGCGGTGCGGCTTCCGGACCCTGACCGAAGCCGAGCTGACCCCCGGCCTCCGCGAGATCCAGCGCAGCGAGGCCGCCCACGGGCTGTCCCGCTGGCCACGGGTGTGCATGCGCCGGGACCTGAGCCTGGAGCGGGGCGGGGGGAGGGCCGGGGTCTCGGCAGGGCGCAGCTCCGAGCCGGGCTAGCTCCGGCAGGGCCTGGCTCGCGAAGCGGATCGACCCCGAGCCGGGCCGGAGCCGAGCTGGGCTGGCGCCGAGGCGGGCTGGTCCGAAGCGAGTCGGCTCCAAGCGGTTGACCAGGACGGAGTCGGCTAACCAGGGCCGTGCCGGGCTGGCCAGGACGGAGTCGGTTCACCCCGACCGTGCCGGGCTGGCCAGGGCCGTGCCGGGCTGGCCAGGGCCGAGACGGGCTGGCCAGGGCCGAGACTGGCTGGCCAGGACGGAGTCGGTTCACCCGGACCGTGCCGGGCTGGCCAGGACCGAGACGGTTCACCAGGAACCCTGCCGGCCCGGCCCGGCCAGGGCCGTGGACCCGGCCAGGACCGACCCGGCCGGGCCGGGACACCCTGACGCGGCTCAGGAGGGGCCGCCCCGGACGTGGCTCAGGAGGGGCTGGCCCTGACGCGGCTCAGCCCGGCGCCGAGCACAGCTCCTCCACGGCCCGCGCGAACGCCCGTATCCGTGCCGTCTCGTCCGCCCGCCGCCACACCAGGCCGAGCATCGAGTCCGGCACTCCCACGACCGGTACGAACGTGATGTCCCGGCGGCGGTGGTACTCCGCCGTCGGGGCGCACAGCAGCATTCCGCCCCGGCCCGACGCGACCGCCGCCAGCCCTTCCTGAAGCGTGTGCACCCGCGGTCCGCGCGGAATCGGCCGTCCGCCGAGGGTGACGGCGGGGGCCATGGCGTCGTGCCAGTAGCGCGGCGCGGGGGCCGAGGGGCCCGAAGTGCAGTTCCTCGCTCAGCGCGAGAAAGCACTCCAGTTCGCGGATCTCCAACCCCGCCATGGCCTCTCCGTGGGTCGCGCGTTCACCCGGCCCCGCTGGACACCTCGCGGGTGCGCCCGGCTCATGAGCCCCGCTCACGAGCAATAGCTACTACGCCCCGCTCACGCGCCGTAGATACGCCCGCTCACGAGCCAGCGAGACGCCCCGCTCGTGCGTCACCGATAGGCCCGCTCACACGTCACCGATGAGCCTCACCGATGAGCCCCGCTCAGAGAAGTCTGAGAACTTCGGCGTTGTTCCCGGAAGGGCACAGCTGTTCGCTAAAGACATGTCCGATAGCACGGAACTCACCACTCCGGCAGCCATCTCCGGGTCGTCTCCGCTGGTGCGCTCGCCGCTCAGGTCCTGGCTCGCCGTCGTCGCCGTCGCGGTCGGCACCTTCTCGGTCGTCACCACCGAGATGCTGCCGGTCGGTCTGCTCACCTCCATCGGATCCGACCTGAACGTCTCGGACGGTACGGCCGGACTGTCCATGACCGTACCCGGTCTGATCGCCGCGCTCGCCGCCCCGCTGCTCACCGTCACCGTCGGCCGCTTCGACCGGCGGCTGGTGCTGTGCGGTCTGATGGGGCTGCTGGCCGTGGCCAATCTGCTGTCCGCGCTCGCGCCCGGCTTCGCCGTCCTGCTGGTCGCCCGGGTCCTGGTCGGGGCGAGCATCGGCGGGGTGTGGTCGATCGCCGGCGGGCTCGCGGTGCGGCTGGTGCCCGAGCGGTCCGCGGGCCACGCCACCACGCTGATCTTCAGCGGCATCGCGGTGGCCTCGGTGCTCGGGGTGCCGATCGGGACGCTCATCGGCGATCTGGTCCACTGGCGGGTCGCGTTCGCCGCCATCGCCGTCCTGTCGCTGGCCGTGGCCGCCGCCATGGCCGTCACCCTGCCACCGCTGCCCGCGACCGGGACCGTCCGGCTGCGCGAGGTGCCGGGGCTGTTCCGCAACGTCCGGCTGCGGATCGGCCTCATCACCACCCTGCTGCTGGTCACCGGACACTTCGGTGCGTACACCTACGTCCGCCCGGTGCTCGAAGGCGTCGCCGGGGCCGGGACGGGCCTGATCAGCACGCTGCTGCTGGCGTACGGCGTGGCGGGCATCGCCGGGAACTTCCTGGCCGGCACCACCGCCCACCGCGACCCGCGCCGCACCCTCATGGTCATCTTCACCCTGCTGGCGGCGGCCGAACTGCTGGTCCCGGTCGCGGGCTCCACGACGGCGGGGGCGGCCGTCCTGCTGGTGGTGTGGGGGCTGGCGTACGGCGGGGTGTCGGTGACCTGCCAGACCTGGGTGCTGCACGCGGCGCCGGAGGCGCGGGAAGCGGCGTCGGCGCTGTTCGTCGGGGTCTTCAACGTGGCGATATCGCTGGGCGCGCTGCTCGGCGGCCGGGCGGCGGACGGGATCGCGGTCTCCAGCGTGATGTGGTTCGGGGGCGCGCTGGCGGTCCTCGCGCTGGCGAACGTGGCGCTCTTCGGCCGACGGGGTGCCACCTCGGCTCCGGCTGGACGGGGCGCCACGTCAGGCCATGTGGACCAGGGGATCAGGTGAGACCCTGAAACCAGGGGACTCGTCTGCGGGAGTGGGTCCGATGGCAGTGAGCATGCACGTGGTCTGGAGCAAGTGCGAGCCGGGACGCGTCATCTACGAGACGCATGCGATCGAAACGATCACCGATGGGTCTGGCGTCCACGCGACCGTCGACAGCCACACCTATGAGATCTCCCTCCGGAGCCGTGCCCAGGCGGAGTCCATCGCGGACGAGGAGGGCTATGAGCTGTATCGGAAGGGCGATGCGTGGGAGAGCCTCCCCGAGGAGGACGAATGAGAAGGAGCAGCGCCCGGGTGCGCTGCTCCTTACCTCGGCCGGGGGTTTCGTTGCCGGGGCCGCGTGCTGAGGGACCGCCGCTGGGAGGAGGGTGCGGGGACCCACCGCTGGGAGGACGGTCCTGAGGGACCGCCGCTGGGAGGACGGGAGGAGGATGCTGGGGAATCCGCCGTTGAGCAAACGGACCCCGCCGCTGAGGAAACCGCTGAGGAAACGGTGCTGAGGGACCCCCGCCGGGAGGACGGTGCTGAGGACCGCCCCTGAGCCCGGCGCTGAGCCCACCGCCTCACTCCTCAACGGCCCGCTGCCTCAGCTCGCCCGCGGCCGCACTCCACCACCGCCCGCCGTCTCACTCCTCGCCGTGGCCCAGCAGGAAGTCCACGTCCCGCCGCTCGCCGCCCTCGGCGCCACCGACCGTGATCTGCCGGGTGGCCGGTGCGTAGCCGCTGGCCACCACCGTGTAGTGATCGCCGGTGAGGGCCTCGAAGCCGAAGGACCCGTCCGCACCGGTGATGGCCTGCCCGACCACGTCCCCGGAGGCGTCCAGGAGCGAGACCCGCGCGTCCCCCAGCGGTCGACCACCCCGGTCCCGTACGGTGCCGCGGACCCGGGCCGCGGGCCGCAGCTCCGCGTTCACCCGCACCGGTTCACCCGCGGTGAGCTCGACCTGGGAGGCGTACGGCCGGTGTCCGGCGGCGGCCACGGTCAGCGTGTACGTCCCCGGGGCCAGCTCCGGCAGCGCGAACTCGCCCTTCTCGTCGGCGGTCGCCGATCCCGCCACCTCGCCGTCGGGCCCGGTGGCCGTGGCGGTCGCACCGGCCACCGGCTCCCCGCCGACGGCCCGCACGGACCCGGTCAGGCCGCCCCCGCCGGACAGCCGCAGATCGCAGACGACCGGCAGGTCCGACACCAGCAGCGTGGCGGCCTGCGGCTGGTGCCCGGCGGCGGAGCCGATGAGGACGATGCTGGTGGCGTCGGGCGCGGGCACGCGGTACCGGCCGTCGCGGCCGGTGACCGTACGGCCGAGCTGACGGCCACTGGTGTCGATGAGGGTGATGGCGGCGTCGGCGAGCGGGGCGCCGCCGACCCCGAGGACCCGGCCGTGGATGACGCTGCCGGTGAGCGCGGACGCGTCCGCCGGGACGCCGGGGACGCCGGGGACACCGGGGACACCGGGCACGTCGGGGACACCGAGCGCGTCGGGGACGTCGGCGACCTTCGAGGCGGCAACGGCGACCGGGCCGCCCGCGTGGGCCGGAGCCGCACCGACCCCAGAACCGGAACCGACCCCAGAACCGGAACCGACCCCAGAAGCCGCACCCACCCCAGAAGCCGCACCGACCCCGGAACCGGAACCGACCCCGGAAGAAGCCGCACCGACCCCAGAACCGGAACCGACCCCAGAAGAAGCCGCACCGACCGCAGGAGCAGCCGCACCAACCCCGGAACCGGAACCGACCGCAGGAGCAGCCGCACCGCCCCCAGAGGCCGAACCGGCCACCGGGCTCGCCAGCCCCGCCCGGCGCCGTGCGGGCAGGAACAGGGCGATCAGCAGACCGGCCACCGAGGCGGCGCACGCCACCATGAACGAGGTCTTGAAGCCGTCCTTGCCGGGCAGCGCGACCCCGCCGAAGTCGATGGTCTGGTGGGCCAGGATCACGCCCACCACCGCGCTGGAGGTGGACATGCCGATCGACCGCATGAGCGTGTTGAGCCCGTTCGCCGCACCCGTCTCGGCGGCCGGAACGGCGCTGACGATCAGCGTGGGCATCGCCGAGTAGGCGATGCCGATACCGATGCCGAGCGCGGTGGACAGCACCACGATCTGCCAGATGTGGTCCATCATCCCCAGGCCCGCACCGTACGTCGCGCCGATCACGATCAGCCCGATGATCAGCGACACCTTCGGCCCGCTCGCGGCGTTGATCCGCGCGGACAGCGGTGAGACCAGCATCATGGCCACGCCCATCGGGGCGAAGTAGAGCCCCGCCATGACCATCGACTGGCCCAGGCCGTAACCGGTGGCCTCGGGCAGCTGCAGCAGCTGCGGAAGGAGCAGCGACATCGCGTAGAACGAGAAGCCGACCATGATCGAGGCGAGGTTGGTCAGCAGGACCTGGCGCCGGGCGGTGGTCCGCAGGTCGACCAGCGGTTCGGCGGTGCGCAGCTCGAAGAGGCCCCACAGCAGCAGGATGACCACGGCCGCGCCGAACAGCCCCAGCGTGGTGCCGCTCGCCCAGCCCCAGTCACCGCCCTTGGTGATGGGCAGCAGCAGACACACCAGACCGGCCGACAGCCCGAGCGCGCCGGTGACGTCGAAGCGGCTGGGGGTGCGGACGGAGGACTCCGGGACGACGGTGAGCACCAGGGCGATGGCTATCGCGCCCAGCCCCGCGGCCCCGTAGAACAGCACGTGCCAGCTGGTGTGCTGCGCCACGAACGCGGCGGCCGGCAGCCCCAGCGCGCCGCCGATGCCCAGCGACGAGCTCATCAGCGCCATCGCCGAGCCCAGCTTCTGCGGCGGCAGTTCGTCCCGCATGATGCTGATGCCGAGCGGAACGGCGCCCATGGCGCCGCCCTGGATGGCCCGGCCGATCACCATCACCACCAGATTGGAGGTGACGGCGCAGGTCAGCGAGCCGATGACCATGAGCGCGAGCGCGACCATCAGCATCCGGCGCTTGCCGAACATGTCCCCGAGCCGGCCCATGACCGGGGTGGAGACGGCACCGGCGAGCAGGGTGGCGGTGACCACCCAGGACGCGTTGGAACTGGTGGTGTGCAGCAACTGGGGCAGCTCGGTCACCAGCGGTACGACCAGCGTCTGCATCACGGACACGGCGATACCGCAGAACGCGAGCACCGCCACGAAGCCGCCGCCGACCTCGCGCGGAAGCGGCGTGCCGGTCGGCGTTGCGCTCAGGGGTTCCGCGACGCGGGGTGGGGCTGACTGGGGCATGCGAATGCCGCCTCCAAGAAGTTTCGGGATCGGTGGAAGGATGGGAGGTGTGCATCCTACACATGATGTGTATCGTGCACCTTTCCAAGGGTGAGCGCGGGGGAGGCGAGGAGGAATCGTGCTGGATCGGCGGCTGGAGCGGCTGGAACGCGAGCTGATGCTGGTGGCCAGGTGCTCAGTGCTGACACCCCGCGACCGGAAGGGCCACGGCACCGCACACGGCACCGCAGCCCAGGAGGGCGGTGAGCCCCCCGAGCCCGCCGCGGCGGCGAAAGCCCGCACGGAGCCCTGCACCCCCACCCGCCTGGACCGCTCGGGCTATCTGCTCCTCTCCCGCCTGGACGCCGAGGGCGCGATGTCCATCGGCCAGCTGGCCGACGCGCTCCAGCTGGACGTCTCGACCGTCAACCGCCAGACCGGCGCCCTCCTCCGGGCGGGCCTCGTCGAACGTATCCCGGACCCCGACGGCGGTCTGGCCCGCAAGCTCCGGGTCACCGCCCAGGGCGCCGACCGCATGGCGGCGGAACGGACGTGCCGGCAGACCGATCTGTCCCGGCTGCTGGAGTCCTGGCCCCCGGAGGACGTGGCCTGCCTGGAGGACGTCCTCACCCGCTTCAACCGCGAGGTGGAACGCCAGGAGGGCCGGGCCTGGCCCCGGGAGCCGGGGGAGGCGGGACGCCCTCCGGAATGACGGCGGCGCCGGAGGTGTTACCACGACAAGGACTCCGCAGACCCACACGGAGGAGGCCAGGAAGATGCCCACCCCCGCTTCCCACCCGCCGACCACCGGCTCCGGCGGCGGACACCGCGTGGCCGTGGAACGCGGCTCGCAGCACGTCACGGTCACCATCGACGGCCGCGTCGTCGCCGAGTCGGACCGTCCCCTGCTGGTCCACGAGACCGGCCTTCCGGTCCGCTACTACCTCCCGCCGCAAGACGTGGACCTGACCCTCTTCGAGCCCACCGACACCCACACCACCTGCCCCTTCAAGGGCGAGGCCGCCTACTGGACGTACCGCGGAGAGGCGGGCGCCGGAGCGGAGCCCCGGACGGACGTGGTGTGGGCGTACCCGCAGCCGAAGGAGAAGGTGGCGGAGATCAAGGACCATCTGTCGTTCTACGACGCGGCCGCGAAGATCGAGGTATCGCAGTAAGGCGTCCACGCGACCGCGGGTACAAGACCACCGGAGGATCACCAGCAGGGGCAGACGAGGCCACCGGAGGATCACCAACGGGGGCAGACGAGGCCACCGGAGGATCACCAGCAGGGGCACACGGGGCCACCGGAGGATCACCAACAGGGGCACACAAGACCATCGGAGGATCACCCCAACAGGGGCCTTCCGGGAAACCGGCGGGGGGAACCCCTGACGCGTGCACATCCACGCGTACTCGTGGCTGGGCGAGAAGGAGCTGTTCGACCGAGAGGCCCTCCGCCGCCTGCCCGACCGCCCCCGCCCACCCGTCACGGCGGGGGACGAGGAGGAGTACCGCACGCGCGTGGACACCTTCCGCCGCTCGGAACTCCCCCCGCTGGAAACGTCCCTCTGGCTCCTGAAGACCCCTGCCCTCATCAGGGCCACCTTCGAAGAGCCGAAGGACGCGACGGCCTGGCTCGGCCGCGAACTCACCGCACACGCCCCCGGCTTCCTCTCCCACCAGGAAGCCGACACCGCCCGCCTATCCCGCCTGGTCACCACGGCCACCGACCGCCTGGCCCACGGCACGGACGTCTCCTTCGGCTGCTACCTGGGCCGCACCTCCTTCCTCTCCCTGGCCCTGGTCACCTGCACCCCCAACCGCTGGTACCCGGACCTGCGGTGCCCCCTCATCCAGTGACCCGTCTCACGAAGTCTCCGTGGGAGTGCGGCGGCGTAGAAGACGTCGGCGTCCTCCCCGAACGCCTCCCGCCAGGCCCGGCAGCGCGCCCGGAAGTCGGCCCGGATCACGGTGACCTGGCGACTCCGGCTGCGCAGCCCTGCGGACCCGCCAAGGCGGATCAGGACACCGTCAGCCCACCGGCTCGGGGGTCCTGGCCTCGGCCTGGACGAGTTCCCGCAGCTTGGCGCGCGTCTCGGCGTCCGTGGAGTAGATCACGGTGCCCTTCATCCCTCGGGTCAGCAGAACCTTGTACGTGTTGCGGATCAGCCGGTCCACGTCCTCGTCCGGTGTGGACTTCTTGAACACCGGGTCCTTGGAGGCCGTACGGTCGACAACCCAGCGGTCGTCGCGCCACACGAGGTCCGGCCCCATGATGACGCCACTCCAGTCGTACTCGAAGCCCTGCGCCGTATAGACACATCCGACCTGGCCGAAACCGGCCGGGTCGGTGGCCCACAGTGCGGCTGGGGGCGCGCCGGCGACCGCTCGTTCCCCGTAGACGTTCCACGGCCGGGCCCAGTCACCGATGACGACATCCGCCGGGAGCGACTGACCCGGCGCGATCTTCGTGGTCCACTTCCAGCAGTACCCGGCGGACATGCGGGCGCCGTACCCCTGAGCGCGCTGGCCTTCGAGAAGCTCCTCCAGCTCCGCCGGGCTCTCCGCCACCATGAGCTCCATCTTGGAGTCGGGCTCCCAGACCGTCGGGCCTCCCTTCTCCAGACCCAGTAGCCGCACCACCCACCGCAGGTAGGCGTCACTGCCACCGCAACGGAACTGCCCGTCCAGCGGCACCGTGGTCACCCGTAGCCCCTTGGCAGCCGCCGCGTCTTCGATCTCGTGCAGCGAGCCCATCTCGCCAGGGCGCACGACCTGGTGCTCGTCCAGGAGGAAGACCGGCACGCGCGCCGCGTCGATCAGTTCTTCCACCTGGCGCTTGCCGGTCCGGTCCGCGGCTCGGGTGTAGCGGTTGGCGGATGTCTGGCGCATCCGGTGTGCCTCGTCACAGACCAGCACGTCCAGACCGTTGCGCTCGGCGGTCATGAAGCTGTTGAAGTACTTGAAGAGGTCTTGGACCTCCCGCTTGCGGGCCCCTGCGACCTTCCGCATGGTCTTGGTGAACGAGGCCGAACCGGTGGCGTGCAACGCGGACCGACCCTGGCGGTACAGCTCCCCGAGAAGAGACAGTGCGATGACGCTCTTCCCGCTTCCTGGACCACCGGTGACGACGATGACTTCCTTGTTGTCGGCCTGCCGCGAGTTCCGAACGGCTTTGAGTACGAGTTCGTACGCGACCTGCTGCTCATTGAGCAACCGGAACTGCTCCCGGTCGCGGATCTCCCGAGCCGCGACGTCGATGAGCTGAGTGGACGGCTTGATCTTTCCTGCCTGGAGGGCATCAGCGGAAAGAGCGCCGGACTCCGGTGCGAGGTGCTCTTGGAGAAAAGCGATGAACTTGCCCCGCTTGTCCCCGGTGAAGAAGCGGCCGCGCGGACTCTGCCCGGCGATGTCCAGCGCTCCGGCTCCGAACTCCGTGGCGTTGTGGAGGTAGGCCACGCCGACGATCTGGTGTTCCCGCCCGTCCAACGCCCCGTTGAATTGGACCAGGTAGTCGCAGTATCCCCGGACCTGTTCGATGGGATTCAGCATCGCACGGGAGCGCATTCCGTCGACGTGGCAGAGCCGTGGGGATTCTTCGTCAGGATGAGCCTCGGTCCACTGCTTCAGTTCCACGACCACGTAGGAAGGTTCACGAGTCTTCGGGTGGACGCCGGCGAGTACCGCGTCGGCACGCTTGCTGGTGAGCGGCAGCGTGTACTCCAGCATGATCTCGACGTCGTCGAGGCCGGCTTCCAACACGGCGTTCACCAGGGCGGGAAGAGAGTGTTCCCACGATCGCCGTTCGGCGTAGGAGGGCCGGTGTCCGTGCGCGTGAACGAACTTGTCCTCCAAGCGGAAGTACAGCGCGCCCGACTGGATCCCGGCGGCGACCGACGCAGCGGATTCACGGATCAACAAGAAAGGCCCCCAGACAGCACATGATCGCTGGTGCGGGTGGGGGCGTGTCCTTCATGTCCTGTACGGGGGAGGCCCGTCAGAAACGGAAGCCCGGCGGGCCGCAGGAAAATCGGTATCAACTGTAGCTCTGTCATGATGGTTCTCTCCGCCGCCCAGGGCAGAGGCGGGTCCGAAACGCCCCTGCCCTGGGAGGAAAGATCTACCCGCGCCGCCACCACGGCCGCAGGAATTGACGAAAGGCCGTGCCCAGGGCCTGGATGATCTGCGGGCGGTCGGCCGAACGACTGCCCCGGAGTGCCGCGGCAGCGATCTTGCCAAAGGTGTTGCAGACGAAGGCGCAGCACATCACTGCCGCCAGGGAGGCGACACACACGGTGACGAGAATGGGCGTGGAAAGCACAGCAGTCCTTTCGGGCCCGTCCGGTGCGGCGGGAAGGATCGTTTCCCCGCGAGCCCGGGCCGGGCACGAGGTCGAGGGAACGGATCAGGCGGAACGGGGGAGGGGGCGAACCGGCGACGCCGCGCCGCTCCTGTGGCCTGGCTGCTGTGCGAACGGTGATGACCGACGGTGCCGAACCCTGGCTGCCGTGCTGCCGTCGGTGGAAGAAGAAGGCACGCGTGTGCTCCATGTGTAGGCGGGAAGGCGTTGTCCGGGGCGGACCCGGAAGCCTTGTCGTGGCCGAATGATCTTTCGAGAGTTTACGCAGCCGGTCTGGTCGCGACAAGAAAGTTCGCGAGATTGATCAGTTGCTTTCGTTGCGCAGGTGACCGGGGAGCACGGTCCGAAGGAATGCCTGGGTCGCCGGATCGGTGGAATACAGGCGCGTACCACGGGTGCCACGGGTGGCGAGGACCCGGTAGATGTTCAGCGCGTACCGCAGGTACTGCTGAGGGGAAAGGTGGTTCGTGGCCGGGTCATGGCTCTCGCCGGGCTGGGCCCGCCACCCCTGGGCTGTCCAGGTGAGGTCCCTGCCGAGAATGACCGCACTGTAGTCGTACTCCATGCCCTGCGCCGTGTAGACGCATCCGACCTGCTGCTGCCCGCCTTCGTCCGTGGCCCAGAAGGCGCGGCCCGGGACCCCGTCCCCGGCCACGACCATGTCGGCTCTTGAGTTCCAGGGCCGCTCCCACAGATGCTCTCCGGAAGCGTCCTGCCATGTAATGGAGACGTCCGGCAGCAGCGGCGGGACGTCGGGGGAATCCCAGGGCCAGCAGTACCCCGCGGTGATGCGCGCGCTTCGGCCGTGGCGGATGTGATCGGCGACCCACTCCTCGAGCTGGGCCGGATTGTCCGCGAGGGCCAGGTCGTAGCCCTCCCCGTTCCAGCGCGGCGGGCGCGCTTCCGGCGACAGCAGGGCGTCCACCCAGTCCAGATAGGGCCGGGAGCCGCTGCAGCGGAACTGGGTGGGCAGATCGACATGAGCGAAGGTGCAGCCCTGCTGCGAGGCCATGCGCCGCAGTTCATCCTTTGTGGTGCCTTCGCCTGGGCGGACGATCTGGCCTTCGTCGAGGAAGAGGACGAGGACGGCACAGCGGGTCATCAGGTCGGTGAGCAGCTTGGGGAATGGGGTGGTGCGCCAGCCCTGGCCCGTGCGGGCACGGTGAGCTTCATCGAGCAGCACAACGCTCGTGTCTTTGTCCAGTCCCTCGGGCAGACGGGTGGTCAGTGTGGCGATGAGCCCCCGCGCCGATTCTCCGACAGCGCGGCCGAGCTGCCGTGACAGGGTCCCCGTGGGGGAGAGGAGGCGTGGGTTGGCACCGGAGTCCCGGCAGAGGTCACCCAGAACCCGGGTCGCAATGGCGGTTTTCCCGGTACCAGGACCTCCGGTGACAACGACGATGTGGCCACGGTGTCCCTGCCGTGCGGCGTCGATGGCGCTGTTGATCTGCTGACGCGCCTTGTCCTGCTCTCCGATGAGGCGAAACGTTTCATGGCCCCCGATCACGTCGGCGACCCTGGCCAGCAGCTTCGGAGACGGACGGTGCCGGGCCTCCAGGAATGCGGTGACACGTTGCGGGGCCGCCGGCCGCAGTCCCCCGCAGTGGAGGCGCTCGGCCAGCAGGTGCGACGGGGCGTCAGGGGCCACGTCGTCGGGCCCGAGGATGGAGTACGCGGCGCTGGGACCCGTCCCCTGAAGCCCACGCAAGCCGTCGATCAGGTCCGAAGGCGCCGCATGGAGATAAGCGAGGCCCTCGACGTCCAGGTGCAGCTCGGGAGGCACCCACTCGGTCAGGTAGTTGACGTAGCCACCGACCTGACGGGCTGGGTGGAGCACTTCCCGCTTTCCGACGTTGAGCATTCCCGGCCCCGTGCCGTGGGGTGCGGCATATTGCCACTGCTTGAGTTCGACGGCCACGGCGACCAGAGACTCCGTCCGGGGGCGGTGGCCAAGGAGGAGCGCGTCGACACGCTGGCTGGTGCCGGGCAACTCGTACTCCAGCAGAAGGTGCAGCTCGCTCAGCTCGGCCGCTGACAGCACCCGCAGTAAGGGCGGCCAGCTGTTCTCCCAACTGCGTACTTCGGCTTCGCCGGGGGAGCGTCCGTGGATGGTGCGGAAGCGATGGGCGCACTCGGTGATGAATGCGGGATCGGCGATCCTCGCCGCGGCCTGCGCTACCGTTCCTCCGAAAATATGCATGGCCACGATCTATACCAGTGGCCCCCGTGCGCAGCCGTGTCGGCCCGGGAACAACGCACAGGGGCTGGTTCGACCTGCACCTGAACGTGCTTGGTCAGGTCAGGCTGGGGTCATCCCTGCGCCAGGCGAGGTCGAAGTCCGGATCAGCCGCACGGGGTGAGGGAACCGCCGTATGCGAGGAGCCAAGTCGCCATACGACACCCCTGGGCTGGCCGACCGGTTGAGCAGAGATTGGAGGCTACGGCACGCCGCTGACACCCGGTCTTCCCGTCACGCGCTCCACGTGGTGAACCTGATCGGTGCACCCAGCACCGCGGACGCTCCGTCGAGATCCGCCAAGCGCGCGGCCAGCGTCGCCTCCGCGAGGCGCTGCGGAAGGGCGGCGCTGAACTTCAACCCGGCCAGGGCGCGCGGATCCACCGAGGGCAGGCACAGGTGCTCGGCGCCCTCCGCGACGGCCTTCTTCCACTCCTGCGGTGTGATGTCCTCGCGCAGCCGGACATACGCGTCCGTGGGCCGCTGGAGTGGGTCGGCGACAGAGGTGAGCGTCGCGGCGAGGGTGGCATTGGCGCGGTACCCCGCCCACGTCCACCAGCGGACGTTCGTGTCCCGCCCACCCCGCATGATCACAGTGCCACCGGGGTGCACAAGGTCGATGCTCGCCTCGCGAGCCTGGGCGAGTGCGCGCTCGGCCCGCCGCGTGAGTGCGACGGGAGGCGTCGCGCCGAGCAGCACTTCCCGTGCCGCCCGCGCGAGCTCGTACGAGGCGCCCCGAGTGATGCCGACACCGCCCCATCGAGCCCTTCCGCCCCCGTCCACCGGCTCGACGAAACAGCGGCGCCGTGACCAGTCGATGTAGGTCACCTGCCAGCTGCGTCCGGCGAGCAGCAGTCGGCGCGGTCCGACGATCTCGTCGGTGAGCAAGGCGGGATCCGTCGTCCCGATCTGGGTGCGGCCGGACAACACGGTGAACTCCGGGGCGGCGGTGAACACCGCCGTCAGATCCATGAAGTGACGGAACCCGAAGCGCTGTTCCGCCTCCGGTCCGATGAACATCAGTCCGCCGTCCAGATGCAGATACCCCTCGTCGAGCAGATGGCGCACGATCGGCTCCGCCGACGCCCCGAACGGGCCGAGCCCGCCCCACCAGTCCCGCCACAGCCGGTCCCCGACCTGGTGCTCTTGAAGACACAGGGCGAGGACCTGCTGGGCCGTGATGTGCCGGGGTTCCGGCGGCGCGACGACCGGTTCCACCCAGCCACGGGACCAGAGCAGGAGGAGGGCCGCCGCTGACAGCAGTCCGGATTCGTCCACCGCCAGGAAGAGGCAGTTCCGCTGTGAGCCGGCGCGCCGCCCGGTGCGGCCCAGTCTCTGGAGGAACGAGGCGACCGTGGCAGGTGCGTCGATCTGGATGACCCGGTCCAGATCACCGACATCGATGCCGAGTTCCAGCGTGCTCGTGGAGACGATCACGCAGTCACGGGCCTCGGCGAAGGCTTGCTCCGCCCGGCGCCGCTCGTCCGCGGACAGTGAGGCGTGCGACAGGAAAGTGGTCACGCCTTTCGCCCGCAGCGCTTCGCCGAGTTTCTCCACGTCCCGGCGCGCCTCACAGAACACCAGACGCTTTTCACCCTGGTGCAGAGCCGCGATCACCGTTGCGGCGTTGGCCAGCGAACCCACGTAGTCGAGTTCGATCTTCCCGGGCGGGGGCAGAGCGGGTGCCTTCTCGCGCAAGTGGGGAGCGACCACCTGGGCCTTACGCTCGCCCGCTCCCGACCCCTGAAGCCAGGTCAACAACTCGTGCGGGTTTCCCACCGTCGCGGAGAGGCCGACGCGCTGGACCGGTCGGCCGGCCACCCGTTCCAGCCGTTCCAGCACGGCCAGCAGATGCCAGCCGCGATCGTCGCCCGCGAAGGCGTGTACTTCGTCAACGACGATGGTGCGGAGACCCGAGAAGAAGGCGCGATGGTCGACGTTGGCGCTGACCAGCATCGCTTCCAGGGACTCCGGAGTGGTGAGCAGGACATCCGGCCGCTCACGGAGGATGCGCTTGCGGCGGGTGTGGGGGATGTCGCCGTGCCAGAGGGCCGCGGTGCGTCCCAGCCACGAGGTGTACGTCTCCAGGCGGGGCAACAGGTTGTTCAGCAGTGCCTTGAGCGGACAGACGTACAGCACCGAAGTGCCGGTCCAGTTCTCCTCCGCCATCCGCGACAGGACAGGAAAGCATGCCGCCTCGGTCTTCCCGCCGGCGGTGGGCGCCAGCAGCACCGCGTCCACCCCGTCCATCAGCGGTGCGATCGCCTCTTGCTGGAGCGGCCGCAGGCCCGGCCAGCCCAGGGAGTTCACGATGTGATGGACCAAGCCCCGGTGCAGTCGGTCCAGCGGATCGGAGTCGCCGGGCGCCTCCGTCACGGAAGCTCCAGCGCGATGTCATCGGCACTCACAGCCGCTGCGGCGTTGGCCTCGACCTCGCTCAGCTCCGACGTGCGCACGGTGAGGGCGTAGTGCTCGCGTGGGTCGAACTCCTCGAACTGATCAATGCGGTCGAGTACGTCGCCGACGAGCTTCTTCAGGAACAGCCGGGGCGCCACACCCACCTTGCCGCCCAGCGCCCCGCCCACCGCCTTGGCGAGATCGGCGATATAGGACTCGTCCGCGAGAGCCTTGACGCGGTCCGGGCTCGACGAGCCACTCGCGTACAGATCCCGAATCGTCAGCCCCAGGCCGATGAGCGAGTCGAGAGTGAAGCCGGACAGCCGCAGCTGCACGGCGCGTGGATTGTCGAAGCGGGGATCGGTGCTGAAATCGGTGGCCAGGCGCTGAGCCAGCGGTGCCAGCCGCTGTACGCCCTGCTGGCCGTCGTAGAACGCCGGTGTCCCGGTGATCATGAGGTAGAGCCCCGGGAAGCGCCCCGAGTGCACCTCGTCGATCAGCTGACGCAGCGCGTTCAGCGCCTTGTCCCGTGCGTCGGCGCGGACTCGCTGGAGCGTCTCCACCTCGTCCAGGACGACGAAGAGCCCGGAATGTCCGGAGTCGCGCAGCACCGTCAGCAGCCCCTGGAGGAAGCCAAGGGCACCGAAGTGGTCCAGATCGCCCCGCACTCCTGCTGCCTTGCGAGCCGCGGCGGCCACATGCGGCTGTCCGCCCAGCCAGGCCATGACCGCTGACGCGGTCGCCTCGTCGCCCGCCGCGAGCGCGTTGCGGTATCCCCGCAGTGCGATGGCGAACGAGGGGGCGTGCCGGGAGACTTCGACGAGCCTGGCCGTCATGAGCCGTTCGACCTCGTCCGTCAGTTCCTCTTCCGAGGTTCCCGCGGCGAGGGCGTCCTCTTCCAGGGCGTAGGACCACGCGTCCACCACGGGCCGCAGGGCACTGGGAGGGAAGCTGGGCGTGGCCAGCCGTTCGGTGAGGCGACGATAGACGGTCTCCAGCTTGTGCAAGGGTGTCTCGTTCTCGGAGACCTGGATCTCGGCGACGGCGAAGTTACGGCGCTTGGCGCGCTCGCCGAGCCACCGGGTGAAGAACGTCTTGCCCGATCCGTACTCACCGCGGACCGCCTTGAAGACGGACGCCCCCGACTCGACCGCTTCGAGCTCCGCGTCGAGCGCTTTCTCGAATCGCTCCAGACCTGTTGCGAGGAGGTCGAGCCCGCTTTCGGGGACGGCGCCACGCCGAAGGGCGTCGATGACGTCACGGCGCCGGGCCGCGCTGACGGGTCCGGTTCGGCCGGGGCTGTCGGTACTCACGCCACTAGTCTCGCACTGCGGTAGGCGGTGCAGGCGGGCCCGTCATCTCACTTGACGCACGGTTGGTCACTTGGTGCAATCGTGTGTTCACCGTTCAGCTTCAATCGGGGAGAAGACCCAGCGTGGCGCTCGACGGCCTCAATCTAGGCGCTGTTCTCAAGGACGTCGCATCCGGAGCCCTTCAGTTACCTGATTTCCAACGTGAATGGAAATGGGATGACGAACGCATCAGGGCCCTTATTGCGACCGTGACGCTCGAGTATCCGCTCGGTGTCGTGATGGCGCTGCAGACGGGTGGAACGGCCCAGTTCAAGCCCCGCACGCTGAGCGGTGCGGAGAGCGCCGAGGGGACGACGCCGGACTTACTGCTCCTGGACGGTCAGCAGCGCATGACCTCCTTGTACCAGTCGCTGTACCGGGACCAACCGGTGGAGACGGTGGACGCGCGGGGGAAGGACCTCAAGCGCTGGTACTACATCGACATCGCGAAGGCCATCGGAGCACCGGCGGACCGTGACGACGCGGTTGTCTCCGTGCCCGAGGACCGGATTCTCCGGAGTGACTTCGCCCGCAAGGTCGTCCTCGATCTGAGCACGGTCGAGAAGGAGTGCGCGACCGGTTTCTTCCCGCTCCACATCGTGTTCGACATGCAGCGCGTGACCCAGTGGCTGCAGGAGTTCGTGAAGGCCGACGGTGCGAACTGGGAAACCTGGAGCACATTCCAGGAGCAGGTCCTCAACCACGTGACGCAGTTCCAGGTGCCAATGATCAAGCTCCCGGCCTCCACCACGATGGACGCCGTGTGTGCCGTCTTCGAACGGGTGAACACCGGCGGAGTGTCACTCAACGTCTTCGAGCTGCTCACCGCCACCTACGCGGGCAACCAGGAGCATGTCGCGGAGCGCGGCGACTACTACCGGCTCCCGGTCGAGTGGGAGCAGATCAAGAAGGACCTGACCTCCTCCTACCCGGTGTTCGGCCGCATGGAGGCCGGCGTCGAGGACGGATTGAGCAGCAGCGACTTCCTCCAGGCCGTCGCGCTCGTCCGCACCTGGGAGGAGAAGCAGGCCGGGCAGCGCAGCGCGGTGTCCTGCAAGCGTCGCGACCTGCTGCGGCTGCCGCTCACCGACTTCCGGCGCCTGGCGCCACGGGTGGCGGAGGCGTTCAAGTGGGTGGGGGCGTTCCTGGAGCAGCAGTGCATCGTCCGCACGGCGGACCTTCCGTACCGCACCCAGCTCGTGCCGCTGGCCGCCGTCCGGGCCATCCTCGGGGAGGAGCTGGACACGCCGGGCTCGGATGAGCGGATCGCCCAGTGGTACTGGTGCGGAGTGCTCGGCGAGATGTACGGCGGATCGACCGAGAGCCGTTTCACGCGCGATGTCGAGCAGCTCATCGGCTGGCTCCGGGGTGAGGAAGGGACCTTTCCCGACACGATCGCGGAAGCCGCCTTCCTGGACGACCGGCTGGACAGCCTTACGACCCGCAACAGCGCGGCCTACAAGGGCATCTACGCGCTGCTGGTCAAGCAGGGTGCGGTGGACTGGTACTTCACCGAGGCGCCCCTGACGGCGGGCCGGTTGATCGAGTACAACGTGGACATCCGGCAGATCTTCCCCAAGGGGTGGATCGCCAAGAACGCCTCGGCGCAATCGGCCAAGGCGAACTCCATCGTCAACAAGACGCCGCTGTCCTTCCGGGCGAGCCGAAGTCTCGTGGGGTCTCCCGCCCTCTATCTCAAGTCGCTCACGCTGGAGTCGGGGATGCGCCCGGAGTGGTTCGACGATGTCCTCGCCACTCATCTCATCGACCCCTCCACCTTGCACGAGGCGGACTTCGAGCGCTTCTACGAGAACCGTGCCCTGCAACTGCTTGACCTGGTGAGGTCCGCCATGGGCAAGCGCACCGTCTTCCGTGACACGGCGGGCTGGTGAGCGAAGGGATGTCGCACACACCATCCGAGGAGCGGCTCCGCGAGCTCCGGGGCAAGCTGATCCCGGTCTCCGAGCTTCTCGCACTCTTCGGCACGCGGGTGCGGAACGACCAGTCCGTTTTGTTCATCACGCAGGCGCTGAAGGATGCCGGCCTCTCGACCATCCCCTATTTCGCCCACTGCAGCCTCAGGGCCGATGTGCAGGTGGTCCCCGAGGAGTCGGTCGCGCCTGCGGAACCCGACGGTGAAGAGGACGAGGAGACGGAGCAGGACGCCCTGTCACAAGGGACGCTGCCGCAGCATTCCTTCAGGATTGGTGATCTTCCGGCTGCCCGTAATGGGGTCGACTCCGTTCCGTCCACCGCTCAGGTCAAGACGGCCACCCATCTCATGCTCGTCAAGAACTACTCTCAGGTTCCGGTTATCGACGGCATATCGACGCTGCGTGGTGTGGTCACATGGAGCTCGGTGGCCAGGATGTACGAGAAGAACGAGGACACCTCTCTCGCGAACGCGATGGTGGAAGATCCGCCGACGGCCGATGTCCATGGAGATTTCTTCTCTTTGCTGCCGATGATCAGCGAGTACGGCTACCTGCTCGTCCGGGACATGAGTGGCCGTATCACCGGAATCGTGACGGCTGCCGATGTCACAGAGCGTTTCGAGGCGACGGCGTGGCCCTTCTTCGTCATCGGTGAGATCGAGTTCCGGCTCCGCAAGTGCCTGGGCGCGGCGCTTGAGCCGGACGCCATCCGCGCGGTACAGCGGAGGAACAAGCAGACGGGTCAGATCACGGACCTGATGTTCAACGGCTACGTGAAACTTCTGGACGGCCACCAGGAGGACCCGGCCCTCCGCCAGAAGGCGGACAAGAACTGGCAAGCTCTCGGCTGGTCGCTCGCGGACCGGGTCCAGTTCGTACGGCAGCTCGATCGGGTGCGGGAGATTCGCAACATGATCGCGCACTTCGACCCCGAGCCGCTGTCGCAGAAGCTCTGCCAGGAACTACGCCAGTTCCTCGGGCTGCTCCGCCTCTATACCTGACGGCCGCTGGGTGCCGGACCGGCTGTCCGGTCCGGCACCCAGCGGTATGGCCTCAACCCGTCACCGCAGGTCGAACTGGTCCCGCAACAGACCCGTGTGCAGCCGCACCGTCCTGCCGTCCGGCAGGGTCTCGAGGACCTGCACACCGTCGTGGTTCAGCAGCTGCCGCAGTACGGCGGCGAAGCCATCGGCCGCCCTGGAGGCGGGCAGGCCGATGCGCTGGGCCAGGGCGGTCACCGGGAGCGTGCCCCCCGCCTCCAGCAGGGCCCGTACGGCCTTCTCCACCCGGGGCAGGTCCGGCTTGCGGGCGAGCAGCTGTACCTGGGCGCTGAAGACCTCGGACGCCAGCAGGCCATTGACCAGCTCGTCGTCCGGTGAGACCGGCTTCGCGGAGAACAGGCTGTCCTCTCCCTCCGACGGGACCAGTGCCACGTCGAAGAGCGAGTCGTGGCTGCTGGCCAGCTCGGCGTCCGCCTTCGCCCGCTTGGACGGCTTCTTCACCGGGGCGGGTGCCACGGTGGGCCGTACCGGTGCCGGCTCGCCGTCAGCGGTGTCGAGCGACCACCACGGCGGCTGCTGGCTGCCCAGCTCACGCCAGCCGCTCGGCGGCTCCGCCCCGAAGGGAAGGAAGGCCAGGACGGGGATGGCGACCTCGGCCAGGGAGACACCGCCGTGGTAGCCGGCCTTTTGCGAGGTGTAGCGGGAGTCGGAATCCCACAGCGCGACGATCTCCCCGCCGGGCTCCGGAGCGACTACGCGCGGCCCCGAGAGAGCGATCTCCGTGTCGCCGAGCGGGCCCGCTCCGGACCGGTGCCGGGCGGATTCCACACGGTCGGGGTCGGCCTCGACCCGCACCCCGTGCCGGTCGATCACATGGCCGTGGTCGCTGGTGAGGATCACCGCCCGGCCCTGGGTGGCGGCGAAGCGCAGCAAGTCCCGCAGCCGCCCTATGTCCCCGAGCCGCCAGGCGCCGTCTCCGAGCTTCTGCTCGGTGGCGAGCCGGTCGTCGATGGTGTTGAGCACTACGGCGACACACGCACGGTCGCTGACGAGGGCCTCGTGCAGCTCGGGCCCGAGCGGGGCACCGCTGGTGTCGCCGCGCAGATCGTCCTTGTGGAAGACGGCGGCCTCCTCCTCACCCCAGAAGCGGTGCTGCGGGAAGAGCCTCTTCTCGTCCGCCTGGGTGCCCCTGGTGAGGCGGGCGGCGAAGAGGGAGGTGCGGGACACGGCCGTCACGGTGGGCAGCGCGGCGGCCATCGCCCGGCGCACCGGGGTGCCCTTCGCCTTGGGCAGTGGGTCGTACTCCACCCAGTGGTCGCGCAGTTCCTCACCGAGCTGGGCGGCGATCGCCGCGCTCATCCCGTCGAGGACCAGCAGCAGTACCTTCCGCTTCCCCGCCTTCACCACGGGGGCGACGACCTTGGGCAGGAAGGTCTCCACTGTCAGCGTGTCCTCCGGGGGCCTGCCGCCTGCCGTCCAGGCCGCCAGCGACCGGGCGAAGTGCCGGTCGATGTCCCGGCGGCGAGCGCGTACGGAGCTGCCCAGGGCGTCGTAGGCGGACTTCAGCGTGGCATCGGGGTCCCCGCCGGACTCGATGTGGTCGAGCGCGAGGTCCACCCAGCCGGTGTCGGAGACATGCCGGCCGATGCTGTCCCGCACGCTCTCCCGCTCCGCCTCGCTCTCCCCTGCCGGCCGGGCCGCGAGCCACTGGGCGAGCCGCTGCGCCATCCGTGCCCGTTCGATACGGGGCCGGGCATCGGGTTCGGGCGCGAGCCGGTGGTCGTCGAGGGCCGCCACCGCCTGTTCGATCCGCGCCCGTTCTCCGGCCAGGAGGGCTTCGCCGACGGCGGTGAACCGGGCTTCGAGTCCCGCGGCCAGCAGGGGGCTCGTACGGGTCGCCTGTTCGGCGCCGAACTGCCGGGCCAGGGAGGCCGCGCGGTCGCGTACGGCACCGGAGAGACGTCGTGCGATCGCCGCCGACTCCTCGTGGGCCGACCGTCCCGTCAGCAGCAGCCCCGAGACGAACTCCTCACAGGACCGTCCGAAGGCCGCCACCAGCGCGTCCAGGGCCTCGCCCTGGGCGGGTGGCTCTTCGCCGAACCAGCGCTCGGCCCGCCCCCGGGCCCGGTAGTTCTCCGCGTCCGCGGCCGCGTCGGCATGCACCCACAGCGCGGCGCATACCAGACCGAAGGCGACGGCATCCGCACCGTGCTCGGCCTCGGCCAGGGCGAGCAGCACCCGCCCGGCCTGTCCCGCCTGATCCGACGAGCCGAGGAACTCACGGATACCGGCGCGCTCGGGCGCGCGCAGCGCCAGGTAGCGGTCCGGGCCGCCGGACGCCAGCGACCACTGCAGCAGCGTGTGGATGTCGAGTTCGTCGCCGCTCGCGGACAAGGTGTGCCGCTGGTCGCGGTCCGGGTCGTACCGGCCGATGCCGAGCCTGCGGAGGGTGAGTTCGCTGAGCGCCTTGTCCCGGGACAGCACCCCGCCCGGAAGCCGTGGCCAACCGCCCGGCGGGGTGGCGTCCAGCAGCGCCTCGGCGGCCCAGGTCTCGTCGACCAGCCAGCGGTCGGCGCTGACCGCGCCGAAGGACTCCCGGACGACGTCCCAGGTGTCCACCGCGTTGACGCGGTGCCGGTGCACCTTGGCCAGCAGGTCGGGGCCGAGTTCGGCCTCCTCCCGGTCGGTGAGCACCACCAGCACGTCGGGGCCGGGCGCCGCGGGCGCCCGGTGCGCCAGTACCAGCTCGTGCGCGGCGAGCGGCGAGGGCGCGGTGGCCACCGACGCGTGCCGGTGCTCGCCCCACGCCAGCTCGGCCGGGCCGTCCCAGCGCGGCGCGGCGCGCAGGAGTACGGTCCGGCGCTTGCCCGGGTTCAGGCCGGGCTGGGACGCCAGGTACTGGGCGATGGTGGCGGAGTTGAGCCGTACCGCACTGGTGGTGGCCTCCGTGCTCGTGCTCGTCGTCGTGGTCGTCACCGCTCACGCCTCGTTCCGCTCATTCCACGACCCGCCAGCTGATCTCGATCGTCGCATCGGGTTCGGTGGCCGCCAGTTCGTCCAGTTCGGCCCGGAGCTGGGCGATCGCCTGGGATGCCTTGGCCCGTCCGCCGCCCGACCGGCGCGCGGCACGAGGACCGGGCAGCGGGTGGCTGGTGGACACCGGCGGCTGCGCGGTGTCGTCGTTCAGGCTCACCGCGTTGGGTGTGGTGAGCGGGGCGGCCGGGGACATGGGCGCCGGTGGGGCCGTGGGGGTGGCCGTGGGCGGCTGTGGCCGGGCTGCCGCCTGGCTGCGCTCGATGACGGAGACGATGGACTTCCGCGCGTCCCGCAGGGCTTCCTCGAGCCGCATCGTGCGCTGATCCGCGCGTGCCGCGCCGCGCAGCGCCTCCAGTACCGCCTCGCCCTGCGGCCCGTAGTTGGGCGCGAGCTTCAGCATGTCCCAGGCCGCGACGACCAGCGCGTCGGCGACGGTCTTGGCCTGCTTGATGGTGGCTCCGTAACGGCCGGCGGACGCCTCGCCCAGATCGAAGGTGGCGAACGTGGTGATGACCTGCTTGGCCGCCGCCGACCCCCCCGCCGTGCTCTCGGAGAGGTCACGCAGCTCCTTGAGCAGGCCACGGGAGCGGCGGGCGAGGGTCAGCCTGCCCGTCGCGGACTCGTCGGCCCCGTCCAGGCCGAGCAGCTTCGCGTGCTTCTCCAGCTCCTCGACCAGCGTGTCCACATGCGGCTTGTAGTCGCGGGCCTTGGCCGTGATCTGTCGGGCGAAATGGCTGACCAGCCGGCCCCGCCGCAGCTTCGGGGGCTGTTCGCCGAAGATGTCCCAGAACCGGCGCCCCGCCTCCTCCCAGACGGATTCATCCGGCAGCGGCTGGGAGCGCAGGCCGTCCTGGGGCTTGATGGCCGCCAGTTCGGGCGCGGGGTCGAGCAGCGAGCCGGCGCGGACCCACACCCGGTCGTCCATCTCTGCGTACGAGGCGATGACCAGGTTGGTGAGGAAGACGTCCAGTCCCATCGGCTCGGGCCGGTCGATCCACTCGGTCAGCTTGACCACGCTCAGGTCGCCTGGGCCGCCGTCGGTGCGGGCCTGCAGGTTGAAGTGGTCCACCCAGCGGTTGGACAGCCGGAAGTAGACCTCCTTCTGCTGGCCGAGCCCGAGGGGCGCGGCGATCCGCCGCATCCACACCCGGTCCTTCGAGGGCACCTCGACCTGCCGCTCGGCGGATTCCGCCGCCGCCCGGATATGGGCGAAGACCGTACGGGCGTTCCCGGGCGTGACCGCCGTGTTGCTGCCCTCGGGGTCGAGGTCGGGGTGCGCGGGGAACTGGTGCGCCAGCAGCTTCTTCACGATGTGCCGGGCTGCGTCGGACAGCGTCTGGCCGATGGAGACCTTCAGGTCGGGCACGTCACGCAGC
Organism: Streptomyces hygroscopicus subsp. hygroscopicus; assembly: GCF_001553455.1. Taxonomy (GTDB): domain Bacteria; phylum Actinomycetota; class Actinomycetes; order Streptomycetales; family Streptomycetaceae; genus Streptomyces; species Streptomyces hygroscopicus. Next base: position 44,298 of record NZ_BBOX01000122.1, read on the forward strand.
GATTCGAAGTGGTCCTCGAAGGACACGTCGACGTCGGACGCCTTCTTGTCCGCGCAGCCGTACGCCTGCCTGAAGGCCGCCGTCACGGTCTTGATCAGGGACTCCCGCTGCTCTTCGAGGAGCACCCTGGCCCGCGCCCGGTTGTCGGCGTTGAGGTGCTGGGCGTAGTGGGTGTCGAAGCGCCGCTGATCGGCCAGCGCGTAGTCGATCACCACCAGCTTCTGGAAGTCCTTGTAGCGGGGGGCCGAGAGATAGGCGGGGATCCAGCCGACGGTGCGGGGCCCGGTACCGGACTGCTCGCGCAGCGTGCGCAGCCGGTTGACCGCCTCGACGGAACCGTGTTCGCTCTCCTGGTACGGCAGGTCGATGACCAGCCGCCACAGCCCGTCCTGGCTCGGGGAGAACTCGTGGTCGGGCATGTTCTCCTGATCGTTGACGTCGCCGATGACCACCTCCGCCGTGCGGTTCGAGCCGCGCCAGACGAGGGTGAGATCGTCCGCGCTGCCCAGCCGCTCGTGCACCTCCAGGCCCAGCTCCTTGGCCAGCAGCCGCCTGGCCAGGGCCCGGCGGTTGGAGCGGTTGTTGTTCACGTTGGCGTTGGCGATGACGGAGTCGACGTCCACCCCGGCCAGTTCGAGCCGTACGCCCGGGTTGAGCTTGGTGCCGGTCGCCTTGATCTCTACAAAGTGGGTGGCCCACTCGTCGACCTTCGCCTTGATCATCCCGACCTCCGCCCCGGGGATGGGGGAGAGGACCGAGCCGTGGTTGAGCGCGCCGAGCCGCCGGATGGTGAGGTCGCGCAGGGCGGGCACACCGGGGGCGAGGGCGGACAGCAGCAGCGTGCACATCAGCCGGTTGTCGCCGACGAAGCCCCGGCAGCGTCCGAGGAGCTGCTGGTCGGTGATGGTCTCGCGGCGGTGCCGGTAGCGCTCGACGTCCTCCTCGGTGATCTCGTACGTCGCGAGGAGGTGCGGCCGCAGCTTGGTCCGGTACAGCTTGTCCGCGACCTTGAACTCCACCTTCAGGCTGTCCACGAACGGCTTGTCGCCGCCGTCGGCGATGACGGGGTAGAGGTCGCCGAGGGGGATCAGGTTCTCCAGCGTCGCGTCGTCCCGGTGGTCGGCGAGCAGCTGGCCCATGAGCTTCAGGCCCGTGCGGGAGCGCTGCAGGGCGGAGGAGATGTGGACGAGCGTGTCCATGAAGGCGGGGGAGAAGGGGTACGTCAGCCGGAACGACTCCTCGTCGGCCCCCGTCGTGGTCTCGTCCGAGCCGAGCAGCACGTCCCAGATCTGCGGCCCCACCCGCTTGATCTTGGCGAAGGCGGCGTCCAGCTTGGCGGCGGCCTCCGCGTCCTTGGGCTTGAGGAGACGCGCGTGGGCGATCTGGGGGAGGTTCCGGTCCTCCAGCGTGATCTTGTCGAAGCGGCCGGAGGCCAGGTTCAGGCTGTCCTGGATCGCGGTCTCGGCCGCGCCGGAGGTCTCCTCGCCGACGAGTTCGCGCAGGTCGCGCTGGCGGGCGATGAACGAGACGATCGGGATGGCGCGACGTGAGTCGGCGCCTTCCACGAAGTTGGTGATCTTGTCGGTCTCGCGGGAGACGAACTTCTGGTCGTGGATGCGGTTGGCGAGCCACAGGATCAGCTCGTCCAGGAACAGGATCAGCCCGTCGTAGCCAAGGGACTTCGCGTGCTCGGCGATGACGGCGAGGCCGGCGTCGAGGGAGATGAACCCGTGCTCGTCCTCGGCCGCGTGCCGGGCGAACCCAGGGAACCAGGTCACGCTCGCGTCGTGGACGAGCTTCGCGCGGAGTTCGGCCGGGGTGCTGGGGTTGACCAGGTTCAGGTTCACCTCGCCGCCGTCCAGCTCCTCGGCGGCCAGCGCGGTGTCGAGCAGTTCCGGCGTCCAGGTGAACGGATCGCCCCACTCGTCGTCGTCCTCGTCGTCGGCGGTGGCCCCGGGGACGGGAGCGTCGGCGAGCCCGGCGATGAAGGCTTCGTCGCCCACGCGGTGGCGGTGCGAGCGGATGTCCTCGAAGAGCGAGTCGGTCCGGTACACCTGCGGGGTCGGGGCGTCCTTGTGCTGGGGCAGGGACTTGACGTGGCTGACGTATCCGCCGAGGACCCGCTGCTCCAGGGACTTCGCGCCGAGCATGTGGTACGGGACGAGCAGGAACCGCTTGCCGTCGGTGCCCAGCCACTCGTGCTTGGACAGCACCGGGTCGAAGTCCCCGCGGCTGCGGACGGCCGGGTCGCCCCGCAGGAGGGCGTGCAGGACCGCCATGAAGTGGGACTTACCGGAACCGAACGAGCCGTGGAGGTAGGCGGCCTTCGAGGTGTGCCCGTCGAGGGCTGCCTTGATCAGGCTGAGGGCCTCGTCGAAGTTCTCCAGGAGGCGCTCGGTGACGACGTAGTCGCGGAGGGCGCGGGCTGCTCCTTCTTCGGTGACGGCCTCGGCGAGCTTCAGCACGAAGTCGGAGGTGGAGATCGACGTCTTGATGTCGATGACGTCGCGGAGCAGTGGGGCCGTGCCGGTGGCGTTCGAGGCCATCTGTGTCTCGCTTCTCCTGGTTCCTGCGTCCCTGGGTGCGCGTGAGCGCGTGGGCCTGGACAGCAGGGTCTCCCCCCTGGCCCGGGGCGGCGACGGTTACGGATGGTCTCCGTGCGGCCCCGGTGCGTCGTCGTCAGCCGTCGTGAATCGGTCGTGCGACGGCTGTGGCCCGTCCCCGATCGTAACGGTTTGCGTAGAGGGGGGAACCGGTGTGCGGGACGGGCTGGGGGTGGGGGGAGTGACCGGCGGGGGAGAGTGCGACTAGAGGTTGTCGAAGTCTCCGGCGGCCATCCCGGCCTTGAACGCCGTCCACTCGCCGGAGGTGAAGCAGAGATGGGGGCCCGAGGGGTTCTTCGAGTCACGGACGGCTACCCCGCCGTTGGGGAGGGCTGCCAGCTCGAAACACTGGCCATTGTTGGCAGTGAAGCTGCTCTTCTGCCAGGAGAGCGTGGCAGGGTCGATCGAGTAGAGGTCTATCTTCTCCATCAGTCAGTTGTCCCTGTTCCTCGTGTGAGCGATGACGTCACGGCTCGCCTCCGGAGAGAGGGCCGCATCGGCAAGGCTGCGGAAGAGTCGATGTAGGCGGCGCAGATCTCGTGGGTCGTCCATAGTCAAGCTACCAGCGACGGACTCACCGAAGGCCACGTCGGGAATGTCCTCGTCCGAGAACTGCAGAATCATGAACGCCGAGATCTGAGCGGCTTGTTCACCCTTCTCGTAAGGGACGATGCGGAGATCAACGCTCGGGTGCGTCGAGATCTCCAACAGGTGCTCCAGCTGCTCCCGATGTGTGCGCTCGCCTCCTACCTGGAAGTCGAGTGCGGCCTGCGCGATCACGTAGTGGCACTCAAGCGGGGACTCGGTTTCGTGCAGGCAGTTCCGCTGCCGCAGACTGCGCACCTCGACAAGCGCCTCGATTTGGTCTGGCCCCAGCGAGGCAAAGCCCACGCCAGTAACGGCCTGCGCGTATGCCTCGGTCTGCAACAGTCCCGGCACGATGCCGACTTGGTACTCGTGGACGGTGGAGGCTGCTGCTTCGAACCCGAGGAAGCGTTCGTACTGAGCACTGATGACCTCGCTGTACCGAGCCCACCATGGCTGCTGTCGTTCCCGGGCGGCAGCGTGCAACTCGGCGAGTTCGTCGCGCTGGTCCCGGGGCACCTCGTAGAGATCCATGAGCTGAGCGAAGTGCTCCTGGGAGCACACGCGCTTCCCGTTCTCGATGCGGCTGATCAAAGAGACGTCGCAGCCGAGTGCGGCTGCGACCTCTGCGATCGTGTAGCGCTTGGTCTCGCGGCGTAGGCGGCGTAAGGCTCTGCCGAACGTTACGCGAGACATCAGCAGCGTGCTGTTGCCGTTACTCATTGCTGCTCCTCATGTTGGGGGACCGGCCTAAAAGTTGCCCTGCAACCGGACATGTGCGGTCTAAAAGGCGTCGAAAGCGAACGACACCTATCGTCGTGTCAATTGACATGTCCGATGACTTGACGATGCCAAGGCGCGGGGTGCAGCTTAGCTCCTGTGACGCAATGCGCTCAACTGAATGCTGAGTGTGTTCGAAGTCCCTGCGTGCGTAGAGAGACGTATGGGACGGCTGACGACCGAGCAAGCTCCCACCCTTCATGCGGGGTTCGGACTGCTCGCTGGACCGGTGGGAGCTGTCATGGGTGAAGTTCGCGAAGTGAAATTCCGGCTGTCTCGTCGGCGGAGCAGTGTTCCGAGGGCGCGTGCGTTAGCGCATTCCGTGCTCGGCGACTGGGGCATCGGGCAAGCGGCGCACACGGCGGAGCTGGTCCTCTCAGAGCTGGTGACCAACGCGATGCGCGTGCGTGCGCCGCGTGACCGGCTGGTCGGAGTGCGGATCGCATGGCTGCCGGAAGACAGCCTCCTGCGCCTGGAAGTCAGCGACGCAGGCGAAGGAAAGCCCGAGGTACGGGCGCCCGGGGAGGACGAGACGGGCGGGCGAGGGCTGCTGCTCGTGGAGGCGCTGGCTGATCGTTGGGGTTTCGAGCAACGGGCGTGCGGGATCGGAAAAACGGTCTGGGCGGAGCTGCGGGCCCCCGACCTCGGTACGGGCCGCGACGGGACCGAGATCGCTGCGGTAACGGTCCGTGAGGGTCAGTGCGTACGGGTGTGGGGCGCTTGGCGAACGGTCCGAAGCGTAGGTACTGAGCGTTCTGCGTCGGGCGGCAGTTGCACTGTCGTGCTTGAGCTGGACGACGGTTTCGAACTGCGGGTCGCCTCCGCCGCGCCGTTGACTGTACGAGAGCCGGGTGAGCCCTCCCCGGACAACGACGGGGAGGGCGCATCGGGATAGCTGCTCAGCCCTTGGTTGAGCGCCGGCCACGAGTGGCCGGGGCAGGCCGCCAGGCCCGCAGATCCTCATCGGTGAGGCCGTGTTCACCCTGCTGGGTGGCTCGATAGCCCGCGAAGAAGGCTGCGGGAGAGCTGCCGTAGAGCGGGTCGAAGTCGTTGTGCCACTGGTCGAGCCAGGGCTGAAGTTCGAGCAGACCCGCGAGCAGCGGCGTCATCTCTTCAGAGGACAGCCCGTCGTGATTGGTGAAGTACGTGGCGAGCGCCTGCGCCTGCTCTCGGTGGTCCCAACCCGCCCAGCCGAACACCTGCGGCGTCCCTGAGATCGCGCCGGTCGCGTACGAGATGAACCGCTCCTTGGGCACGTCCAGCTTTCCTCGGGCCCGCCAGTAGGACGGCTTGAGGAAGTCGGCGGAGGTGTACTTCGGCGGCACGGGGATCGTGTCCCGGATCTTCCGCTTGGCGGGCTCATCCGGGGCGGCGTCCTCCTTCCGCTGGAGATCCCAGACGTGCTCCCAGTCCTCGCGCTTCTTCAGGCCGCTGGGCTTGTAGCGGAGCGCGGGGAGGAACGGCACGTGCTCCTCGGCGAGGAGGTCAGCGACGACGGTCGCTAGCTCCGTGCGGGGTGCGTACAGCTCCGCAACGGACACGAAGTCCTCATCGAGGGAGAGGGAGGAGACGAGCTGGTCGCGGGTGAGAATGGTCGGCTGCCCATCCGGGAACCACAGCTCGCGGTTCTCCATCCGGTCCAGCAACCAGGACTTGAGCGCGCGCTCCTGGAGGACGTCCCAGCCCTCGGTCGCCCAGCGGCGCTTGTACTCGGGGCGCTCCACCATGCCGATGGCGCGGGAGGTTTCGATGACGTCGATGCGCTTCTGGACGACTGCCTTATAGGCGTCCGACCAGTGGTCGGGCAGCTCGGTGACGGGCGTGAACCTGTGGTTGTGATGCCTGAACCATGACGTACTTATTTCGTCTCTCGCTACCTTACGAGCCAGGACGATCGCAAACGCACGCTCGGAGGGGGTCAGATCGGGGATATCTTCAGAATTGGCAATGATCTCGCTGTCGAGCAGGTTGTAAATGGCGTAAACATGCCAATCCAGCTCTTCTTGTAGGGCGATCAACCTGCCACGAATATGCGTCCACTCTGCCTTGGCCGCACGAAGGGTAGCTGCGGTTGGTGCCTGCTTTCCGGGTGCGATCAATACGGCAGGACTGTTAGCTGCTAGACGTTGATTTAGACTGTCGATCTCAAGTGCAATATGGGTGGGGTACTTAAGCGGCAGGGGGAATTCTTCGATCTTCATGCCCGTGAACTCGAAGCGATGCTCCCAGGGCTCATCGGCTCCAGCCTGTTCTGCGCCGGGGCGCCCTTTGTTGTGACTTACTTGCTTGAGCCAGAAGCAGGCGGTGGAACTGTTGAGCAGGCCCATCAATTTTACATGGTCTTCCTCGGTTGCTCCTTCCTGCAGTTTGATTACAGGAGCCGATTGCTTGAAAACATTTCCACCTCGATCGAGTGCGAAATGGTTATGCGTTGCTACGAACGCGAAAGAGATCGATAGTGGCGTTCGATAGGCAGAGGCCGTGAACTGCATGTAGTCCCACCACCTGAGACCGGCATCTGCCATATCGCCTTGGAAGGTGCGCCGTGCTTCGAGTACACGGCGCAGGGGCCAGAGGTCGACTTCGAGATCGCCCGGCTGAAGATGTTCAGAGTAGGGATACCAAATGGCTTCTTCGGGTTGGGCGTCCCAGTCGCGCACGATCTCACCGACCACCAATGGACGTAGGCCCCGTCGGTCGGCGACTGTTCGATAGGTGGACCGCAGCGGTCGAATATATGCATCATCCGCTCCAGCGCGGATGGCTCTGCCAACGGGCGGATCGATTGCCGCCTTCAGCGGTGAAACACTTGCTTTGTTAAGCTGCTCAACGAACTCAAGCCCACCGTCGGCCAGCATCCAGGGCTGCTGAGCGAAGTACCGATCGCGAGCAAGATCACCCACGGAGACCCATTGACTGACTGAGTCGGGTTTGTCGATCTGATTCACGATTGCGTCCCAGACAAGACCCTTCTCTGGCTTCTCTGGTACGCCAGGCTCCCCTTGAACGCTCCGTACGGTACGAATCGTGGGAGTCCGCTTATTGCCAGATCGTCGTCGCCCGATGAGGACGACCGTCGGAGTCCCATGGCCCGGAATGTAGACTCCCGAGGTGTCAATAACCTCCGTCAGTTCGACCTTGTGTGCGAAGTACTCCTCGATCAACTTGGCGCCGAACTCACGCTTCATGAACGAACTAGCGGTGATTTGCCCCACCATGCCGTACCCGCGTCCATCGCGGTTCCCTGCCTTCGCCAATTGAAAGAACCGCTCGGCGAATGGGACGGACAAAGCGTAAGTCCCTGCGCAGGAAGCATACAGATCTCGATATAGTGCGTTTAGGCGTTTATCTTTGACCGTGATGTAGGGCGGATTCCCCACCACCACGTCATATCGTCCCTGTTCCAGAATCCCCGGATACTCGTGCACGTCCTCCGTCGCATACGAGAAGTCCGCCAGCGGGTCCCCCGACTCCTCACCCAGCAGCGTCAACTCAAGCTGCCGCGCCTTAATTAGCGAGTCACCCACTGCCAGGTGAATCGGCCAGTCGTACCTGCCCGCCTGTGCCAGCGTCCGCACACCCGCCGCCGCCATCCCCGCAACCAGCAGCCGGAACCGCGCAATAGCCACCGCGAACGGGTTGATGTCCACCCCGTGCACCGCGTTCAGCGCGTCCCGCACCCGCTCATGCACATCCCGTCCCGGCTCGCGCTCCGCGAACAGCCGCACCATCCGCCGAAACGCGCCCAGCACAAAGTGTCCCGACCCGCACGTCGGGTCGATCATCTTCAGCTCGCCGAACTTGCCGCCCAGCTCCCGCACCACCGGGTCCATCGTGCGGTCGAGGATGAACTCCTCCACGAACTCCGGAGTCTGGAGCAGCGCATACGTCTTCCGCGCCGACTCCGACAGCCACTGGTACAGGTCGCCCAGGAACCGGGTGTCCCACCCCTTCGTAGGGTCGTCCTCATCCAGCGGGTCGGTGAAGTCGTGGACCAGCCGGTCGGCGTCCTCCCCCTCACCCCGCTCACGCCAGAACTCCACCAGCGCCCGTGCCGCGTCATGCGACAACGGAATCTGGTACAGCGGATTGCGCCGCTTGTCGAATAGCAGCTTCCCGGCCTGCCCCTCGCCCAGTTCCTCGAACGCCCGCTCCAGCCAGCCCCGGTACGTCGGGTCCGGGTCCTCCTCCACGTACTGCGCGTACCGCGCCTCCGCCAGGTCCCGACGCTCCGCGTCCGGGCCCGTCAGAAACGGTTCCTCAATCAGCCGGTTGTCCTCGCAGAACCGCACGAACACCGTGCCCAGCACCCAGGCCACCGCGACCTGCGTGACCCGCTCGTCCAGCCACGCGTTCCACGTCGCCGCCGTACGCCCCAGCTTCCGCGCCTCGTCGTACTCGGCCCGCAGCTTGCCCGCGACCGCGTCCGCCGCCCGCACCCGCTCCACGCGGTCCGCCGACAACTCACCCTCAGCCGAACCCGAACCCAACCGCGCATCCAGCCAAGCACTCCACCTCGGAGTCGCCGGGTCCGCCTTGCTCGCCTTCTCGAACTCCTGCCGCAGCGGTTTGAGGACCGACTCACCGTCCTTGACCTGCTTGGCGAGGTCCACCTCGATCGCCTTGACCTGCTTGATCAGGTCGGTCCGCAGCGCTGGAGCATCAATCACGTCGTCACATCTCCCGTGTTCCCCGTTGTCCCCAATGTGCCCATTGCCCCGGCGGCTCCCGTCTCCGCCGCTAGCCGTCCCCCGGCAAGCCCGCACGCGCCGCCAATGCCTCGGCCCGGTGGGCGTTGGCCACCCACGACTCGGGCAACTCGACCCATTCTCCCAGCCCCGACTGGTACGGCACAGCGACCGCGCCCAGCCTAGGCGGTCGCGCCGGGTCGCTCTGCGGGCACAGCAGCCACAGCCCGCGTCCTCCGTCCCGCGCCGCGTCGGCGAGCCGTTCCAGGACCGCCATCGCGTCGTAGCGGGCGAACGCGCCCGCGTCCGTCAGCAGCACAGGAGAGCCGGACGGGCCCCGCGTCCCCACCTCTCGCGCCCCGGCCTCCCGGGGCCCCACGTCCCCGGTCCCCGGCCCCCGCGTCCCCGTCACCAGCTCCCGCAGCCGGGGCTCCACCGCACCCCAGCACGTCCGCGCGTACTCACCGAACCGCATCGCCGCCTTCGACCCCGGCTCCGCCGCGTCCGCGCGCAGGATGGTCTCCCACGTCGGCTTGGGCCGCCGGTCCACCTGCTCGTGCAGGGCCCGCAGGAACAGTTCGGTCACCGACACCACCTCCGCGCCGAAGCGGTCCGTCGTCAGCTCGTCCACCGCGCGGCTCGCCAGCCCCGTCCGTACCGTCAGCACCCGGAAGCCGTCCCGCCGGGCCGAGGCGAGCAGCCGCTCCTCGGCCACCGCCGCGCCCGCGAGCTGGGGGTCGTCGGAGTAGCGGTGGGCGGTGAGGACACCGGTGGCCTGGCGGGCGGCGTCCGACGACAGGTACGTGGACTGGCCGTCCCGCTGGCGCGGGATGTAGCGCAGCGTGCCGTGCCCCTCGCGGGTCTTCAGCTCCAGGTCGAACCCGGCCTCCCGCAGCGCCCGCGTCAGCGGCCCGTCCGTCGGCAGCGCGTGCCCGCGCCGCTCGTTCAGCAGCTCGGGGAAGCGGGCCCGGACCCGTTCGTGGATGTCCTTGGCCGTCAGCCCCGGCTGCTGCTCGTCCGGCATGCCCGGGATGCGCGGCACCAGACCCGCCTGGGTGAGGCGCAGCGCCCGTACGAGCGGCAGATTGCGGGGGTAGATCTCCAGGCGGGGCGTCGCGGCGGCCCGGCGCGAGGCGGCGGCGGCAATTTCGACGAGGCGACGCTCGTCCCACTCCACGGCCGTACTCGGCGGTGTGATGGCGCCCAGCTCGGCCAGGACCGTGGCCGCGGTCGGCAGGGTGTCGAGCTTCGCCAGCCGGTCGGCGACCTTGCCCAGCCGCTGGGCGTAGTGGAGCAGACCGGGCCCGGACGGGGTCTCGGGCGCGTCGTCGGGGCCGACCTCCAGGGCCAGCAGGCCCGCCCCCATGCCCTCGTCGGCCGCGTCACGGTTCGGCGCGTGCTGGAACTCGGCCTCGTCCGGTACGAGTTGCTCGACCTCGACCACCGCGCGTACGGCGGCCAGCGCCAGGGCCCGGCGCTGTTCGCGCTCCGGGAGCTGGGTGCCGCGACGTACCGCCAGGGCATCGGCGATCTCCGCCGCGGAGGCGACCCGGCCCAGGTCCCGCAGCAGATCCAGGATCTCGGCGCGCAGCACCCGCACCGCCGGGTGCCTCTTCCACCGGGTGCGCTGGGTCTTCAGCATCTGCGGGATGCGGCCGGCGGACAGCCCGAGCGCGCTCGCCACGTCCTTCTGCTTGGGCCAGACGCCGATGTCGGGCAGGGTGCCCCGCTCGTCGGGGAGCCGGAGCAGCAGCCGCACCATCTCGCACTCGTTGCGGTTCGCCCCGTCCTTCTTCAGCTCCGGTACGAAGATGGTCGCGAGCGTGTCGAGGGTGACCCTGCGCAGGGCACGTTCGGGCAGGCCCTCCGCGCTGCCGTTCTCCGCGATCGCGGTCGCCAGCGCGGCCTCCGCGGCCGACAGCTCCTCCTTCGCGTCCTTGCGTCCCTCGGGGGTGAGCGGGGCGGCGGGCTGTTCGGCGAGCCGCTGCCGCCACTCCTTGATGCGGCGGAGCACTTCCTTCCGGGTCTTGGCGCCCAGCCCGGGCGCGTTGACGAGCTGATGGCGGCTGTAGTCGAGCAGACCACCGACGTCGTCGACGCGCAGGCCGTAGACGAAGGACTGGGCGGCCGGGCTGAGGCCCGATGCCGAGATGGAGGTCTTGCGATGGGCCTCGGCCGCCAGCCGGTCGCGCTGCTGCTCGGCGCTCTCCTCCTCGGCGGCCGGGATCGGGGCTTCCTTGGCCTGGGCCGGCGTCTCCCCGGTGCCGCCCGTACCGCCCGCGCCGTTCGGCGCGGCGGTGGGCTGACGGGAGCGGCGCGACGACGGCTTCGCCTCGTCCATGGCCAGGAAGATCTTCTTCCAGGCGTCCCGCATCGGCTTCAGATCGGGATAGCGCTGGGCCGCGTCCCGGTGCAGGGCCTTGCGGAAGAACGCGACGAGGCCGTCGCGCACCGCCGGGTCGAAGGCATCGACCGCGATCTTCGGGTGCGGCTCCTTCTCGGGGTCGGTCTGGCGCGGCGAGACCCTGCCGTCGCCCCAGACCGGAAGCTCCCGCGAGGCCATCTCGTGCAGGGTGACGGCCAGGGCGTACCGCTCGGCGTGCCCGTCGTAGACCGAGCGCTCGGTGAGTGTGCCGATGAACGGGTCCAGATAGCCGTCCGTCCCGGCCCCGGTCTCCTGTACCGGGTAGCCGGCCAGCGAGAAGTCGATGAGGACCAGCTCACGGGTGCGGTTCGGGCGGATGCGGATCGCGATGTTGTCCGGCTTGATGTCGCGGTGCCACACGCCCTCGCCCTCGAGGAAGTCCACCGCGCCGAACAGGTAGTCCCCGTACGCCTCGAGCTGGTCCACGGACAGGCGGCCGAACTCGCGGAGCTGGCGGGCAACGGTCTCCTCGCGGCGCCTGCTCCTCCGCTCCCCGGGCGCGGCCGGTTCACCGTCGGCCTCGCGCTCGTTCCCGACGTACTCCATGATGAGGACGGTCCGGCCGCCGATGCGCTGCGGCTCCGGCTCGACGAGCCGGATGATCCGCGAATCGGGGCGCAGCCGCCCCATGATCTCGGCCTCGCGGACGAGCATGTCGTTCTTGCTGTCCGAGTTGGCGACCTTCAGCACCGCGAGCGTCTTCGAGAAGCGCACCTCCGGGCCCGCCGTCAGGTCCCGTACGAGGAACGCGCGGCTGGTCGACCCCGTACCGAGGCGGCGCCTGACCTCCCAGCGGCCGGCCAGCACATCGCCCGCGACCGCTTCCAGGGGGTCCTTCTCGGGCTCGGCCGGCCGTACGGGCTCCGCCGGGGCGGGCTCGGTCAGGACCGACTCGACGACCTCCAGCATCTCGAGGAAGTCGTCCACCGAGTCCAGGCGGTCGTCGACGTGGTAGGCGGTGGCCGCCTGCACCAGCTCGTCGATGTACTCCGACAGGCCGTCCACCACGGCGCTCGGCCGCAGTCCCTCGCCCGCCTCGTACCGGGCCAGCAGCTCGGCCTGGCTGGCGGCCGGGGCCTTGCCGGTGGCCAGCAGGTAGGTGAGGACGCCGAGGCCGTAGATGTCCAGTGCCACAGGGTCGGCCTTCAGGGCGGTCAGCTCCGGGGCGAGGTACGGATCCGCGCCCTCCGCGAGATGGGCGCCCGCGCGGGAGAGCGTGGTCGGCGCGAACCGCTCACCGCCGCTCGGCGTACCGGATCCCGGGCCGCGCTGGACCGCGACCTGCCAGTCCGAGATCTGCAGATACGGACTGAGCCAGGCCGCCTCCTCGCCGTTCCCGTTCCCGTTGCCGTCCGAGCCCGCCGCCCGGCCCCGGGGGCGGGGCAGCACATGGATGGCGCGGGCCGCGAGCGTGCGGTGGTAGATCCGTCGGCCGTGGGCCGAACGCACGGTCTCGGCGAGCTGCCGCACCAGCGCCATACGGCTCAGGATGTCCAGCTTCTCGCCGTACTGCGCCAGATACTCGTCGAGGCGCAGCGTCCGCGGATCGAAGTCGAAGATCAGCGCGGGCCCTGCCGAGTGCCCGGACGGGTCGTACTGCTTCAGCTGGACGACGCCGGGGTGCTTGAAGCGCCGCAGCACCGCGGCTTCGCGCCGCGCCGCGCGCTCCACCGAGGCCCGCAGTTCGGCGTCGGAGCCGCGCTCCCGCAGATAGACGCGGATCCGGGCGGCCTCGGGCAGCTCGCTGTGCCGGGCCAGGTAGTCCGCCCAGGTCGGCCCCGAGTCGAAGGATTTCCGGTGCAGCAGATAGGGGCCGACCTTGTACTCGGCGTCGCTGCGGGCGATGCCCACCCGCTCCAGGGCGGACGCGATGCGGCGCGACCGTGACCTGTCGATCCGCCGGCGCTCCTCGCGCGGGGGCTCGGCCAGCATCTGGGTGAGCTGGTGGACGGTGTAGAGGCCGTGCTGGTCGTGGGCGGGCAACCGGTTCTTCAGCGAGGAGTCGGTGAAGCACACGGCCTCCGACACCCATACCCGCTCGCCCTCCTGGGCCAGAAGCTGTGCCAGCTCCTTGGCCTTCTTGTTCGCCAGGTGCAGCGGGTTGCCGTGCGTGATCTGACGTCCACCGGGCTGGGTCTGCAACCACGTGCCGTTACGGGACTCGACCGAGCCGTGCCAGTCCTTCAGCTCGATCAGGTACACCCCGCCGGGGGCGACGACGAGCAGGTCCACCTCCCGCACGTGGCCGCTGTGCGCCGTGAAGGTGAAGTTCGACCAGGCCCGCCACGGATCGTTGTCGGGGAGCTTCTCGCGGATGGCATCCAGCCCCCGGCGCTCGTGCTGGAACTCGGATTCGGTGACCGTGACCCACCGGCCGTCCCGCATGCGCCATCCCCGCTTCGTATCCGTATCGATCTGTCCTGATTGCGGCTGCTCGGCAGCAATATCCCCGGCCCAGATCGTATCGGCTTCGAGGTGGGGGTCGGCAGCGCTGCGGCCCGCTGCACGCAGGGGCGGGGATGGCCGTAGCGGGAGGTGCCGCGTGGGCCGTGCCGGTCACGATTGGTGCGATTGATTCAGGTTTGCCCTGGGTGAGGAGGCTTCGGTTGGGGGCTGACGCTGCTTCAGCTGTTGATATGATTATCCGCTCACGGTGACGCGGGGCCGCGTCGACCGCCGCGTCAGCAATGCGCACGTGACCCCTCAGCTGTATGGAGAACGCTCCGTGCCCCTCCTCCGCCTGTCCGGACTTTCCCTGCTGGAGCGCAGCAACGCGGGAGTGCTCGTCAGGGACCTCACGGAGCGGTACCGATCCGCACTCTTCAGGAGCCCTTCCTCCAGGGAACGGCAATCCTGGGAGAAAAGCCTCGCCGCGCTGGGGGAGGTTCTGCGGGACGCCGGGCTCGGCCAGGTGGAAGTGCTGATCGAGCAGCGGTTGCCCCTGTCCAGTCTGCGTGCGGACGCCGTCCTCGCCGGCGTACATCCGGAGACGGGCAAGCCGTCGTACGTGGTCGTGGAGCTGAAGCAGTGGAGCGCGGCACGGCTTGTGCCGTCCACGGACGACCTGTGCCTCCTGAGCAAGTCCGATAAGCAGGCCCGGCTGCATCCCGTTGCCCAGGTGGGCCGTTACTGTGACTGCCTGCAGAATTTCACCAGCGTGCTGGAATCGGGAAATTATGACGTTTCCGGGATCGCTTACCTGCACAATGCCGACGACCAAAACGTTGCGGAGCTCTTCAGGCTGCCCGATGCTCGCGCTCAGCTCTTCACGAAGACGACGCGCGGCGCATTGATGGAGCATCTGCGACGCTGTTTCGCTCCAGTGGCGGGAGCCCCGGCCGGGGACTTTCTGTTGGAAAGTCCCCGTGCGCCGAGCCGCCCTCTGATGAATGCGGCAGCAGACGAGATAATAGACGGCGGTGAATTCACGCTCCTGGACGGACAGCAGGTCGCTTTCTCTCTGGTCAAGCGCGCGGTGGACTTGTCGCGTCAGTCCGACAGAAAAGAAGTCATCGTCGTTTCAGGGGGTCCCGGTTCCGGTAAAAGTGTCATCGCCGCGCAAGTCATGGGCCACTTGGGCCGGAGTCGCCGAAGCGTTGTGCATGCCACCGGTTCCAGATCCTTCACCACGACGCTGCGGACGGTGGTCGGCAAGAGGAACAGGAGTATTGCGGAACTGTTCAAGTACTTCAACAACTTCTCGGCGGCCAAGCGCAACGGTCTCGACGTCCTGATCTGTGACGAGGCGCATCGAATCCGGGAAATCTCTCACACCGGAAAAGGTCGGCAAATAGATGAACTTCTCGATGCGGCCAGAGTTCCGGTCTTCCTGCTCGATGACTATCAGGTGGTACGTCCTCTCGAAATGGGCAGCGTCAAGAATATAAGCGATGCCGCCCTCGCGCGTGGACATACTGTCCGGCATGTCGACTTGAACGGGCAATTCCGCTGCGGCGGTAGTCGCGCATACGAGTACTGGGTTCTCCGTCTTCTGGGACTCGAGCCCGGTGGGCCTCTGCCGTGGACCAACGAGGAAAATTTTCAGGTATATGTCGCCGACTCCCCCCGGGAGATGGAGGATTTTCTTCGAGTGCGGCAGGAGGCCGGGCTTACTGCCCGGATGACGGCAGGCTTCTGCTGGGGCTGGAGCAAACCGAAAGCCGACGGAACTCTGGTCCGCGACGTGGCCATCGGTGAGTGGCGCAGGCCCTGGAACGTCGATAGTCAGCGATCCCTGAACGGAGCGCCCGCTTCGGCGCTGTGGGCCACCGATCCGGCGGGCTTCGGCCAGATCGGCTGTATCTACACGGCTCAGGGCTTCGAGTACGCCTGGAACGGGGTCATCTTCGGTAAGGATCTGGTGTGGGCCGGCAACAAGTGGCGCGGGAACCAGGCGGAAAGTAGGGACACGTCCGTCGCCGCCCGAACGACACCGGACGAATTCGAGAGGCTCATCCGCCATACCTACAAGGTTCTTCTCACCCGTGGCCTGGCAGGGACGGTTCTGTACTCCGATGATCCGGACACGCAGGCCATGCTGCGTGAGCTGGTCAACACCGACATCCGTGCTCCGTGGCCATCGGGCGATGCGGACGCCTCTCCGGGCATGGAGCGCTGATGCCCACAACCGCGTACATCTACGTCTCCCAGAAATCGAGCGGCAACTTTGACATCGGACTCAGCCGTGGCCTTTGGGGCTGGCGCACCAGCGGCCTGGACCGTGCCGATGCGCGCGCCGCTGTCCAGTCCCTGAAGGAGGGCGACCTCATCGTCTTCGGGTACGGGGGGCCCGCGAATCGTGTGCCACCCGGAGAGTGGGCCGATGTCAGCCTCCGGCGCGTCGTCGTCACCCAGGTCACCAACCCCTACTTCGTCGAGCGCACGCCGGTATGGCCGGACGACGAATACCCCGAGCGCATCGGCATCGACGTCCTGGACGAAGAGGAGGACGTCCACGGTAGTGCTTTGGGCGCCGACGGTATGGAAGCCCTCCGGCTGTCCTCGAACAAGCAAGGCGTTGCCATCCTGCGGTCAGGTACCGCGGTTGTCGCGAATCTGGCCGGTGCCCTTCCCCCAGTGGCACCCGGTTCCGGGGACGGCAGCATCGATCACGACGGGGCAGAAAACGCGGTCGCTCAGGTGCTCGTCCGCCGCGAGCAGGCCAAGCTCCGCAGGCGCCTCCTCAACGGCGCCACCCAGGCCACGTGCGCCCTGTGCGGGCGCACCCTCCCTGTCCGCTTCATCCGCGCCGCTCATATCAAGCGTCGCAGCGCCGCCACTCGCGAAGAACGCCTCCAGCTCGCCAATGTCATGCCGGCTTGCCTTCTGGGCTGTGACGAGCTCTTCGAACACGGCTACGTGTACGTTACGGGCGACGGCAGCATCGCCGTGAGCGACAAGACCAACACCACCCCGGATCTCGCGGAGGCGGCCAAGGCCCTCGAAGGCCGGACCGTCGCCGAGTACGGCCCCAGCCGGGCGCCATTCTTCACCTGGCACTGCGACAACGTCGCTAGGTGAGCTCGGTGCGGAGACATGCGGCTCGCGACGTGGCTCTAAGTCGTTCTGCGCGGCCGCCAGGCAGCCACGTCGTGCCTGCTGAGGCCATAAGAGGTCCGCAGGTCCTCCAGGCGGTGCTCGAATTCCTCGGCGTCTTGAGCTTCCCACTGGCGGACCCAAGGGAGCAGTTCCTGGATACCTGCGAGGAGGGGAGTCAACTGATACACGGTCCAGCCGGGCCGCCGGATGAGTTCACTCACCAGATCCAGCAAGACATGAACGCGGTCCGTCTCATTCCAGCCGGACCAGCCAAGGAGTAGACCGCCCTCCTCGGTGGCGCCTTCGGGATAGGAGATGAAGCGTTCCCGGGGGATGTCCAGGCTGCCTCGATGCGACCAGTAGGCAGCACGCCGGAAGTCGATCGCTCTGAACTTCGGCGGCACAGGGATTCCGAGGGCCTCGCCTGTCCTGTCCTCGCTGCGTTGGAGGTCCCAGACCTGTTCCCACTCGGCACGCTTGCGCAGCCCCGATTCCTTGTACCGCAGCGCTGAGACGCATGGCACGTGCTCGGTGGTCAGGACAGCTGCCAGTACATCACCGAGGGGCGCGTCCCGCATGCCCAGATGGTCTGTGGCGTAGAGCGCGGCGACGGAACGCAGGCCGGCATCGTCACCGAGTTCTTGTGCGAGTTGGCCGGGCGTCCGGGGGCGAGGGCGGGCAGCGCCGTTTCGGCGATCGAACCACAGCCGTTCGTCCTCACAGCGATCGAGCAGCCAAGAGCGCAACGCTTTTTCCTCGCGCCTTTCCCATGGTTCCGACAACCACCGACGTTTGTACTCCGGGCGCTCGACGAGGGCGATGGCCGGGCGGGATTCGATGGCGTCGATCCTGGCCCGCACGATATCCCGGTAAGCGGTCGGCCAGTGGGGCGGAATCTCGGTGATGGGTGTCGCGCCGTTTTTCGTGAACCAGGAATTCGCCGCTTCACGAGCGAGCACTTTCCGCGCCAGTACAATTTCGAAGGCGCGCTCACCTGGCCGCAGCGGAGGCGGCGCGGAACCAGGAGGCATGGTCAGGCGAGTTTGGTCTTCAGCGGAGAGCAGTCCGTAGGAGCCATAAATCTCCCAGTCCAATTCCTCCTGATGAGCGATCATCTGGTGACGCAGTTCTTCGTGGGAACCTCGCGCAGCATCCAAAGCATCCCGGTCGAGCGGGCGTTGATCCGCGCACACGGCGCTTGGTTCACGGGAGGCGAGACTCCGTCCGAGGGCGTGCAACGCCCGCGCGTGGCCGAGCGGAGGGTCGGCGGGCAGCGGAAACCGCGAGAAGGATGCTGTTGCGAACGTGCAGGACCACGTCCATTCCTCGCCCGGCAGCGGGATGCCCAGCCCATCGAATCCTGTGCTGGAGTTGACCTGCTTGAGCCAGAAGCAGGCCGTTGACGAGTTGAGGACTCCCAGGAGGGCGACGTACTCCTCCTCGTCCGCGGTCGAGGGCAGTCGCAGGACCGGGGCGGTTCGGCTGAACGCCTCCGCGCCTGCCTCCAGCGCGAAGTGGTTGTGCGAGGCCACGTACGCGAGCGTGATGGCCGGCCGCTGGACCCCGCCGTGGGGCCAGCGCCTCCAGCCCCACCATGGCCTCGCCCGCGACGACTGCTGGGACCCGGGCGCCGCCCGCAGTACCTGTCGCATCGTCCACAGATGCCTCCCCCACGAGGTGGTGAGGTCCGGGGGGAGTGGCCCGCCGTCCGCGTCATAGGGGGCCAGGACCTCCGCCGCCACACCCGCACGCCAGTCCCGTACGGTGTCGCCGGTGACCATGCCGTGACCCAGCGCGGCCGAGTCCGGATGCCTGGTGAACCAGGGGCGGCCGAGAGCGAAGACTTCATGCTGCCCTGGATCGGTAAGGACGCCGACAGGGGCGGCGAGAAAGTCTGCCAACTGGTGTGGAGCCCGGGAGAGCACGTCCATGAGGTCCGCTCCTCCACCGCCCGTGAGAGTCCACGGGAAGCGGTGGAAGCGCTGACGGGGTTCGTCCTGGACACTCACCCATTCAGAGGTGGTGCCGGGCCGATCCACTTGGCCGAGGATGGCCTTCCACACGATCCCCTGGGCCGGATCCACCGGCTGCCTCGGTTCTCCGCGCACGCCGAGGACGGATCGCACCGGCATGTCATCCATGCCTGGGTCATTGCGCCCCGCCAAGATCAGAGTGGGGGTCCGATGACCTGGTACGAAGACCCCAGAGGTGTCGACGACGTGCGTGAGTCCGACGCGGGGGAAGAATTGCTCGATCAGCTTTTCACCGAAAGCACGCTTTGTGAACGAGCTGGATGTGTACATTCCGACGTAGCCGCAGGGCTCTGTGGCGACTTTCCGCACCGCGAGCTGGAACATGCGCTCTGTGAAGAAGCCGGAAAGAGGGAAGGTCCCTGCGGCGGAGGCGTAATACGCTCGGTACGCCGCGTTCGTCGCCTTGTCACGCGCGGAGATATAAGGGGGCTCTCCCAGTACCGCATGGTAAGAGCCCTGACGCAAAAGGCCGCAGCGCTCGGAAAACTCGTGGACATCCCCGCGTGTTTCGCCGCCCTCGTGTTCCATGTCACCGAAAACGGAAAGGGATGGTTCGCTGGGCATGCCAGGCCCCTCCAGCAAGGCGTCACCCACCGCTACATTGATGACGTGGTCGGGGAACTGGTCCAGCGTCCGCGCGCCACTCTCCCGGCCGGCAGCGATCAGCAGTCTGAAGCGCGTAATGCTGACGGCGAAAGGATTGAGGTCGCAGCCATGGACGGAATTTAGCGATCGCAGTATCAGTTCGCGGTCCGGGGCGTCAGGCTCAGCTAGTCGCCACGCGGCCAGCAGGCGTTGGAAGAGTCCGAGCGGGAATGTCCCCGCTCCGCATGCCGGATCGATGCCGCGGAATCTTTCAAGGCCGAATTCCGCGATAGCTGGGTCCATAGCGAGGTCGAGGACGAAGTTCGCGATGAACTCGGGAGTCTGGATCAGACCGTAGGTCTTCCGCGCCGCCTCGCTGATCTCTTGATACAGATCCCCCAGGAAACGGGTGTCGAGGTCAGGGTCGGTAAAGTCAAAGCGGATCGAACTGTCGCTGCCGCGCCGTCGCCAGAACGCCACCAGCGCGGCCGCCGCCTCGGGAGAGGGTGACAGCACCCCCAGCGGACTGTGCTTCAAGTCGAAGATGCGGGCCATCGCTTGATGGGAGCGAGTCAGATGCGTGAACGCTTCCAACAACCAGTCCCGGTCGTTCTTGTCCGGGTACTCCGTGAGATATGCCCCGTGTCGCTCTTCTGCCTCCGCCAAGCGGTCCCCAGGCCCCGCTAGAAAAGGCTGGCGGATGAGGTTGTTGTCCTCACAGAAGCGCACGAATACCGTGCCCAGGACCCATGCGACCGCGGCCTGCGTGATGCGCTCGCTTCGCCAGGCTCCGTACGTGGCTGACGTGCGGGAGGAAGCACTCGCCTGTCCGTACGCGTTCCTCAGATGTCGGCGAAAGCGCTCCACGTTGTCGCTGCGCTCACGGAGGTCGCCCTCCAGGGCCAGAACCTGCTTGCGCAGGTTGGTCATGAGCCCAGTCCTGTCCAACGAGGACGTCTCTGCATCGGCTCCGTCAGTCGGAGGCACAGCGGCGACCTCTCCTCCGTGCAACATCAGTGCTCACGATCCACTGTCCTGTCGGATACATCCTGCCAGCTCTTCGGCCCGACAGGCTCGATCGTCGACGGCCGTCGGCCGATACGCGCGATTGGTCACGGCCTGAGCCCTATGATTCCTGTGCGTACCCGCCTGAACGCCGCCGGGCACCGCGGACCACGGTGGCGACAGGACCGGATGATCAAGGGGGACACATGCTGACACGCCTTGAAGTCAGTGGATTCAAAAATCTTCTGGACCTCAGGGTCGAGTTCGGTCCGTTCACCTGTATCGCGGGCGAGAACGGCACAGGGAAGTCGAACGTCTTCGACGCGATCCAGTTCCTGAGTCTCCTCGCCGACCACTCCATGATCGAGGCGGCTCAGGCCGTCCGCGGAACCCACGGTGAGCTGCACGGCGACGCGCGGGACCTGTTTTGGAACGGCTACGCGGCCGGCGAGCACGTGATGACGTTCGCCGCGGAGATGATTATTCCGGGTGAGGTGGAGGACGACTTCGGTCGACTGGCCCAGCCGACGTCCACGTTCCTCCGCTACGAGCTCCGGCTCGGATACCAGCCCCCGGGAGGCGGGGAGCGGGGCGGCAGACTGACGTTGCTGTCCGAGGACCTGAGCCAGATCAGACCGCGTGACGCCGGATCACACCTGCGGTTCCCGCACAGTGCCAAGGGCTTTCGGAATACCGTGGTCCACGGACGCCGGTCGACCGCGCCCTACATCTCCACCACTCTCGACACGGGCGACGCGGTCGTCCGTATCCACGCTGACGGGGGCCGCAGAGGCCAGCCGCGTCCCGCACCTGCGAGCAGGGCCCCGCGAACCATGCTGTCCACGATCAACGAAAACGACGATCCGACCATCCTGGCGGCGCGGCGTGAGATGCAGACCTGGCGGCGGCTGGCGCTTGAACCCTCCGCGCTGCGCACCGCCGACCGCTATGACGACCCCAGTTTGATGCGGCCCGACGGGCTTCATCTGCCGCGGTGTTTGGACCGGATCGCCCGCGAGAGGTCGTCGGACGATCCCGCTCGGGTTTACTCGCGGGTGGCGGGGCGCCTGTCGGACCTGTCGGGTCTGCATGTCCGCACGCTGGACGTGGAGGCCGACGACACGCGAAGGTTGCTGACAATCAAGCTGCACGAGATCGATGGCATGGTCCTGCCGGCACGCAGCCTGTCCGAGGGAACTCTGCGCTTCCTGGCGCTGTGCGTCCTCCTGGAGGACCCGCGGGCAGCCGGTCTGATGTGTATGGAAGAGCCCGAGAACGGTATTCACCCGGCCAATCTCGCCGCGATGGTGAAACTGGTGCGCGATCTGGCCGTGGACGCCGACGAGCAGGTTGATGAGGACAATCCCTTCCGGCAGGTTCTCATCAACACCCACTCGCCAGGCGTCGTACAACTCGTTGATCCGGCAGATCTGCTGATCGCCGACACCTCGACCGTTCCCGAGGGCGGCGGTAAGACGGCACGTAGCTTGCGCCTGCGCCCCCTGGCCGGCACATGGCGCGCCGGGGGCGCTGAGAGGGGGTACGGGACCGTGGCCGACATCCTCGCGTACCTCACGACTCCGCCAGAGGCCCGGCTGACCCTCGAGGGGAGCGACTCGTGACCGTCCGGGCCCTCTACCTCTGCGAGGGATCAAGCGACACCGGCCTGCGCTTTCACATCGAGGCAATCGCCGCGGACGTGGGCAGGGAGATCCTCGTGACGGTTCCCGACCTGAACCGCCTGCCCAGCAAGCCGGGCCACTCGGTCGAGGACAAGCTACGGGCCGCACAGCGACTCAGCGACGGCGAACGTGTGTACGACCTCGTCGTCATCCACCGCGATGCGGACCGTCATCCGGCGGACCATCGTCGCCGGGAGATCGCCGAAGCGGTGGCCAAAGTGAGCCCGGGTCTGGAACACGTACCAGTGATTCCTGTGCGGATGCTGGAGGCGTGGCTGCTGCTCGATCACGCCGCGATCCGTGAAGTGGCGGGAAACCCCCATGGCAAAGTGGCACTTGACCTGCCGAAGGCGACCAAAGCCGAATCGGTGCCGAATCCCAAGGACCTGCTGAAGCAAGCGCTCGCTACGGCCAGCGAAGAGAAAGGTCGCGGCCTGAAGAAGCTCCAGGCACGCTTCTGTGAAAATCGCGCACGGCTTCTACAGATGCTGGATCGCGAAGGGCCAGTTAAGCGGCTTGCGTCTTGGCAGTCGTTCACAACCGATTTGTGCGAAACGTTGAACCGTGTCTGAGTCGGCACTTCCTGACTTGATCTTCAACCTGTGACCGGGGTGAAGGGAGCGCTTCCGAGCCGGAGCCCGTGAATATGCGTCGTGTGGCCCTGCTGGAGGTGGGGACACCATGCTCCTGCGGCACCGGCTTGTCGACGCAGTGCGACTGATGGAAGACCATCAGGGAACGCTGGTAGGTCCGGTCGGGCGGCTAGCACCAACCGAGTACCGGAGCTCGACCGGGCGCCCCGCTGGATGGGGTACATCCAGCGGGGCCGGGTGTGGAAGCCGGGATGCGGGGCTACGGCTCAGCCGAAGTTCACGTCACTGCACAGGAAGTACGTCTGGTCCATGTGCGAGGCCTGCCAGATCGTGTAGACCACGTGGCGGCCGGTGTAGCCGGAGGTGCTGACGTCGATGGAGTAGTTGTTGCCGGGGGCGTACTTGCCGGTCGTGGTGACCAGTTGCAGGTCACTCCACTTCAGCGGCTGGGTGGTGGGGTCGTACCCCTGGCGGGTCACATACACCTTGAAGTAGTCCGCGCCGTGGCTGGCCTGGTCGTACAGCTTCACCGTGAACTTGCTGCCGACGTTCGTCGTCTTCCAGGCGCCCGGGGTGTCCAGCGAGTTGTAGCGGCCGCCTTCGGTGTGGCCGCCGCTGCACAGCTGCCCGTCCGGGATCACGGCGGGGAAGTTGCCGGCCGAGCCGTTGCGGTACAGCCCGTTCCAGTTCCACATGGCGTTCGGGTTGTCCTGCCACGCCTGCCAGCACATGGGGTCCAGCTGTGCCATCTCGGGGTTCTGGAAGTCGCTGCCCCAGCGCAGCCAGCAGCCGTAGTTGCGGGACGCGGGGTCGACGACCGATCCGTGGGCGCTCGCGGTGGTGGACCACGGGATCAGGCACAGCAACACCGCGGCCAGCAGTCCCAGGGCGCGAGACGCCCAGCGTAAGGAATTGCCGCGTTCATGACAAATCATTGCGCGATCTTCCTCCATCGTCCATTGGGGGAGTGGGAGGTGCATGGGAGCGCTCCCATATTTCCAGCTTGCCCGACCGGGGAGAGACGAAACCTCAAGCCCACCGGCGGGGCGGGGGCGGGGCCCACAAGGCGCCCGGGTCCACCTACGCCGCACCCCGGTTCGGCTGCGAAACGGCTCGGGCCCGCCTACGACACGGCTCAGGGCCCCTACGCCGCGTCCCGGTCCCGCATACGCCGGGTCCCGGTCGGCCCCTACGCCACGGCCTGGTCCCGCCTATGTCGCGCCCGGTCCCGCCTGCGCCGCGTCCCGGTCCGCCCCTACGCCACGGCCCGGCCCCGCCTACTCCGCGCCCCGCCTACGCCCCGGCCTACGCCACCGCCCGGCCCCGGACACCGGCACCAGGCCCGACGAGGTGGGCCTTGGCGCTCGCGCGGAAGGCGGTGAGCAGGCGGTTGCGGTCGTCGGCGCGGGTGGCGAGCACGACCCGGCCGGGTTCGATGTCCTCGACCGGGACCGCGGTCAGGTCGGCCCGCAGATTGCCGCGTACACCGGCCGGTGCGATGGACACGGCCTGGCCGGCGGCGATGAGTTCGAGCTTGTCCTCGATGGCGTCGACGAGGGGACCGTCGGGCGCGCGGCTGCCGTCGGGCCGGGGGTCGACGCGCCAGAAGGCGTTCCAGACGGGGTCGGGCATCCGGGGCAGCGGTTCGTCGGCGATGTCGTCCAGGGTGATCGATTCGCGGCCGGCCAGCCGATGGTCCAGCGGCACCACGAGCACCCGGGGCTCGTCGTACAGGACCGTCACGCGCAACTGGTCGGTCGGCAGCGGCAACCGGGTCACCATCGCGTCCACCCGGTGCTCCAGCAGCGCCGTGGGGATCTGCTTCCAGCCGAGGTGCAGGGTGCGTACGTCGGCCTCGGGATGGCGCCGGCGCAGCTCGCGCACCGCCGGGGTGACGATGAGGTCCGTGGCGTATCCGATGGTGATCCGGCTGGGCCGGGCGGCGGCCCGGGCGTACGCCAGGGCGTCGGTGGCCGAGCGCAGCAGGGCCTTGGCCCGGGGCAGGAAGTCTGCTCCGGCCTCGGTGAGCCGGGTGCCCTTCGGGGTGCGGTCCAGCAGACGGACACCCATCTGCTCCTCGAGGCGCCGGATCTGCCGGCTCAGGTGGGGCTGCGCGAGATGCAGCGCGGCCGCGGCACGGCCGAAGTGCCGGTGGTCGGCCACGACGGTGAAGTACCGGATCAGCCGCAGGTCCAGGTCCGGGCCACCGGCCGACGCGTGTGAATCGGGCACTCCTCGATGGTAGTGCCCGGACCATGCGGCCCGCGGCGATACCGCCCTGAGCTGCGGTCATGCCCGATGACGCATGACCGCCTCGCAGAACCGGTCTTGGACCCGCGGTGGCGTCCGCTCGCACGATGGTGATCGGTTCCACGCGTCGGCGTGGACCGCCAGACCCCCCTTCCCCCTGAGGTATTTGTCATGCGTGTGTTCGTCACCGGCGCGACCGGATTCGTCGGAAGCGCCATCGTCCGCGAACTGCTGGACGCCGGGCACCAGGTCCTCGGCCTCGCCCGCTCGGACGCGGCCGCCGCGTCGCTCTCGGCCGCGGGTGCCGAGGCGCACCGCGGCGCGCTCGACGACCTGGACAGCCTGCGCAGCGGTGCGGCCTCCGCCGACGGAGTGATCCACGCCGCCTTCGTCCACGACTTCTCCGACTACGCGGGCGCCGCCCGGACGGACCGGCGCGCGGTCGAGACGCTCGGCGCGGCGCTCGCGGGCTCCGACCGGCCGTTCGTGACCACCTCCGTCACCTTCCTGCTCACTCCCGGCCAACGCGGGACGGAGGACGACCCGGCCGATCCCACTTCGCCCTCGGCGGTGCGGATGGCCGCGGAGGAGGCGGCGCTGTCGCTGGCCACGCGCGGGGTACGGACGTCGGCGGTGCGGCTGCCGCCCTCGGTACACGGTGAAGGCGACCGCGGTTTCGTCCCGACCCTCATCGGCATCGCCCGCGCGCAAGGCGTCTCCGCCTACGTGGGCGACGGCTCCAACCGCTGGCCCGCCGTCCACCGCCTCGACGCCGCGCGGCTGTACAGGCTGGCGCTGGAGGAAGCGCCGCCGGGTTCGCGACTGCACGCGGTGGCCGACGAGGGCGTACCGGCCCGGGAGATCGCCGACGTCATCGGCCGGCGTCTGAACCTCCCGGTGGCCGCGGTGCCCGGCGAGCGGGCCGAGGAACACTTCGGCTGGATCGGCCACTTCTTCTCGGTGGACAACCCGGTGTCGAGCGCACTGACCCGCAAACAGCTGAACTGGGACCCCATCCGGCCGGCCCTGCTCCCCGACCTCGACCAGGGCCACTACTTCGACGACTGAGACGACTGAAACGACTGGACGACTGAGACGACTGAGCCGGGGCACCGTGGCGCGCCGCCACGAACGCGACGGCGGCGCCACCCACGACGCTGCCGTACGAAAGCCACCGCGACGCCGCCGTGCGAACGAGACCGCCACGCCGCCGTACGAACGGGGCCGCCACGCCGCTATACGAACGGGGCCGGGGCCGCGCCGCCGCCGGATGCCGTACGAACGCCACCGTGACGCTGTTCACCATCGCCGGCACGGTGCCGCCCACCCCACCCCGGGGTAGACGGCGGCGCATGGGCAAGATTCTGGTCGGCACCTGTTCGTGGACGGACCGCGCTCTGCTGTCCAGCGGCTGGTACCCGCAGGGGCTGCGCGACGCGGCAGGGAGGCTGCGGCACTACGCCACCCGGTTCCCGGTGGTGGAGGTCGACGCCACGTACTACCACCTCCCCAGCACCCGCAACAGCGCGCTGTGGACCGAGCGCACCCCGGACGGTTTCCGCTTCGACGTCAAGGCGTTCTCACTGCTCACCGGACACCCGACGAGCCCGAACGCCCTGCCCGCGGAGCTGCGTCCCGCGCTGAAGGGACGGCAGGACCGGCGGCCGGGGCCCGCGGACACCGATCCGGCACTGCTGGACGAGATATGGCAGCGTTTCAGCGGAGCGCTCGAACCACTGAGGAGGGCGGGGCGCCTCGGCGCCCTGCTCTTCCAGTTCCCGCCCTGGTTCGCCCCCGGCGACGCGCGGGCCAAGGCGTTCCTGGCGCACTGCGCGCGGCGTACGGCGGGCTGGCCCGTGGCGGTGGAGTTCCGGCACCCCGGCTGGTGGCAGGGGGATGAGCGGGCCGAGACCGTGGCGGCGCTGGAGGACTGGGGCATGTCCGCCGTAGCCGTGGACATGACGCAGACTCTGCCCACCTCCATACCCCCGGTCACCCCGGTCACCTCACCCCGCCTGGCGGTGACCCGCTTCCACGGCCGCAACGAGGCGTGGGGCACCGGCACCAAGGAGGAGCGTTTCCGCCACACCTACGCGGCAGACGAACTGTCGGAGTGGATCCCGCGCCTCCGCGGAATGGCCGAACGGGCCGACGAGGTCCACGCCCTGTTCAACAACTGCTGCGCGGACGCGGCGGCCCGCGCCGCGGAGTCGATGCGGCAGCTGCTCGACGCTCCCACGGGCCCGGGGCGAGACGTCTGAGACGTCGTATCCGCCAGGCATCCGCACGGGCGAGAGCCATCAGGACAGGCGGAACGGCGTTTCCGGCACACTCCCAGGGCGCACGATGCCCTGGGACCGAGCCTCCGGCCGACGACTTCGGAGCCGGATGTGAAAGGCTCCCGCTGGGAAGACCCCGGGCTCGGAGGGACTCATGTCCGCTTCACTCCCGGTATCGGGAGGGAGCATCTTTCCGCCACGTGGCCGCGAGCACCATGGAAGGGCGACCGTGAAACTACGCATCGCGATGGCGGTGGCTTCCCTGGCCGCTTTGGCGCTCGCGACGACGGCGTGCGGATCGGAGCAGGACGGCCAGGGCAAGCACGACAAGGCGACATCGAAGCCGGTCACCATGGATGAAGAGCAGGCCACCAAGCGCGCGGAAGAGATCATTCACCAGGCCGTCGACGGCATGTCACCCAAACCGACTCTCAAGCGGATCGGTCCCGAGCCCGTGGGTCCCTGCGTGGCCCGTGATGATCACGGTTCTGACGATCGGCTGCAACTCAGCCTCAGCTACCAGCTCACGGGGGTCCCGGGCTCGGCGGCCAAGAAACTGGTGCGGCAGGCCCGGGACGCCTGGGTGAAGCAGGGCTACACATTCCAGGACTCCGATGAGGACTGGTCCAAACCCTTTCCATCGGTCGACATGCGCACCGAACCCGATGACTTCTGGATGGACGCCGTCGCCGGGGTCGTGGACCGGGCCAAGGGGGAGGGCCTCGCCTCCGTCGGGGTGACCTCGCCCTGTTTCACCCCTCGGTGACTTCGCGTCCAAGACCGGCTGTACCGCACTGCAATCGGCTCGGCTCCCGACGACGCCGAGTCCGCACCGTGCCCTCGACCGCTCCGGCCGGTCTGTGAAGCGCCCCGGGCCAGGCACCCGCGCAATACGGCGCCGAGCAGTTCGGCGACCCCACGCCATGGTGCCCACCCCGCTCAGACGTCTCGGTGTCGCGCTCGGCGTCTGGCCAACTCAAGCAGCGGGCCCAGTAGCGCGAGCGGGAGGGGCCACGCCCTGCACAAAGCTCCAAGGTTCTCCGGGGCTCCAAAGTCCTCCGGAGCCGCGGTCGTTCTGCCATGCTGAGCTGCGGGAAAGACGGGCTGATGGCGAGTACGACACCCTGGTCCGGGACGTGCTCGCCGTGCCCGGCGCCGAGCCGGGCACCCCGCTCGTGGCCACCTCTCGCTGGGGCCCGGAGGACCTGGTCCGCGCGTGGCAGCGGCCGGGGGAGAGGCAGCCCAGGGGGGCAGACGCAGACGGCACGAGAGCAGAGGAAGGCCATGGAAGGGTTCACCGAGTCGGATCTGCGGGCATTGGCCGGTGCGCGCTCCTTCGAACGAGGGCTCGGCTACCTGGACGCCGTATCCGGGGTCGAGGTCGGTGACGGCTGGGTCACCGCGAGTGTCCACGGCACGGAGCGGTACGAAGTGGAGCTGACGCTGGACGGGCCCGGCGCGCTGTCCGGCGAGTGTGACTGCCCCTACGGCATGGAGGGCAACTTCTGCAAGCACCTGGTCGCCCTCGGCCTGACCGTGCTCGCCCGGCGGGAGAGCCTGCCGCGGCAGCGGAAGGCGGCCCGGGACCGTGCGCAGGGCCTCGACGGGTGGCTGTCCGGCCTGTCCAAGGACGCGTTGCTCGCCCTCGTACGGGAGCAGATCGCCGAGGACCGGCAGTTGCGGCGCCGCCTGGAGCTTCGTGCCGCGAGCGCCCGCGGGGACGTCGCCGCGGTCCGCGCCCGTATCCGCGATCTGCTGGACGTCTCACCCTTCGCGCAGTACGGGTACGTCGCGTACGCCGATGCCCGCGCCTACGCCGACCAGGCCGGGCAGGCGGTGTCCGCGATCGGCGCGCTCACCGGCTCGGGCCGGGCCGACGACGCGATCACCCTGGCACGGGAGGCGATGCGGCTGCTCGCCGACGCGGTGGAGACGGTTGACGACTCCGACGGATGGCTCGGGCAGGTCGGTGCGGACCTGGCCGAGGCCCACCTCGAAGCGTGCGGCGCGGCACGCCCCGACCCCGAGGAGCTCGCGCGCTGGCTGGTCGGCCATGTGCTCGGCGACGTGGACGACGGCCTCACGGACATCGATCCGCTCGACTACGAGGAGATCCTCGGCGACGAGGGGATGGCCGTCCTGCGGAAGTCGGCGGTCGAGGCGTGGCGGGGCAACCGCCGCGGCTGGGCGGAGAAGTACCTGATGGAGCGTCTGGCCAAGGCGGGCGGCGACGTCGACGCGGTGATCGCCGTGCACGCGGCCGACCTCGTACCGAACGGACACACGCACCTGGTCATCGCCCAGGAGCTGGACGCCGCCCGGCGCCCCGACGAGGCCCTGCGCTGGGCGGAACGCGGCATCCAGGACGCCCGCGACCTCGCCGCCGTCGACACCGCCCTCCTCGACTACCTCTGCGACCGCTATGAGCAGGCCGACCGGCTCCCCGACGCCGTCGCCCTGCGCCGCGGCCACTTCGCCGCCCGCCGCACCCTGCCCGCGTACCAGCGCCTGCGAGCCGCCGCCCGGGCCGCGGACTGCTGGCCGGCCGAACGTGAGGGGGCGCTGGCCCTGCTGCGGGCCGATGCGGAACAGCGCCAGCCGTCCCGGTACGGCGGCCCCGTCCTGGTCGACGCCCTGCTCGACGACGAGGACGTCGACGCCGCCTGGGAGGCCGCCACCGACACCGGCGCCGACGACCGGCAGTGGCTCACCCTCGCCGACCAGGCCCGCGCCGCCCGCCCCGCCGACGCGCTCGGCGTCTACCTGCGCCTGACCGGACCGCTGACCAAGCAGACCGGCAACGCGGTCTACGAGGAGCTGGTCAGCCTGCTGCTGAGCATCCGGGACTGCCACCGCCGCCTCGGATCGACGGATGAGTTCACCGCGTACGCCACCGCCCTCCGCACCGCCCAGAAGCGGAAACGGAACCTGATGCGGCTGATGGACGCACACGGTCTGTGAGCCGGGTGCCGAGCGCGTCGCTCGGCACAGAGCGGCGGACCGGACCGAGGAGCGACGAGGGGCGGACGCTCCGCATGGCCTTCCCGCCGCACCGATACGGGTTGGGAGCTTCGTCGTGTACTGGCCGCACTCGCCAAGTCGCTGGTTGCAGGATGCGCCTGCCGCGTCGACTTCCTTTTCGCCGGAACCCGAACGCCCCAGGAACCCCGACCGATTCACCCTCTACACACCGATGGAAGGGATGCTGACCCTCGGTGTATGGGGGCTTCGGAGAATGCAGCGCGTCGGCTGGGCCGGGCACGGTTGAGGTGCCCGTACTGCGGTCTGCCTCAGGAACGGGTGGCGAGTGGGCTCGGACATGCTCCTTATACTGCTACGCCTACCCCACGCGATCCCGTTGAGTCGTCAGGGTGCGAGGTCGGTCAGGAGATCGTCGAGGACGGTTTCCTCCTCGACGCGTACGCGCAGTTCGCTCAGGGCGGCCCGCAGGCCCGGGTCCCAGGGGGCGGTGGCGGGTGTGCCCGTCAGGGAGGGCGCCAGGGGGCTTCGGCCGGCGGCGGCGCGGTAGTCGGCGGTGGTGTAGCGCCAGGGGTGCCAGGGGACGCGCCGCAGCAACGCGGCGGCGATGCGTATGCCGCCCCAGTCGAAGTCGCCGTGGTAGAGCAGCGTCGCCCGGTGGGAGTGCAGATGGCGCAGGAGGGTGAGGGCGGCGGCCGAGGGCTGGCCCTGGAGGCAGACCAGGGGCGGGCAGTCCGGGCCGTAGGTGTCGGCCGCCGTGGCGAGCACGGTCGGGTTCTCGCAGACGCGCACCACCGGCGGCGCCTGCCGGGGAGGGGTGCGGGTGAGCTGGCGCAGGGTGAGCACGGCGGGTTCCCCGCTGTCGGTGGCCCAGTCGAGCGCGGGGGTGCCGCGTAGGCCCACGGTCAGGACGGTGGAGGACAGGGCGTCCTTGAGGAGTCCCGCGCAGGCCCATGCTTCGCGGCGCCACTCGGCTCCGGTGCCGTCGGGGAAGCCGGTCAGGGCGCGGACGCCGGAGTGGACGAGGGTGGCGAGCGGGGTGCCGTCGTCGAGGGCGTGGGCGTCGCCGAGGGTACGGGCGGCGAAGGCCGGGAGGGAGACGGCCGGGTCCGCGGGCAGGCTCCGCAGCGCCGTCACGGCGGAAGCGAGCAGGGCGCGGGCGGACCCCGGGTCGCGTGCCAGGCGGCGGACGAGGCCGCTCACGCGGACGCGCTCGCCCCAGTCGGCCAGTTCGGGCCGCTCGGAGCAGAATTCGGTGAGCGGGGTGTACGCGTCGTGCCAGGCGTCCGCCTCCCGCCGGCGTACGTCGCTGAGGAGGGTGACGGGTCCGGTGAGGGCGACGACGGCGGCGGCGAGGCCGTCGGGGCTGACGCCGGAGCGGCGCAGGACGGTGTCGACGGCGTCGAGCCGGATGCTCAGCGAACGCCCGCCGCTGGGGGCCCGGCCCAGCAGGCGCTCGGCGGCGGCCCGCTCGCCGTCGGTGGGCGCGGCCAGGGTGACCGGGCCGGTGAGCGGCTCGGCGCGTTCCATACGGCGGCGTATCCGGTCCACCAGCCAGGCGCAGCCCGGGGCGCCGAGGAGGCGGGTGAGGCGGTCGCGGTCGACGCGCCCGGCGGGGGCGTCGGGTGCGTCGGGTGCGCTCATGCGTGGGCCCTCCCTTTCCTCGCCACGGGCGGCCCCGCGTCACTTCTCAGGGCCACAGGGCGTCCTGGCCGGGTGCGGGATTCTCGGTGGGGGCGGGTTCGGGGCCCTCGGGGGAGCCCGCCGGTGCGGGGACCGCCGCCGTGCGGTGGTCGGGTTCCGTCGTCGTGCGGTCGGGTTCGGCGGCCGTGTGGCGGTCGAGTTCGGGGGCTGTTCGGTGGTGGGGTTCCTGTGCCGTGTGGTGGTCGGGTTCCGTCGCTGTGCGGTGGTCGGGTTCGGCAGCCGTACGGTGGTCGGGTTCCGTCGCCGTGCGGTGGTCGGGTTCGGGGGCCCTGTGGTCGGGTTCGGGGGCCGTGCGGTGGTCGGGTTCCGTCGCCGTGTGGTCGGGTTCCGTCGTCGTGCGGCGGTCGGGTTCCGGGGCCCGGGTCCGCTCGGCGCCGTCCCACTGCCAGCGGGTCACCAGCACCGCGGCGATGTCGTCGACGCGGGAGAGCTGCGCGATGGCGATGCCGGGTACCTGGGGGTAGCAGGCCCATTCGCGCTCGCTGGTCATCACCACGTCCAGGTCGAAGGCGTGCAGCAGGCCCAGGCACTTGGCGCGGGAGTCGTCGTCGACACCGGCGAAGGCTTCGTCCAGGGTGACCAGGCGCGGGGCGTGCGGAGCGGCGGTGGCGTAGTGGGCGGAGGCGGCGGCGAACAGGGGTACGGAGACGGCCAGGACGCGTTCACCGCCGGAGGCGGGCCCGGTGGCGGGCACCCAGGCGCCGTGCTGGTGGCGTTCGATGCCGAATTCGTGCCAGGCGCGGTAGTCGAGCGCGGTGGTGAGCACTTCCAGCCAGCTGCCCGTGGCGTTCTCGGCCTGCGCGCGGGCGATCTGGGCTTGCAGGAATTCGCCGACCGCCGCCCGGTCCTCGGCCGCCCAGGCGTCGGCGGACTGGCGCAGCCGTGCCCGCGCCTGTGCCAGACCGGCTGGTGCCTTGCGGGAGGGCCGCCAGATCAGGCGCAGCTTCATGCCGGTGGAGGTGGGCCGCTGCTCGAGTTCGGTGTTCATGGCGCGCACCTGGCGCTCGGCGGTGCCGATCAGCTCCTGCAGGGTGCCGGCGACCTCGGTCAGCAGGTGGGTTTCCAGGATTTCGCGTTCGTGCGCCGACAGGATGCGGGTCAGCTCCTGGACCTCGGTGGCCAGGGCCCCGGCCAGTTCGGGCACGGCCCGCCGGCGGCCCTGGTAGACCAGGTCGACGATCATGCCGTCCTCGGTCATGCGCGCCGTCGCGCTGTGGCCGCCCCGGGAGAGGATGTCCTGGAGCTTCTTGTACTCCTCGCTGAGCCGCTTTTGCACGCGTTCCCAGGCGCCGTCGGAGTCGTCCGTGCCGGACAGCGCCGCCTCGATCGAACGGGCGAGCGCGATGGCCGGGGTGGCGGCCCAGGGGCCGCCGTCCAGCGGCGGGACGGGAGCCTCGGGCAGGGCGACGGTCAGCAGGCCGGTGGCCGCGAACCGCTGGAGCGCGGCGATGGCCTCGGCGCGCGTGGCCGCCGCCTCGCGGACATCCTTGTCCAGCTGCTCGATACGGCCCTCGGCGCGTCCGGCGCGGCGGTCCGCCGCGGAGTACTCCGCACGGCGCTGCTTCTGGTCCCGCTCGCAGGCGCCGAGGGCGTCCGCGGTTTCGGCAAGACGGCGCTCCAGCTCGGCGACGGCCGATCCGACGGTCGAGCGGAGAGTGGTGTGGCGC
>NZ_BBOX01000123.1 GCF_001553455.1 Streptomyces hygroscopicus subsp. hygroscopicus
CCGAACCGCCGCCGGGCGCGGTCGAGGGTGTCGGGCGCCGCGGTCCGCCGGCCCGCCCGCATCATGGTCTCCAGCAGCGGCGTCCCGCCGTGCGGCGGAAGCTCGTCCCGCTCGCCGATCACATCGGCGTAGCCGGGGCGGCGCCACACCTGCTTGGGGCCGGGGGCCGTGGCCTTGGCCGAGGACAGTTTCATCACCGGTTCCCCGTCGTAGGCGACCAGCTTGTACGCGGTGTCGAGGTAGGCGGCGTCCGCCGACACCCCCACCCGGGTGCCCACGGCGAAGACATCGATCGGCGC
Organism: Streptomyces hygroscopicus subsp. hygroscopicus; assembly: GCF_001553455.1. GTDB lineage: Bacteria > Actinomycetota > Actinomycetes > Streptomycetales > Streptomycetaceae > Streptomyces > Streptomyces hygroscopicus. The sequence continues at coordinate 300 of NZ_BBOX01000123.1, forward strand.
GCCCGAACGGATCAGCTCCTGCACGGCGTACTCGTCGAGCCCGCCGCTCGCCACGATCCGCACCTCCGGCAGCCCCGCCGCGTCGAGGATCGCCCGCGCCCGTACCGCCTCCTCGCCCAGGTCCCCGCTGTCCAGCCGGATCGCGCTGCTGGGCCCGGGACCCAGCTCGCGCAGCACCCGCGCCGCGGTGGCCACTCCGGCCGCCGTGTCATAGGTGTCCACCAGGAAGGTGACCGGGCCGGGATGGGTACGGGCGAAGGCGCGGAACGCGGTCTCCTCGTCCGGGAACGCCTCGATGTACGCATGCGCCATCGTCCCGGTGGCCTCGATCCCGTAGGCGTCGGCCGCCGCGACATTGCTGGTCGCCGCGAACCCGGTCAGCGCGCCCAGCCGTGCCGCCTGCAGCCCGGCCTGGGGGCCGTGGGTGCGGCGCAGCGAGAAGTCCACCACCGCACGCCCCTGCGCCGCGAGCACACAGCGGGCGGCCTTGGAGGCGACGGTGGTCTGATGGTTCAGCTGCCCCAGCAGATACGTCTCGACCAGCTGGGCCTGCGGCAGCGGGGCGGTCAGCTCCAGCAGCGGCTCCCCGGCCAGGACGACGCGCCCCTCGGGCACCGCCCGCACCTCGCCGTCGAAGCCGAGTCCCAGCAGGGGTTCGAGGTCCTCGTACGGGCGGTGCATCGCCGCGGCGAACGCCGCCACGTCCTCCGGCCCCACGCGGAAGCCGGACAGATAGTCCAGCGCCGGCTCCAGACCGGCGGCGACCAGGAAACCCCGCTCGGGCGGCAGCCGGCGGGCGTAGAGGTCGAACGTGGCCGGGGCGGTCATGCCCTCGCGCAGATACGACAGGGCCATCGTCGCCTCGTAGAGGTCGGTGGTCATCGCGTCCGACATCGTCGTCCTCGTCCTCCCTCGTCCTCCCTCGTCCTCCCTCGTCCTCCCTCGTCCTCCCTCCGGACGTCCGGAGGGCCCGCGCGTTCCGTCCCGGTTCAGCCGCACGGGACCACCGCCACCGGGCACGGGGCGTGGTGCACCGCCGCGTGGACCACCGAGCCCAGCTGGGGGACCGGGCCCGGCACGGTCTCCGCGCGGCCCAGCACCAGCAGCCCGGAGCCCGGCACGGCGTGCACCACCCCGAGCGGCGCCCGCTCCGCGGAGAGGGTCTCCGCCACCGGCACCCCGGGGTACTTCTCCCGCCACGGCCGCAGCGCCTCGCCGAGCGCGTCCGCCTCCTCGTCCTGCGGACCGCTCGCGCCCGCGTGCACGGCGCGCAGTGCGCCACCACGCCGGGCGGCGGCGTCGAAGGCGAACCGCAGCGGCTCCTCGTCCGGCTCCGGCAGGGACACCCCGACGGCCACATCGGCGGTCAGCGGGCTGTCGTCGGCATGCACCATGATCACCGGCCGTTCCCCGTGCGCCAGGACGTGGCGGCCGGTCGAACCGAGGAGGAAGCCGCCGGGGGTGCCGCGCCCCCGCGATCCGAGCACCAGCATCTCGGCGTCCCGGGCCGCGGCCAGCAGCGCGGGCACGGGGGCCTGGGGCACCAGCTCGGCGGTGACCCGCAACCCCGGATAGGCATCGTGCAATTCGCCCACCAGGTCGGTCAGCAGCCGCTGCGCCCAGTGGTCGGGGGCGTCCTCGTGGGGGAGCGTCCGGGCCGCGGGCGACAGCGGGGGCCAGGCGTGGACCAGACGCAGCCGCAGATCGCGCAGCAGGGCCTCGCGCGCCGCCCAGTGCGCGGCCCGCGGGCTCTCGGGGAAACCGTCGACGCCGACGGTGATGGACGCCGGCATGCGCGCCACCTCCGCGTTCACTTCTCCCGGGTCACCAGCGGACGGGCGGCCTCACCGAGCGCGATCTTGAGCGCACCGGTGTCGGCCGCGCGGGCGAAGATGTCGTACGCCTCCTCCATCTGGTCCAGCTCGAAGAGATGGGTGATCAGCGTGGAGGCGGGCAGCCGCCCGGCGGTCAGCAAGGAGAGCAGGGTGGGCGTGGAATAGGCGTCGACCAGCCCGGTGGTGATCGTCACGTTCTTCATCCACAGCTCCTCGAGGTGGAGCCGTGCGGGCCGGGAGTGCACCCCGACGTTGGCGACCCTGCCGCCCGGCCGCACCATGCGGGTACAGCTCTCGAAGCTCCGCGGGCTCCCCACCGCCTCGATCACCACATCGGCGCCGAGCCCCTCGGTGAGGTCGTCCACCAGCCGCTCCGGGTCCTCGGCGGAATCCGCCACCGCGTCGGCACCGACCCGCTTGGCGGCGTCCAGCCGGGCCGCGTCCGGATCGATGGCGATGATCCGGCCGGGGGAGTAGAACTGCGCGGTGGCGATCGAGGCCAGCCCGATGGGACCGGCGCCCACCACCACGACCGTGTCGCCCGGCCCCACCCGGCCGTTGAGGACGCCCACCTCGTAGGCGGTGGGGAAGACGTCCGACAGCAGCACGGCGTCATGGCCCTCGGCCGAGCCCGTCAGCGGGTGCGTGGACAGATCGGCGAAGGGCACCCGGACGTACTCGGCCTGGGTGCCGTCGACCGTGTGGCCCAGGATCCAGCCCCCGCCGCCCCGGCACTGTCCGTAGGCGCGCTCCCGGCAGAACCGGCAGTGGCCGCAGGCCGAGATGCACGAGATCAGCACCCGGTCACCGGGGCGGACCCCGCGGACATCGGCGCCGGTCTCGACAACCTCGCCGACCCCCTCGTGGCCGAGCACCCTGCCGGGAGTCACCTCGGGCAGTTCGCCGCGGAGGATGTGCAGATCGGTGCCGCAGATGGTCACGGTGCCGATCCGGACGATCGCGTCGGTGGGGGCCTCGAGCTCGGGGTCGGGCACTTCCTGCCAGGCGGACTGCCCCGGCCCGTGGAAGACGAGTGCTTTCATGGCCGTTTTCCCTTACTTGCTCCGGTTGTCTTCAGCTTCGTCTGCGGTCCTGTTCCGCTGCGGTCCTGTTCACCTGCTGTCTGTTTCCCTTGCGGTCCTGTTCCTCTGCGGTCTGTTTCCGCTGCGGTCCTGTTCCGCTGCTGTGCGCTCCGTTCCTGGTCGTTCCGGCCGTTCCCGGCGGTTGGTCGCTGCCGTTCATCGCCGCCGTCGTACGTCGCCGCCGTTCGCTGCCGTTCGTCGCCGATGGGCCGTCGTCGCACGCTCCCGAGGGCTTATCGCTGGGGCACTACCGCGACCGGACAGGCGGCGTGGTGCGCCACGGCCTGGGTGACTGGCCCCAGCCGGGGGCCGAACCCGACATGGCGCGGGCCGCGGCCCACGACCATCAGCGCCGTCCCCGCCGCCGCACCCACCAGCCGCCGGGCCGGGCTGTCCGACGCGATCTCCTCGAAGATGCGCACCCCGGGGAACTTGTTCCGCCACGGCGCCAACACCTCGCCCAGCGCGTGCTCCGCCTCCTTGCGGGCGTCGCTCAGCCCCACGTCCACCACCCAGGGGGCGTCGCCCCGGATGGCGGGGACCCGGCTGGCGTACACGGCCCGCAGTACGCCGTCGCGCCGGACCGCGGCGTCGAAGGCGAACTCCAGGATGTCGCCGCCCGGCTCGCCCGGCTCCACCCCGACCACCACATCGCCGTGCCGGTCCTCGTGTCCGTCCGCCCGCACCAGCACCACGGGGTTCACCGCGCGGGCGGCGAGCTCCAGGCCGACGGAGCCGAGGAAGAAACCGGCGACCGCGCCGATCGAGCGGGACCCCACCACCAGCAGCTGGGCGCGCTCCGCCTCGGCCAGCAGAACGGGCGCCGGCTGCCCGGGGATCTGGTCGGTGAGGATCGTCACGTCCGGGTGGTCGGCGTCCAGCTCGGCACGCGCCGAGCGCAGCGCGCGTTCGGCCCAGTAGTGCCAGGCGGCCTCCCGGCCCGGGGTCAGGTCCATCTGATCGGGCCCCGGCCACGCGTTCACCAGCCGCAGCGGCGCCTCGCGCGAACGGGCCTCGTGCGCCGCCCAGCCGGCGGCGGCCAAACTCTCGGGCGAACCGTCCAGGCCGACGGTGACGGGACGCGCCATCGCTGCCTCCTTCCCGGCAGGAGCCACTCGGCGGCTCGTTCACTTCACCTCCGGGGAGTGCAGCCGCTGACCGCCGGCGGCCGGCCGTATCCGGCCTCGCCACCACCCCGCGGCAGCCACGGCGACCGCGGCGCCCACGGCCCGCGGTGCTTCCCGGACGACGACGGCGGCGGCGTGCCGGAATCTCCGGCCCACCCCGGCCGCCGCCGGGAAGGGCCCAGCCGGAGGGGCGCCGGGGGCGCCCGCTTCTCGCGGGCCCTGATTGCGCGGTGCGCGGTACTCGGACGTCCGCTTCTCCGCGTCTGCCGGATGCCCCCGGTGCCACTTCCAGCGGACCATGACCGGGCCGCCGCCGACAGGGCCGACCGGTCCCGGGGTGGGCCCCGGTATCAGGTCAACCGGCCCTTTCCGGCGCTTGGGGGTGGCGGTGTCCCCAGGCGTCCTGGCGCTTGGGGTGGCGGGGTCTGCTGGTGTTCTGGCGTTTGGGGTGGCGGGGTCCGTTGGTGTTCTGGTGTTTGGGGTGGTGGGGCTTGCTGGTGTTCTGGTGTTTGGGGTGGCGGGGTCCGTTGGTGTTCTGGTGTTTGGGGTGGCGGGGTCTGCTGGCGTCCTGGTGCTTGGGGTGGCGGGGTCTGCTGGTGTCCCGGCGCCTGGGGTGACGGGGCCCACCGGCTTTCCCCGGCGCCCAGGGCCCGACCTGTCGGACACCGGCCCCTTCAAGGGGCCTCGTCCCTCCCGTCCTCGCCTCCGGCGGACTCGGAGCGCGGGGCCGACCGGGCAACGCGGCGACCGCGGGAGCGTCGCCGGTCCACCGGACCGCGCCCACCGGCCGGTCTATTCGACCGGGACCAGCACCACCGGGCAGTGCGCATGGTGCAGCACCGCATGGGTGACCGGGCCGAGCTGCATGCCCAGCCTGGCCGGGCGCCGCTGTACGGCGACCACCAGAACGTCCGCCGCCCGCGACGCCTCCACCAGCGCCTGCGCCGGGGTGCTGGTGGAGGTGTGCTCCCGCACCCGCACCTGGCCGAACTCCTCGCGCAGGGCGGCCACCACGCCGTAGGCCACCGTCTGCTCCCGCTCGGCGCGCAGCGCCCCCACCTCCCGCGCGGGCAGGGTGTGATCGCCCGTGAAGACCCGCGGCCGCGCCCAGGCGTAGAGCACCCGCAGCCGCGCCCGGCGCCGGACCGCCTCCTCGAAGGCGAACCGGGCCGCCGCCCCGTCCGCGCCGCTCTCCAGCCCGACCAGCACCTTGCCGTGGCCCTCGGGCCCGTACGCCGCTGGTGGCCCGCCGCGCACCACCAGCAGCGGGCGCCGGGTGTGGGCGGCCAGCCGCAGCCCGACCGAGCCGAGCAGCAGCCCGGTGAATCCGCCCAGCCCCCGGCTGCCGATGACGATCAGGGCGGCGTCCGCGCCGATCCGCAGCAGCTCGGGCACCGCGTCCTCCGCCGTCAGCGTGGGCACGATCCGCAGCCCCGGCTCCCGCTCCTGGGCCCGTGCCACGGCCAGTCGGAGCACGGTCCTGGCGATCTCCACCGGGGGCCGCCGCGGTTCGTTGTCCGGGTCGAAGGCGAGCGGGTCGGTGCGGGCCCACGGCCAGGCGTGCACGATCTCCAGCGTGGCGGCACGGCGCCGGGCCTCGGCGATCGCGAGGTCCAGCGCGGCCCGGGCGCTGTCGGAGCCGTCCAGGCCCACCACCACCCGCCCGTTCCGCACCGGCTTGGCCGGATGGGTCATCGCCGCGCACCTCCCCGGCCGACGGAGTCGTCGATCCGGTAGGTGAGCCGGTTCACGACGGCGACCACGCCGTCCACCTGTCCGGCCATCCGGACCGCGATGGGGATCTCGCTGTGCCGGTCCAGCTGCCCCTCCAGCCGCACGATGCCGTCGGTCACGGTGACCGCGACGGACTGCGGGCCGATCCACAGCGAGCGGACCAGCACCTCGTCGATCACCTCGTCGCGGATCTCGTCGTCCGGGCGGAGGAAGATCCGCAGCAGATCCCGGCGGGTGACGATGCCGATCAGCCGGTCCTCCTCATCGACGACGGGAAGCCGCTCGACGCGATGGCGGTCCATCGCGCGGGCCGCGTCCACGATGCTGTCCTGGGGGCGCACGGTGACCGCGGGCCGTGACATCAGCTGTCCGGCCGTCGGGGCGGGCCGGCTGAGATCGGTCCCGGTGACCACGCCGACCACCTTGTCGTCCTCGTCCACCACCGGCAGCCCGTTGATGCGGTGCCGGGAGAGCAGCGCGTCGATCTCGTCGAACGAGGCCCCGGACCTCACCCGTACGACGTCGTCGGTCATCACGTTGCCGATTTTGCGATGCTTCATCCTGCCTCCCCGGTCCGGTCCCAGCTTCGGACGGCGTCCCGGCCGTCCTCTTGGGCTGCCCGGGGTCCGCTCGGGACCGTTCGGCCCGCAGGGATGCCCTGGGCCGAACGACCCCCGGCGGGGCCGAAGCGCCCCTCGCGTCCGGTCCCGCACGGCGAGGAGGGTGTAAGGCGTCGGGACGGCGCGGGCCTCAGCGGGCCTCGGCGCGGGCACACCGCGCGGAAGGTGGTGGGAAAAGGTGGAGCTTCCCTTGGTGGTGGGCGTCGACGGATCGCACCACAGCCTTCAGGCGGTGGACTGGGCGGTGGACGAGGCGGCCCGGTACGGTGTGCCGCTGCGGCTCGTCCACGCCTCCCTGTGGGAGCGGTACGAGGGCATCGCACCCGCCGGCGGCCCCGAGCGCCCCTGGGAGCAGGCCAGGGCCGAGGAGATCGTCGCCTCCGCCGCGGAGCGCGCCCACCGGTACCGACCCGATGTGAAGATCTCCGCCGAGGTCCTGCCGGAGGACCCGGCCGCCGCGCTGCTGCGCGCGGGTCTGGACGCGTCGGGCCTGGTCACCGGCTCCCGCGGGCGGGGCGAACTGGCCGGGCTGCTCCTCGGCTCGGTCGGTCTCGCGGTCGCCGCCCGCGCCTCGTGCCCGGTGACCCTCGTACGCGGCGGGGAGCCCAACCGGCGTGGCGCCTTCGGCCGGATCGTGCTCGGCGTGCGCGGGGCGGCCGGTCCGTCGGCCGCGACCCGGTTCGCCTTCCGCGAGGCCGCGGCGCGCGGCAGCGTGCTGGAGGCTGTACGGGCGTGGCGCTGCCCGGCCGGGGAGATGACGGATGATCTGCTGATGAACGGGGACCCGGTCCGTGCCCACTGGGCACGGGCGGAGCGGACGCTGGACAACGCCCTGCGGACCCCCCGACGGGACCACCCCGAGGTCACCGTCCACGGCGAGACGGCCGAGGGAACGGCCCGCAAGGCGCTTCTCCACGCGGCGGCCACCGCCGATCTGCTGGTCCTCGGCGCCCGCCGCGGCCACGGTCACACTGTCGGGCTCCAGCTCGGCCGCATCGCCCACGCGGCCCTGCACCACGCGCCCTGCCCGGTGGTGATCGTGCCGGAACGGGTCTGAACGGCCGGCGGCGCACCCAGCGGGCACATGGCAGGGCGCATGACAGGAGGTCAGGAACGGGGCCGCAGCACCGGCCCACGACCAGGGACCGGGAGCCAGAGCGCAGCACCAGGCCCACGACCGGACACCACGAGCGGGGGCGCATCACCGGGCACACGGCGGACACCACGCGCCGGGGCGCAACACCGGGCGCGGGGTAGGAGACCACGAGCGAGGGCCTCTCACCGGGCACATGACAGCACATAACGGGAGAGCACCGAGCAGGGTACGCAACCGGGCATTCCGGGGAAGCCGGGTACCCCCGGAAGCCGGACATCGCAGCGAAGCCGGATCGCAAGAAAACCGGACATCGCAGGGAAGCCGGACATCACAGGGAAGAGGGAGAGAAGTCCATGCCAGACGCACCGACCACGACGGGCTCGCCGGGGAGCGGGCTCGCCGACGACCGGATCCGCGCCCTGGACGCCCACTGGCGCGCCGCCAACTACCTCGCGGCGGGCCAGATCTATCTGCTGGCCAATCCGCTGCTGACCGAGCCGCTGCGCCCGGATCACATCAAGCCCCGGCTGCTGGGCCACTGGGGCACCTCACCGGGACTCAACCTCGTCCACACCCACCTGGGCCGCGTCATCAAGGAGCGCGACCTGGACGCCATCTGCGTCTGGGGCCCCGGGCACGGCGGTCCCGCGGTGGTCGCCGGATCCTGGCTGGACGGCAGCTACTCCGAGGTCTACCCGGATGTCAGCCGGGACGCGGCGGGCATGGCCCGGCTCTTCCGGCAGTTCTCCTTCCCCGGCGGAGTGCCCAGCCATGTCGCCCCCGAGACGCCCGGCTCCATCCATGAGGGCGGCGAGCTGGGCTACTCCCTCGCCCACGCCTACGGGGCCGCACTGGACAACCCGGGACTGCTGGTCGCCTGCGTCATCGGCGACGGCGAGGCCGAGACCGGGCCGCTGGCCGGTTCCTGGCACGCCAACAAGTTCCTGGACCCCGTCCACGACGGCGCCGTCCTGCCGATCCTCCACCTCAACGGCTACAAGATCGCCAACCCCACGGTGCTCGCCCGGCTGCCCCGGCCCGAGCTGGACGAGCTGCTGCGGGGATACGGCCATGAGCCGATCCACGTCGCCGGGGACGAACCGTTCGAGGTGCACCGGGCCATGGCGCACGCCTTGGACCAGGCACTGGACCGGATCGCCCTGCTCCAGCGCACCGCCCGCGAGGAGGGCATCGCCCAGCGGCCGCGCTGGCCGGTGATCGTGCTCCGTACGCCCAAGGGCTGGACCGGCCCCGAGGAGGTCGACGGGCTCCCGGTGGAGGGCACCTGGCGCGCCCACCAGGTCCCCCTGCCGGGTGTCCGGGAGAACCCCGAGCACCTGCGGCAGCTGGAGCGCTGGCTGCGGTCGTACCGTCCCGAGGAGCTGTTCGACGGCGACGGGCGGCCCAGGCCGCACGTCCTGGCGGAGGTGCCGGAGGGCGACCGCCGGCTGGGCGCCAATCCGCACGCCAACGGCGGGTTGCTGCTGCGCTCGCTGCCGCTGCCCGGTCTGGAGCGGTACGCGGTCCCGGTGGACAAGCCCGGTGTGACCCTGCACGAGCCGACCCGGGTCCTCGGCGGGCTGCTGGCGAAGGTCATGGAGGACACCGACACCCGTCGTGACTTCCGGGTCGTCGGCCCGGACGAGACCGCCTCCAACCGGCTGGAGGCCCTCTACCAGGCCACCGGTAAGGCGTGGCAGGAGGCCACCCTCCCCACCGACGAGCACCTCGGGCGGCACGGCCGGGTCATGGAGGTCCTCTCCGAGCACCTCTGCCAGGGCTGGCTGGAGGGCTATCTGCTGACCGGACGGCACGGCCTCTTCTCCTGCTACGAGGCGTTCGTGCACATCGTCGACTCCATGGTCAACCAGCACATCAAATGGCTGAAGACCTCCCGTTCACTGCCCTGGCGGCGCCCCGTGGCCTCCCTCAACTACCTGCTGACCTCGCATGTGTGGCGCCAGGACCACAACGGCTTCTCGCACCAGGACCCCGGGTTCGTCGACCACGTGCTCAACAAGAGTCCCGAAGTGGTGCGCGTCTACCTGCCGCCGGACGCCAACACCCTGCTCTGCGTGGCCGACCACATCCTGCGCACCCGCGACTACGTCAATGTCGTCGTCGCGGGCAAACAGCCCTGTTTCGACTGGCTCGACCTGGACCAGGCGCGGGCCCACTGCGCCCGCGGCGCCGGGATTTGGGACTGGGCCGGTACCGAGACCGGCGCGCGGGAGCCGGACGTGGTGCTGGCCGCCGCGGGCGACGTGCCCACCCAGGAGGTCCTCGCGGCCGCCGGGATCCTGCGACGCCACCTGCCCGACGTGGCTGTGCGCGTGGTCAACGTCGTCGACATGACCCGGCTGCTGCCGAAGGAGGAGCACCCGCACGGGATGACGGAGCACGAGTTCGATGCCCTGTTCACCCGCGACCGGCCGGTCATCTTCGCGTACCACGGCTACCCGTGGCTGGTGCACCGGCTGTCCTACCGCCGGGCCGTCCACCCGCACCTCCATGTGCGCGGTTACAAGGAGGCGGGCACCACCACCACGCCGTTCGACATGGTGGTCCGCAACGACCTGGACCGCTACCGGCTGGTCATGGACGTCATCGACCGGACCCCGGGGCTCGCGGTGCGCGCCGCGGCCGTACGGCAGCGGATGCAGGATGCCCGCACCCGCCACCACGCCTGGATCCGCGAGCACGGCACCGATCTGCCCGAGGTCGCCGAATGGTCCTGGGCCGGCTGAGCACCAGCCGGAGTCGCTCCCACCCGGGCGGACCGCCGGGGCCGCGCTACCCCGGGCGGACCGCTGGGGCCGCTCTCACCCGGTGGGGAAGTAGCCCTCCAGATAGGCGTTGCGGAACTTCCCCGCCGGGTCGTGCCCGGCCAGCAGCCGGGCGAAGTCGGCGGCTCGGTCGTAAGAGGAGAGGATCCGCTCCGGCGTGGCCGACGTCAGCTTGCCCCAGTGCGGCCGCGCCCCCAGCGGCAGCAGCTCCTCCTCCATGGCGGCCACCACCTCCATCACCGCCTCGTGGTCGGGCAGCCAGGTGAAGTGGAAGGCGACGCTGTCCCGGCCGTACGCGGGGCTCAGCCACAGCTCGTCCGCCGCGACCGTGCGGACCTCGGACACCTGCACCACGGGCGCGATCCGCTCGCCCAGACCGCGCAGCGCCGCGAAGGCCGCCGAGGCCGCCTCGCACGGCAGCAGCAGCTCCGACTGCAACTCGTCCCCGTTGCTCGGGGTGAAGTCCGGGCGGAAGTGCGGCAGCCGCTCATGCCACGGCCCCGGCGCGCCCAGCTGCTCGGTGCAGTGCAGCGGGGGCATCGCGGGTACCGGGTGGTGGTGGCGGTCGGCCGGGCGGGCCCCCAGCCACGGCTCCTCCGGCGCCGGGGGACCGGGCAGATCGGTGCGGCACTTCAGCCACACCACGCCCTCGCCCGAGCGCCAGTCGGTGAAGACGCTGACGCTGTAGGCGGCGCCGAAGATCTCCTCGAAGCTGTCGTCCAGCCGGTCCAGCGGAAGCCCGGTCCACACCCACTGGGCCACGTCGTAGGCGGGCTCGATGTCCAGCGTCATGGCGGTGACGACGCCCAGTCCGCCGAGCCCGACCACGGCGCCGTTCAGCCGGTCCGGGTCGTCGTCCCGGGTGATCCGGGTCAGCTCGCCCCCGGGGCCGACGATCTCCAGTCCGGCGACGGCCGCCGCCAGGCAGCGCTGGGTGCTCCCCGAGCCGTGGGTGGCGGTGGCGCAGGCCCCCGCGACCGTGATGTGCGGCAGTGAGGCGAGGTTGGCCAGCGCGAAACCCTCCGCGTGCAGGGCCTGGGCCACCTGGGCGTAGCGCATGCCCGCCGCGACGGTCGCCGTGCGCTTCCCCGGGTCGATCTCCACCCGGTGCGGGAGCCGGTCCAGGCTCACCAGATCGCCGTCGGTGTCGGCGATGCGGTTGAAGGAGTGCCCCGTGCCCAGCACCCGTACCCGGTCGGCGGAGCCGACGATGCGCCGCAGTTCGTCGGCGGTGTCCGGGTGGTGCAGCCGGGCGGCGGAGAAGGTGATGTTCCCGGCCCAGTTCGTCGGGGCTCCGGTGGTCGGCATCGGTGTCGTCCTGTTTCCGCTGGGGGGTGAGGGGTGGTGTTGCCGGACGGTGATGGCGAGGGTGATGTTGTCATGACCTTGGTACCGGGCGACACCCCGGTCCGTACAGACCCGGATCCGCCGCCCGTGCCCCGGACGGCGGACCAGGACGGGCCGCCGCGCCGCCGCGCGACCACGATGGGCCCATGACCGCCCCGAACCGAAACCATGCGAGGCCGGCACTGCTCGGCGAGCTCTGCGCGGAGTTCGCGGGGACCATGGTGCTGATCCTGTTCGGCTGCGGTGTCGTGGCCCAGGTCGTGGCCGGGGGCGCCCTCACCAAGCCCCCGGGCGGGCTCGGCGCGCACGACTCCATCGCCTGGGCGTGGGGGCTGGGCGTCACCTTCGGCGTGTATGTGTCGGCGCGGCTCAGCGGGGCCCATATCAACCCGGCGGTCACCCTCGCCCTGGCGACCTTCAGGGACTTCCCCTGGCGCAAGGTCCTGCCGTACACCGTGGCCCAGACGCTCGGCGCGTTCATCGGTGCCCTGCTGGTGCGCTGGAACTACACCGAGGCGCTGGCGCACGCCGATCCGGGGCACACCGTCAAGACCCAGTTCGTCTTCTCCACGCTGCCCGGCAACGGCGTGCTGCCGGTGAGCGAATGGGGCGCGCTGCGCGACCAGATCATCGGCACCGCGATCCTGATGTTGCTCATCTTCGCCGTCACCGACGTGCTGAACGACCCCCCGAAGGCCAATCTGGGCCCCTTCATCATCGGCCTGATCGTGGTCGCCATCGGCATGGCGTGGGGAGGCGACGCCGGATACGCCATCAACCCGGCCCGTGACTTCGGCCCCCGGCTCGCGAGCTTCCTCACCGGCTACCACGGTGCCTGGCGGGACCAGTACGGGAACTTCTACTTCTGGGTGCCGATCGTGGGCCCGCTCGTCGGCGGGCTCGTCGGAGCCGCCCTGTACAAGGTCCTGATCAGCCGCTACCTCCCGGTGCCCGGACCGGAGGTGGGCCGCGTTCCCCCTCCCGAGTAGCCGGTCCGGGCTCGCTCCGGGCAGCCGGTCCGGGCCCGTCCCCGAGATCCGCGCCGGACCCACCACGAGAGGCGGCAACATGCCGGAATTCGTCGGTGCGGTGGACCAGGGAACCACCAGCACCCGCTTCATGATCTTCGACCACGACGGTGACGAGGTGGCGCGGTACCAGCTGGAGCACCGCCAGATCCTGCCGCGCGCCGGCTGGGTCGAGCACGACCCGGTGGAGATCTACGAGCGCACCAACTCGGTGATGCAGAACGCCCTCCGCGCGGGCGGGATCTCCTCCGCCGACCTGGCCGCGATCGGCATCACCAATCAGCGCGAGACCACGGTGATCTGGGATCCGCGCGACGGCAGTCCGTACTACAACGCCATCGTCTGGCAGGACACCCGCACCGATGCCATCGCGGCCGCCCTCGAACGGGAGGGCCATGGCGAGGTCATCCGCCGCAAGGCGGGGCTGCCGCCGGCCACCTACTTCTCGGCCGGCAAGATCAAGTGGATTCTGGAGAACGTCGACGGCGTCCGCGAGGCCGCCGAACGCGGCCACGCCCTCTTCGGCAACACGGACGCCTGGGTGCTGTGGAACCTCACCGGCGGCCCCGGCGCCGGTATCCACGCCACCGATGTCACCAACGCCAGCCGCACCATGCTGATGAACCTGGAGACGCTGGACTGGGACGACGAACTGCTGGAGATCTTCGGCATCCCGCGGGCCATGCTGCCGACGATCAGCCCCTCCTCCCATCCCGAGGCGTACGGCCGGGCCCGCACCTCCCGTCCGCTGCGCACCGCCACCCCCATCACGGGTGTCCTCGGCGATCAGCAGGCGGCCACGGTCGGCCAGGTCTGCTTCGCCCCCGGTGAGGCCAAGAACACCTACGGCACCGGTAACTTCCTGCTGCTCAACACCGGACGGGAGCTGATCCGCTCGTCCAGCGGGCTGCTCACGACCGTGGCCTACCAGTTCGGTGACGACGCTCCGGTCTACGCCCTGGAGGGTTCGATCGCCGTCACCGGCTCGGCCGTCCAGTGGCTGCGCGACCAGATGAAGATGATCGACGACGCCGCCGGGAGCGAACGGCTCGCCCGCACCGTCGAGGACAGCGGCGGGGTGTACTTCGTGCCCGCGTTCTCCGGGCTCTTCGCCCCGTACTGGCGCTCCGACGCCCGGGGCGCGATCGTCGGCCTCACCCGCTTCAACACCAACGGCCACCTGGCCCGCGCCACCCTGGAGGCCATCTGTTACCAGAGCCGGGACGTGGTGGAGGCCATGGAGCGGGACGCCGGAATCCACCTGGACGTGCTGCGCGTGGACGGCGGGGTGACCGAGAACGAGCTGTGCATGCAGATCCAGGCCGATGTGCTGGGTGTGCCGGTCAGCCGCCCCGTGGTCGCCGAGACCACGGCCCTGGGCGCCGCCTACGCCGCGGGGCTGGCCACGGGGTTCTGGCGGGACACCGATGAGCTGCGCGCCCACTGGAGCGAGTCCCGGCGCTGGGAGCCCCGGTGGGACGAGGAGGCCCGGGAGCGGGGTTACGCGGGCTGGAAGAAGGCCGTCCAGCGCACCCTGGACTGGGTCGCGGTCGACTGAGCGGTCGGCTGAGCGGTCGGCTGACGGGCCCGTCGGCGGTCCGCTTGCGCCGGGCGTTCGACGGCGGTTCGCTGGAAGTACCCGGTGGTGGCCGAGACACCCTGGGACCACGGCCTGTCCGCCACCACCGCCGCTCGTCAGCGACCGACGCGGAGGTGATCCAGGTGAAAGCCGTCGTCTATGAAAAGCCCTACTCGGTGACCGTCAGGGACGTCGACGAGCCCCAGATCGAGCATCCGAACGATGTGATCGTGCGCGTCACGTCCAGCGCGATCTGCGGCTCGGACCTGCACATGTACGAGGGCCGTACGGCGGCCGAGCCCGGCATCGTCTTCGGCCACGAGAACCTCGGCGTCGTCGAGGAGACCGGTTCCGGTGTCGTCTCGCTGTCCAAGGGCGACCGCGTGGTCATGCCGTTCAACGTGGCCTGCGGATTCTGCAAGAACTGCCTCGCGGGCGACACCGGATTCTGTCTCACCGTCAACCCCGGCTTCGCGGGCGGCGCCTACGGCTACGTGGCGATGGGCCCCTACCCGGGCGGGCAGGCCGAGCGGATGCGGGTCCCCTTCTCCGATTTCAACTGCCTGAAGCTGCCCCCGGGAGAGGAGTTCGAGACCGACTTCATCCTGCTCGCCGACATCTTCCCGACCGGCTATCACGGCTGTGAGCTGGCCGAGGTCTCCCCGGGCGAGAGCGTGGTCGTCTACGGCGCGGGACCGGTGGGGCTGATGGCCGCCTACTCCGCGATGCTGCGCGGCGCCGCCACGGTGTTCGTGGTGGACCGGGTCCCCGAGCGGCTGGACAAGGCCCGGGAGATCGGCGCCGTCCCGATCGACTTCACCCAGGGCGACCCGGTGGCACAGATCAAGGACCGCACCGGCGGCGAGGGCACCGACAAGGGCATCGACGCGGTGGGTTACCAGGCCCAGGCGCACGACGCCGGTCATGAGGAGCCCGCGCTCGTGCTCAACTCGCTGGTCGACACGGTGCGGGCGACCGGACGGCTCGGGGTGCCGGGGCTGTACGTCCCCTCCGACCCCGGCGCCGTCGATGAGCACGCCAAACGCGGTCAGCTGCTGGTCTCCATCGGCCGGATGTTCGAGAAGGGGCAGCGGATGGGCACGGGCCAGTGCAACGTCAAGCGCTACAACCGCCAGCTGCGCGACCTGATCATCGCGGGGCGGGCCAAGCCGAGTTTCGTGGTCTCCCATGAACTCCCGTTGGACCGGGCGCCGCAGGCGTACGAGAAGTTCGACAAGCGGGTGGAGGGCTACACCAAGGTGGTACTGCATCCGGCGCTGGCGGCCTGACGGACCCTCGTCCCCGGTCTCCGAGGTCTCGCCGTACGAGGACTCGGTCCGCGAGGTCTCGCCGTACGGAGCCCCGGTCCGCGAGGTCTCGCCGTACGGAGCCCCGGTCCGCGAGGTCTCGCCGTACGGAGCCCCGGTCCGCGAGGTCTCGCCGTACGGAGCCCCGGTCCGTGACGTCTCGCCGTACGGAGTCCCGGTGCCCGAGACCTCGGTCCAGAGGGAGTCCCGTTCCCCCGAAGGTATCGGCCCCTCGGGTCACTGAATAGGGTGAAATGCACCATACTTGGTTATGTGTGACGAAACGACTCCCTCGTTCGCCGCCGGGAGGAGAAGCGATCATGAAGAACTGCCGGGTGATGCTGGCCTTCGTCAGCGGTTATCTCTTCGGGCGCGGCCATAAGGGCACCTTGGTCCTCGCCCTCGCCGGTCTCGCCGCGGGGAAACGCCTCGCCTCCGGTATCAGTCCGCCGGGCGTCGAGCAGCTGAAGTCCTCCGAACTCGGCAGGCTCGGCCAGGACATCGGCAGCCGCCTGGTGTCCGCGGGCCGGGAGGCGGCCATGTCGGCGGCCAGTAACCGCATCGACGCCCTGAGCGACCAGCTGGAGCGGCGCGCCGCGTCGCTGCGCACCGGCGGTGCCGGGGACCGGACACCGGAAGCGGAGGAGCACGGGGAACCGGAGGAACCGGAAGAGGGCGAGGAGCCGGAAGAACACGAGGAGCACGAGCGCGGGAGTGCCGCACGCTCCCGTGAGGGCGGGTCGCGCGAGCGCGCCGGACAGCAGCGCAGACCGGCCGACCGTCCGGCGCAGACCCGGAAGCGGACGGTTCCGAAGGGGACGCGCGGCGATGCAAGGGGTGAGGGCCATGGCTGAGGAACTCCACAAGGGCCGGACCGGCGGACTCGCCGCGGAACTGCCCACCGACCGCCTGCTGAAGGAAGCGCAGGGACTGCTGATCGCGCTGGGCGAAAGGGCCCTGCAATCGGTCACCCACCTGGGAGACAACCCCGGTCACGGCGGTCTCGGGGGAGCGCTGAAGCCCCTGAAGGGCGGGCTGGGCCAGATCAAGGAGCAGGTCCAGGACACGGTCGTCGACAAGGCCAAGGAACAGGTGAAGGAGCAGGTCAAGGGCAAGTTCGTGGACAAGGCCAAGAGCCTGATCCCGGGCCTCGGCGGCGGGGGCGACGGCGGAGGCGGCGGCAAGGGCGGGAAGAAGATCAAGGTCACCAACATCGTGGAGCAGATCGATGTGGGTGCGCCGCTCTCCCTCACCTACAACCTCTGGACGGAGTGGGAGAACTTCCCCTCGTACATGAAGAAGGTCGAGGCCGTCCGGAACGAGGACGAGGACGGCAACGGGACCGAGTCCGAATGGAAGGCTCAGGTGTTCTGGTCGCACCGCAAGTGGCGGGCAGAGGTCATCGAGCAGGTGCCCGACAAGCGGATCATCTGGAAGTCGCGGGCCGACAAGGGCCATGTCGACGGCACGATCACCTTCCATGAACTGGCCCCCGAGCTGACCCGCATCCTGTTCGTCCTGGAGTACTGGCCGCAGGGGTTCATGGAGCGCACCGGCAACCTCTGGCGCGCCCAGGGCCGCCGGGTGCGGCTGGAGCTGAAGCACTTCCGCCGCCATCTCATGCGCGAGGTGCTGGTCAACCCCGACGAGGTCGTGGGCTGGCGCGGCACGGTGCACGACGGTGAGGTCGTGGAGGAGGAAGAAGAGGAGGGGCGGGAGCCCGAGGAGGGCGAGGAGCCCGAGGAGGAAGAGCCGGAGGAGCGCGAGGAATACCAGGAGGGCGAGGAGCCCGAGGAGCCCGAGGAGCCCGAGGAGCCCGAGGAGTACGAGGAGGGCGAGGAGCCCGGGGATGAATACGAAGAGGACGAGGACGAGGAGCCCGTGCGGCGGCGGGCGCGCCGCTGACGGATCCCGCCCCCGGAACGGGTGAGCGCGGTGACCGTAGCACGCCAGCAGCAGAGCCAGTATCTGGACCGGGCGAGCTCCAGCGCCCTGGTCGACGTGGTCGACCTCATCCTGGACAAGGGCCTGGTCATCGACGTGTATGTGCGGGTGTCCCTGGTGGGCATCGAGATCCTGACCATCGACGCCCGTATCGTCGTCGCCAGCGTGGACACGTATCTGCGGTTCGCGGAGGCGACCAACCGGCTCGACATCGCCCGCAGCGGTACCGAGACCCACGGTCTGCCCGGCCTCATGGACCAGATCCAGGAGAGCGGCGGCAAGAAGAAGACCAAGGGTGCTCTGGAGGGCGTCAAGGAATCCGTTTCGGATCTGCTCCAGGGCGATGACGAGGAGGACCGGGAACCCGAGGCCGAGGAGCGGACGAGGCCCCGGCGCACCAGGGGTTCCACCAGCCACAGGGAGCGCGAGCGGTGATGGCCGAGGACGGACGTGCCTGCTATGTCTACGGGGTCGTCACGGACGACCGGACCGATGAGTCGGTCAAGGACCTGCCCGCGGTCGGGGATCCGGAGGCCCCGGTGACCCTGGTCCGCCACGGCGGCCAGGCCGCCGTGGTGAGCGAGGTGCCCACCGGCAAACCGCTGGGCACCCCCGACGACCTGCGCACCCACGCCAGGGTGCTGGACACCCTGGCCGCGCAGTCCGCACCGGTGCTGCCGTTCCGTTTCGGCACCGTGGTGCGCGACATCACCGCGGTCACCGACGAGTTGCTGACCGAGGGGCACGACGACTTCGCCCGTGGCTTCGAGCGGCTCCAGGGCTGTGCGCAGTTCACCGTGCGGGCCCGGTACGAACAGGACGCGGTGCTGCGCGAGGTGGTTCTGGAACAGCCGGAGGCCGCGCGGCTCCGCGAGGAGCTGCGGGGGCTGCCGGAGGAGGCGGGTTACGACCAGCGGATCCAGCTCGGCCGGCTGGTCATGGACAGCATCGCCGCCAAGCGGAGCGTGGACGCGCTGGAACTCGGCCGCCGGCTGGGGCCGTACGCGCTGGCCTCGGTGTCGGAGGAGCCGTCCTCCGCCGAAGGGCTGGTCAACGCCTCGTTCCTGGTGGAGGACGGCAGGCGGCAGGCGTTCGAGGAGGCGGCCGAGGAACTCGCCGAGCACTGGCACGGCCGGGTCCGGATGCGCCTGCTCGGCCCGCTGGCGCCGTACGACTTCGTGGCCGACGCACTGCGCGAGGGCAAGGAAGGCGATGAGTAGCCATGGGAGTGTTCACCGGACTGGTCACGCTGCCGCTGGCCCCGGTGCGCGGTGTGGTCTGGATCGCCGAGCGGATCCACGACGAGGCCCACCGGCAGCTGTACGACCCCGAGGTGATCAAGGAGCGGCTGCAGGAGGTCGCGGAGGCGCGGGACAGCGGCGAACTCAGCGAGGAGGAGGCGGCCCGGGAAGAGGACGAGCTGGTCCGCAGGCTGATGTCCCAGGGGCCGCCCGGCGGGGGCATGGAGGTGTGAGCGTGCCCCGCGAGGAGCGGCGGCCCGACCGGCCCGAGGAGCGGCGGCCCGACCGGCCCGAGGAGCGGCCGCGCGAGGACCGCCACCGGGAGGAGCCCTCCCGCGAGGACCGGCCCCGCACCCGGCCCGGTACCGAACGGGACCGACGCGAGCCCCCCGACGAGCCGGACCGGCGCGAGCGCGGCCATGAGCGGGAGCGGCCCCGGCGCGCCGCCCTGGGCGCCCGCGGGGCCGCCCGCAGCGCGGCGCGCCAGGTGGCGCAGCTGACCGGGCGGGACCCGGAAGGCGTGACCTCGCTGGAGCGCCGGGAGGGCGGCTGGGTCGTCGGCATCGAGGTCGCGGAGACGCACCGGATACCGGACTCCACCGACATCCTCGCCGAGTACCGCGTCGAACTGGACGACGACGGCGAACTCGTCACCTACCGCCGCGCCGAGCGCTACTACCGAGGCAGGGCGGAGAACCGGACATGAGCCAGAGCTCCGACTGGAACGTGCCGGCCCGGCGGGCCGGTGCCGCGCCCGAACCCGCCCGCCGGAGCGCCGAGCCCTCCAGCCTGGCCGACATCCTGGAACGGGTGCTGGACAAGGGCATCGTCATCGCCGGCGACATCCAGATCAACCTGCTGGACATCGAACTGCTGACGATCAAGATCCGGCTGCTGGTCGCCTCCGTGGACCGGGCCAAGGAGATGGGCATCGACTGGTGGGAGCACGACCCCACGCTCTCCTCCCACGCCCGGGACGCCCTGGAGGAGAACGAACGACTGCGGCGGCGCGTCGGCGAGCTGGAGGACGGCCACGGCGCGCGGCGGGAGGAGGAGCGCGACGTGGAGCGGGAGGACGAACGGTGACCGAGACCCTCGCCACCTGGCTGTACGCGGTGACGGCCGACCCCGGGGGCGGCACGGCGCCGCACGGGCTGACCGGTGTGGCGGACGAGCCGGTGCGCCTGGTCCAGAGCGCGGGGCTGGCCGCCGTGGTGGGCTCCGTACCGCTGACGGACTTCGACGAGAACGCGCTGCGCGACCATCTGGAGGACCTGGAATGGCTGGAGCGCACCGCCCGCGCCCACCACCGGGTGATCAACGGCGTGGCCCGCCACGGCCAGGTCATCCCGCTGCGCTTCGCCACGCTCTACCACGACGACGACCGGGTCCGGGCGATGCTCCGGGAGCGCCGGGACGACTTCACGGCCACGCTGCGGCGGGTGGCGGGCCGCACCGAATGGGGCGTCAAGGCGTATGTCGACCCCAGGTCCTTCCTGCCCGACCCGGAGGAGCGCGACGGCGGCGACCAGAGTCCGGGGACCGCCTATCTGCTGCGCCGGCGGGCCCAGCGGCAGGACCAGGAGACCGCGCATCTGCGGGCGACCGAGCGGGCGGAGGAGATCCACGCCTCCCTCGCCGCGCTCGCGGTGGCGACGGCCGCGCATCCGCCGCAGGACGCCGCGCTGGCCGCGTACGAGGGGTGGATGGTGCTGAACAACTCCTATCTGGTGCCCGACGAACGCACGGAGGAGTTCACCCGGACGGTGACCGCTCTGCGGGAGCGCCACCCCGCCGTCACCCTGGAGCTCAGCGGCCCGTGGCCGCCGTACTCCTTCACCGCTCCGCCGAAGCCGGCGGGG
>NZ_BBOX01000124.1 GCF_001553455.1 Streptomyces hygroscopicus subsp. hygroscopicus
TCGTGGTCGACCGACCGAACGACGACGGAGGTACGTACCGTACCCGGACCGGTCGACCGTCTCGTGGCGGGACGCCGACCCCCCCCGCCGTCACCCTGGAGCTCAGCGGCCCGTGGCCGCCGTACTCCTTCACCGCTCCGCCGAAGCCGGCGGGTGAGCCCCGGCCGCAGGAGACGCCGTCGTGACCCGTGCGATCGAGCGGCGCGAGGTGGCCCTGGTCGATCTGCTGGACCGGGTGCTCGCCGGGGGCGTGGTGATCGCCGGGGAGATCACCCTCACCATCGCCGACATCGACCTGGTGCGGATCTCCCTGCGCGCCCTGATCGCCTCCGTACGGGCCGAGGACGAAGGGCGGGACGAAGCGGAGGGGGAGCGCCGTGACGGCTGACCGTGCCCCCCGGCCCGGCCGCCGGATCGAGGTGGACGAGGAGTCGGTCCGCAAGAGCCTGGCCGGTCTGGTGCTGACCATCGTCGAGCTGCTGCGGCAGCTCATGGAGCGGCAGGCGCTGCGCCGCGTCGACCAGGGCGGCATCAGCGATGAGCAGATCGAGAAGCTCGGGCTGACGCTGATGGCCCTGGAGCGGAACATGGAAGAGCTGCGCGAGCACTTCGGGCTGACCGAGGACGACCTGAACCTCGACCTGGGTCCGCTGGGTCCCCTGCTGCCCCGTGACCGGCCCCCGTGACCGGCCCGCCCCCGTGACCGGCTGTTCCCGCCTGTGACCGGCCCCCGTGACCGGCCGTTCCCGACCGGCCCCCGTGACCGGCTCCGGCGACCGGCTCCGGTGACCGGTCGTTGCCGACCGGCTCCCATGACCGGCTTAACCGGCTTACCGGGCCTTCCCGACCGGCTCCCGGGCGGCCCCGGCGAGCCTGTGACCAGGGGGTTGGAACGCGGTTCCCGGAGACTCCCCGGCCGGGTCCGGAACCCGCCGAGTAACCTGCGGGTGTGGGGATCACGCTCAACCTCCAGTGCGCACGAGCGGCCGACGTGCACGTCGGCCGCTCGCCGTTGGCCGAGCTCATGTCGGTGCTGCACATCATGGCCGAGCCCGACCACCACCCCGAGGCCCAGCGCTGGACCCACCGGCTGGGGACGGCGATCGCGCCCTCCCTCGCCCATGAGATGAGCGCCCTGTCCCCGCTGTG
Source organism: Streptomyces hygroscopicus subsp. hygroscopicus (assembly GCF_001553455.1). Lineage (GTDB taxonomy): Bacteria > Actinomycetota > Actinomycetes > Streptomycetales > Streptomycetaceae > Streptomyces > Streptomyces hygroscopicus. The sequence continues at coordinate 1,150 of NZ_BBOX01000124.1, forward strand.
GGCCCGCCTCCGCTGCCGGCTGCTGTTCCCGCTGGAACTCCCGCTGGACCAGCCCTTCGAGGACGAGCTGCGCCAGCTGGAGCGGCTGCCGCTCGAGGAGTTCGTGGAGCTGTGCTCGCAGGGAGTGCTCGGCTTCCGCGAGGCCGTGCCCCCGGCCCGCAGTCTGCTCACCGACCCGGAGGCCGCCGGCCGCTATGTGGCCCAGTGCGAGCGGCGGTCCTTCCGGCGCGGGGAGCTGGCCCATGACCTGGTGGCCTCGCCCGAGGGGCTGCGCGGCCGGCTCCTGGACTTCCTGGACACCTGCGCCGGGGCGTTCTTCGCCGCCGAGTGGCGCACGGTCCGCGACCGGCTGGAGTCGGCCGCCGCCCAGGTCCGCGGCGATGTGCGGCGGCGCGGTCTGGCCGAGGTGCTGGCCGGGCTCAGCCCCACCGCGGTGGTCTCCCGGGGCGGTTCACGGGTGCGCTACGACAAGCTGGCCGTCGCCGAGATCGAGATCGGCCCGCGCCCGCTGTTCCTGATCCCCTCCGTCCACGTCTGGCCGCATCTGACCGTCAAGGACGAGGAGTCCCACCCCGTGGTGCTCCAGTTCGCGGCCCAGGAGGGCGGGGCGGCCGATCAGCTCACCCAGGCGGAGCTGCGGGCCCGGATGTCCGCGCTGGCGTCCCTGGGCCGGATGGAGCTGTGCCGCCATCTGCTGGGCGAGCCCATCACCACCTCCGAGCTGGCCCAGCGGCTGGGGCTCGCCGACAGCCAGGTCTCCCGCACCCTGCGCCAGCTGCGGGACGCGGGGCTCATCGAGTCCGAGCGCGAGGGCAAGTACGTCTACCACCGGCTGGCCACCAGCACCCTGCTCCGGCTGGGGCAGGACGTGCTGGCGACCATCATGCGCTGACGGCTCAGCCCGGCTGGGTCCACAGCAGCACCGCCGAGGGGTGCCCGGCGTCCATGTGGACGCGGTTGGTCGCGACCACCTTGCGGCGGCTGACCGCTTCCGGCACCCCGGTGTTGGAGTTGACGTCGAACCGGGGGAAGTCGCTCGAGGAGATGTCCACCCGCAGCCGGTGCCCGGCCTCGAAGCGGTTGGCCGTGTCCGGCACCGGGATCTCGATCTCGTACACCTCGCCCGGCTCCAGCGGCTCCGGGCGCTCGAACGACGTGTGGAAGCGGCAGCGGAAGATGCCCTCGGTGAGGTTCATGGCGAAACCGTGCGGATAGTCCTCGTTGGGCGGATACTCGTCGATCAGCTTCACCGTGAAGTCGGTGTCCGGCGCGGACGAGGAGATGAACAGCCGTGCCGTGACCGGCCCGGCCACCACCAGCGGCTCCGGAAGCGGCGGGGTGACCAGACAGACCACGTCGGGCCGGGAGTTCAGCGGCAGATACGGCGGGCGTGCGCCGTAGAACCGCTCGTCCGGCACCTGGTCGAAGGCGCCGCCGACCATCACCGGCTCGCCCGAGGTGACCTGGCCGCCCAGGGTGGGCACCGGGTCGCTGGGGTCGAAGTCGTACTCCACCCAGGCCCGTGTCGCCGTCGGCCGCTCCCGGCTCAGCTCGCCCGAGGTGTGGCAGTAGAACGCGGTCTCCCGGGTCCCGGCCGGGGGCCACTGGGTGTCGGTGTGCCACCGGCCGCCGTGGCGCATCCGCCCGGCCTCGTCCCGCCGGCCGTCGCCGCCGCCCATCAGGAAGTACTGGACCCGCGGGATCACTTCCGGATCGCCGCCGCCCAGCACCGCGTCGAACCAGCGCTGCCGGAAGGACAGGTACGAGGTGTCCACGTTGTCGCTGAAGGTCGCGGCGGGGCCGAAGTCCACATCGCCGGCGAAGGTGACACAGCGCAGCCCGTGGGTCCACGGCCCCATCACCAGATACGCCGGGGACCGCTTGAGGCGGCCCATGGCGGTGAAGTTCTCGATGGTGGAGCGGACATAGGGGTCGTACCAGCTCGACATGTGCAGGGTCGGCACGTCCGGGAAGCGGTCGTAGTGGCCGCGTCCGTAGATGGCCGGCTGGCGCCAGTACGCCCCGAAGGCGTCATGCCGCCACTGGTCGAGCAGATAGCGCTCGTAATCGCCGACCTGACGCAGCGGCGAGACGCCCGTCCGCCACGGCAGCACGGTGAACCAGTCGCGCAGGTCCGTCCCCGCGAACGCCTTGCGCACCAGCGGGTCCCGCTGCGCCTCCGGGCTCTCCTCACCGTGCCGGAAGGCCCAGGTGACCTGCTTCAGCTCGAAGGCGCCGCCCATCCGCATCCCGGCCTCGTAGGCGCTGGCGAAGCCGCCGGAGTCCAGGAACATCGCGGCCAGCCCGGCGGGGGACTCGGCCGCCGCCGCCGTCTGGGCGTGCGCCGAGTAGGACACGCCCATCATGGCGACCCGGCCGTCGCACCAGGGCTGGGCGGCGATCCACTCGATGGTGTCCGCGCCGTCCGGCCCCTCGCCCAGGTACTTCACGAAGGTGCCCTGTGAATCGCCGCGGCCCCGGCAGTCCTGCCGCACCACGTGGTACCCCGCGCGGACGAAGAACGCCGAGGTCTCCTCCGGTGTCGGCACCGGTTCGTCGTGGCGGCTGCGGTCCGAGCCGCGCATCGCGCGGCGGCCGTAGGGGGTGCGCTCCAGGATGACCGGGCGGGGGCCCGGCCGCTCCTGCGCGCTGTACAGGTCGGCGGCCAGGACGGTCCCGTCCCGGGTGGGGACGCGGAGGGTGCGTCGCCACACCCGCTCGTCCAGCAGCCGGGCGGGCTCCTCCCGGGCCGCCCGCTCTCTTTCGCCGGCCGGTTCGGTCTGACTGGTTCGTGCCATGGAAGAACTCACTGGGTCTGGGATTGCTTGGAGCCGTTCAGGGCGATCTGGTCCCGGGTGACCGTGGACAGCGGCAGCCCCCACTGGCCGAAGAGCTTGGCGTAGGTGCCGGAGTCGTACATCTTCCGCAGCCCCTTGACGATCACGGGGGCGAGACCGGAGCCCTTCTTGGCCTGGATGCCGTAGACGGCCCTCGCGGCGGGCAGGTCGAGCATGTCCTTGAGCTCCAGCGTCTCGAAGCGGTCGCTGGAGTTCTGGCTCACCGAGGTGTTGGAGGCGCTGGGCGCGGCCACCGCGTCGATCCGCTTGCTCTGCAGCGCCAGCGAGGCGGCGGGCAGATCGGTGTAGAGCTTGGCGTCCACCGGCGGCTTGCCCTTCGCGGCGCACCGCTTGTTCTGCGCCGCGAGCACGTTCTGCGTTCCGGCGCCCTTCTCCACGCCGACCTGGTGCCCGCAGAGCTCCAGACCGTTCTTGGGGTGGAAGGAGCCGTCCTTGGTCACCATCAGCGTCACACTGCTCTGCGCGAAGTCGGCGAAATCCACCTGCTGCTGACGCTCGGTGAAGTCCCCGGAGGGGGCGCTGAGGTCGATCCGGCCGGACTTCAGCCCGGGTATGACCGCGTCGAAGCTGGTCCGCTCCACCTTGATCTTCACATCGAGCAGCGAGGAGAGCTGCGCGGACAGATCCGGGATCAGCCCGGTGATCTTCCCGTCGGAGCCGAAGGTGACATACGGCGCGTACTCGCTGACGCCCATGATGAGCGTCTTCCCGGCGTACGCCTTCGGCACCTCCGCGGCCAGCGCGCTGTCCTTGGGCTCGGGGGCCAGGGTGGCCGCCGAGCGGTTCTTCTCGGCCTTGCCGTCGCCGGGGGTGTCGTCCACCGAACAGGCGGACAGCGTCAGCGTCAGCGAGGCCAGCAGGACGCCCGCGGCGGCGTGGGGACGGTTGCGCATGGCTTGCTCCATTCCGGAAGGTGGGGGCAGCGGAAGCGGAAGGGCGGGACCGGTCAGCGGCCCCACACGGTCTCGGCGACGCGCCGTACGTTGCCCCCGGCCACCTTGGCCACGTCCTCCTCGGAGTAACCGCGGTCGAACAGCCACCGGATCATGTTGCCGACCGCCTCCGCGGGGTTCTCACAGCCGCGTACGTAGTCGACCTCTTCATGTGGCGGCAGCTCCGGGGTCTTCCCGTCGTGCGCGTCGTCCTTGCCGAAGAGCGGGGCGAACGTCCGGTGCCAGGCCGTGTGATCGCCGAAGTTGGTGTCCGGGCCGAAGGCCACGTGGTCGATGCCGACCAGGTCGATACAGCGCTCGAGGTGTTCCATCACCGAGTCGAGGCTGTGCCGGGGGTGCCGGGCGGTGATGGTCGTGTGCGGCGCCGCCTCGATACCGATGAACCCCCCGGACCCGGCGCAGGCCCGGATCACATCGTCCGGTTTCATCCGCGGGGTCGGCCACAGCGCCCGGGACCCGGCATGGGTGATCACCACGGGGGCGGTGGAGCGGCGCACCGCGTCCAGGGCGGTGGCGTCCCCGCTGTGCGAGACGTCGACGATGATCCCGAGGTCGTTCATCCGGCGCAGCGCGCGGCGGCCGAGCAGGGTCAGCCCGGTGTCACCGGTGTCGGCGAGCCCCGAACCCAGCTGATTGCTCTCGCTGTAGACCAGGCCGAGCAGCCGCACGCCGAGCCCGTGGAGCAGATCGAGCCGGTCGATGTCGTTGCCGATGGGGGAGGCGGACTCCAGGGTCAGCACCACCCCCACCTGATGGCCGGCCCGTGCCCGGTCGGCGTCCGCCAGCGTGCGGACGGGCGCCACCAGCCGCTGATGGGCGAAGTCGGCCTGACGCATGGCCAGATCGCTGACGGCGTCGTCCCAGTCCCAGGGGGCATGGGAGCGGATCATGCTCACCGCGGCCGGGCCGCCGTCGAAGAACAGGTCCACCCCCGAGTGCGCGATGCCCTGGTACGGGATCGACTCCCGTCCCTGGCGGCGGTACTCGGCGAAGTCGGCCGGGTCCGCGGGGCGCAGCGAGAGGTGGTCATGGGCGGAGACGACCGGATGGCGCGCCTCGAAGTCGCGCGCACGGACCTCGACGTCCTCGCTCCACTCCAGCGCGGACCCGGGGACCCGGCCCAGCGCGGGGGCCAGTTCGAAGGCGCGGAAGTCCCGCCCGGCCTCCAGGTACTGGTACGAGCGGTAGCCGTCCCACAGCTTCAGGCGCTGGGCGGTCTTGGCGGGCAAGGGAAGTTCTCTGCTCATCCTGCGTTTCTCCCGTTCGCTTCTCCGCTCGCGCGGCGCGGCGGCGCGGGCGTCGTGGCCGGGCGCGGTCCGGCGGCCGTGCGGGCGGCGCTCATGAGACGACCTTGGACAGGAACATGCGGGTGCGGTCATGGGCGGGAGCGCGCAACAGCCGGTCCGGGGCGCCCTCCTCGACGATCCGGCCGTCGTCCATGAAGACGATCCGGTCCGCGACATCGGCGGCGAAGCGCATCTCATGGGTGACGACGACCAGCGTCATGCCGTCGCGGGCCAGGTCCTTGATGACGCTGAGCACCTCCTGCACCATCTCGGGGTCGAGGGCGGAGGTCGGTTCGTCGAAGAGCATCACCTTGGGGCGCATCGCCAGGGCGCGGGCGATGGCCACCCGCTGCTGCTGGCCGCCCGAGAGCTTCTCCGGATAGCTGTCGAGCTTGTGCGCCAGACCCACCCGCGCCATCAGCTCCTGGGCCCGCGCGTCGGCCTCGGCCGGGGAGAGTCCGAGCACCCGGCGCGGGGCCTCCACGATGTTCTCGCGGGCGGTGAGGTGCGGGAACAGATTGAAGCTCTGGAACACCATGCCCATCGCCGAACGCTGGGCGGCCAGTTCCCGGGGGCCGAGCTGGTGCAGGGTGCGGCCGCGCACCCGGTAGCCGATGACGCTGCCGTCGACCACCACTACGCCCTCGTCCGGCACTTCGAGGTGGTTGACGCAGCGCAGCAGCGTGCTCTTGCCGGATCCGGAGGGACCGATCAGACAGATCGTCTCACCCCGGTGGATATCCAGGGAAATGCCGTGCAGTACCTCGGTGCCCCGGAACGACTTGCGGATCCCGCGCAGGGAGACGATGACCTGCGATTCTTTTTCCGATGCCACGGTCGTGGATGCCATGGTCATACCGAGTGCTCGATCCTCTTCGCTTTCCCGGCCCGGTCGGCCGAAATCAGGGTGTGTCGTCCCAGACGTCGCTCCAGGCGCTGCTGCAGAAGTGTGATGACGCCAGTGATGATCATGTACCAAATGGCGGCCACGATCAACAGTGGAACGGTCTGGAAGTTCTTGGCGTAAATCAGCTGGACCGAGTAGAGCAGGTCGGCCAGGGTGATCACGCTGACCAGGGAGGTGGCCTTGAGGAGAGATATCAGCTCATTTCCCATCGGCGGGACGATCACCCGCAGCGCCTGGGGGAGGGTGATGCGGAAGAAGATCTGAGCCGGTGTCAACCCCAGCGCGGATGCCGCCTGCCGCTGTCCGTCGGGTACGGCGAGCAGCCCGGAGCGGATCAACTCGGCGATGTAAGCGGTCTCATGGAGCGTCAGGCCGATGATCGCGGCGGTCAGCGGGCCGATGACGGTGTTCGAGTCGAAGGTGATGAACCGCGGTCCCCACGGAATGCCGAGGGACAGCGTGGGAAAAAGAGCGGCGAGGTTGTACCAGAAGAGCAGTTGCACCAGCATGGGAATGCTGCGGAAAACCCAGATGAAAGCGGCGGCGGCGGTGGACATCAGCCGGGATTCGCCCATGCGCATCAGGGCGACCACGGTGCCGAAGACCAGGGAGAGCGCCATGGTGGCGGCGGTCATTCCGATGCTCACCCCGATGCCCTTCAGCACCCGGATCTCGAAGAAGTATTTCGCGACGGTGTTCCACTCGAAACGGGGATTGGTGAATATCGTGGTCACCGCCATCGCGGCCAATACCAGCACGATCGCATTGGCCACCAGGAGTCCCGGACGTCGTCGCTTGACGTGTTTGAGTTCGGTCGGCCCGGGGAGTACGTCGGCGTTCAGGACTTTGGTCATGGTATGCCTTCGGGCGGTCGTGGACGCGGCAGAATTACCGCATCCTAAAACCGGGCTCGCGAACATCCACGAACACTTGACGCAGAACCGTCAACCGTAAACCGGGAATGCGTCCGCCCGCCCGGAAGCGGCCGGGCGGGCGGAGGAACGGCTGTCGGGCGGACCGGGTCCGCCGCGCCTACAGGGCCTTTTCGAAGGGGAGCGGACCGATGGTCTCCGGGTCGGCCGACATATCGAACAGCGGGGTGTAGCCGGTCGCCAGATACAGCCCGCGCGCCTCCGGCTGGCGGGGCCCGGTGGTGAGGTAGATCCGGCGGTAGCCGCGCTCGGCGGCCGACCGCTCCAGCTCCGCCACCACCCGGCGGGCCAGCCCGCGCCGCCGGTGGCCCGAGTGCGTCCAGATCCGCTTGAGTTCCGCCGTCCGCCCGTCGTACCGCCGGTACGCGCCCCCGGCGACCGGCTCGCCGCCCTCCAGCAGCAGGAGCAGCTCCCCGTGCGGCGGGGCGAACTCCGCGGCCGGATAGCGGTTCAGCTCCGTGTCGGCCGACCTGCCGTAGCGGGTGGAGTACTCGTGCGCCAGCTCGCGCAGCAGCGGCTCGACCCGGGGATCGTCCACCGTCACCCGGACCACCGTCAGCCGGGGCGGGGGCCCGGCCACGGAGGTCATCAGCGCACCGCCGCGAGGGTCTGCGGGCCCCGGGCCGCGCGCTCGGCGTCGCGCTTGGCGACCTCCTCGCGGACGATCGGGATCACGTACCGGCCGAAGTCGATCGCGTCGTCCAGCAGGTCGTAGCCGCGTGCGGAGAGGATGTCCACGCCCAGGTCGTAGTAGTCCAGCAGCGCCTGCGCCACCGTCTCCGGCGTGCCCACCAGGGCGTTGGAGTTGCCCGCGCCACCGGTGGCGGCGGCGGTCGGGGTCCACAGCGCCCGGTCGTAGCGCTCGCCCGCCTCGGCGATGGAGAGCAGCCGTTGTGACCCCGTGTTCTCGGGAGCACCCCTGCGGTGGTGGCGCACGGTCGTCGCCTCGCCCCGCTCCTTGCGGGCCCGGATGGCGTCCACCGTGCGGTGCGCCTTCTCCCAGGCCAGTTCCTCGGTCGGGGCGATGATCGGCCGGAACGCCACCTGGATCCTGGGCACGTCGGTCCGCCCGGCCGCGGCGGCCGCCGCCTTCACCGCCGCGATCTGCTCGGCGGTCCGCTCCAGCGGTTCGCCCCACAGGCAGTAGATGTCGGCCTCGGCCCCGCCGGCCGCGTAGGCGGCGGGGGAGGAGCCGCCGAACGAGACGTCCGGGCGCGGTTGCTGGACCGGGAAGACATCGCTGACGAAGTCGTGGAAGCGGTAGTGCTCGCCCTCGTGGTCGAAGGGCTCCCGGGTGGTCCAGATCTTCTTGACGATCCGGATGTACTCACGGGTGCGCGCGTAGCGCTCGTCCTTGGTGAGGGTGTCGCCCTCGCGCCGCTGCTCATGGTCGTTGCCGCCGGTGATGAAGTGCACCGTGAGCCGGCCGTCGCTGATCCGGTCGAGGGTCGCGAACGTCTTGGCGGCGTACGTCGGATAGGACACGTTGGGCCGGTGGGCCAGCAGGATCTGGAGCCGGTCCAGCCGGCTCGCGATGTAGGCGGCGGCGGGCGCGGGATCGGGTGAGCCGGAGCCGTAGGCGAACAGCACCCGGTCCCAGCCGTGGTCCTCATGGGCCCGGGCGAGCCGCAGGGTGTACTCCTTGTCGAAGGCCGCGCCGGAGCGCGGACCGGTCTCCGAGCCGTCGTTGGTGGCGGCGATGCCGAGGAACTCCACGGGCATGGGCTGACCTTTCGGAAAAGGGGAAAGGGAGAAACGCCCCGGACGCGGAACGCGGCGTGGTACCGGGGTGATGGCGCGTCAGGCGCGGGGCTCAGGCGACGGGGCCTGCGATCGGAAGGGGGAGGAGGCCGGTGGGACGGCCCGCTGCCGGGTCAGCCGGAACAGGAAGCGGACCACACCCGACCGAAGTCGATGTGGTCGCGTGTGACCAGGGGCAGCTCAGTCCTCACTCGCGCTATTCAGCACCCCACCGGTCCGTTCCGTCAACAGCTGTCCACATG
>NZ_BBOX01000125.1 GCF_001553455.1 Streptomyces hygroscopicus subsp. hygroscopicus
GCCACGACAAAGCCGCCCGTGTCCTCCCGTTCGCCGAGGCGGCGGGGGGACACGGACGGCTGGGCGGTCGCTCCGGCCGCCGGCGGGGCGGTCAGCCTCGCGCCACCGCCCGCGGTGTGCCGGGCCGCTGGGGCGCGGCGGTGAGCCGGGCGGGCCCGCGGCCCGGCAGCAGCGCGGCGACCGCGAGCGCCACCAGCGCGGCGCCGCCGCCGATCACGAAGGCGGTGCGGAAGCCGTTCAGGGACGGCACCTGGTACGGGCCGAACGCGGTGGTCATATGGGCCAGGACGACCCCCACCACCGCGCTGGCGGTCGAGGTGCCGATGGACCGCATCAGGGTGTTGAGGCCGTTGGCCGCGCCCGTCTCGGACACCGGCACCGCCGACATGATCAGCGCGGGCATGGCGGAGTACGCGAGGCCGATCCCGGCGCCGATCACACACGAGATGATCACGATCTGCCACACGGCGTCCATCAGGAAGACCCCCATGCCGTAGCCGACGGCGATCACCCCCGCGCCGAGCATCAGCGACACCTTGGGGCCCCAGGTGCCGGTGATCCGCGCCGACAGCGGCGAGATGGCCATCATCACCAGCCCGGAGGGGCCCAGACACAGACCGGCGGTCATCATCGACCGGCCCAGCCCGTACCCCGTCGCCTCGGGCATCTGCAGCAGCTGAGGCAGCACCAGCGACATGCCGAACATCGCGAAGCCGATGACGATGGACGCCAGGTTGGTCAGCAGCACCTGACGGCGGGCGGTGGTGCGCAGATCCACCAGCGGTCCGCTCACCCGCAGCTCCCACCGGCCCCACAGCAGCAGGACGACCACGGCCGCGCCGAAGAGCCCCAGGGTGACACCGTCGGTCCAGCCCCAGTCGGCGCCCTTGGAGACGGCCAGCAGCAGACAGAGCAGTCCGATCGACAGCCCGACGGCGCCCACCAGGTCGAACTGCCCGCCACCGCGCACCGACGACTCCGGGACGAGCGCCAGCACCAGCGCGATCACCACCGCGCCCAGGCCCGCCGACACCCAGAACAGCACATGCCAGTCGGCGTGTTCGGCCAGCGCCGCGGCCCCGGGCAGGCCGAGCGCGCCGCCGACCCCCAGCGAGGAGCTCATCAGGGCCATCGCCGAGCCGAGCCGCTCGGCGGGCAGCTCGTCCCGCATGATGCTGATGCCCAGCGGGATCACCCCCGCCGAGAAGCCCTGGAGCGCACGGCCGACGATCATGGGTGCCAGCGCGTCGGAGAGCGCGCACACCACCGAACCGACCACCAGCATCGCCAGGCTGAGCAGCAGCGTCCGCCGTTTGCCGTACATGTCGCCGAGCCGTCCCAGTACCGGGGTGGCCACGGCGCCCGCGAGCAGGGTCGCGGTGATCGCCCAGGAGGCGTCCGAGGCCGAGGTGTGCAGTAGCGCCGGGAGATCCGGGACCAGCGGCACCACCAGGGTCTGCATCAGGGAGACGACGATCCCCCCGAAGGCCAGGACGGCGACGACCGGGCCGGAGCGCTGCGGCCGGGCGGCCACGGCCGCGTCAGGGGCGTCGGGGGTCGGAGGTGAGGAAGTCACGGTCGTCCTTCGTCGGGGCGTGGCCGAATCCACGTCAGGTGCGGCAGTAGTGTCGCATAAATTTGTGTAACCGGTACGTCAAATAGCCCCGCCCGGCGGCCCACCGCTCAACTCGCCCTGGTGCCAAGGGAGTTCGGGTACGGACGGGCCTGGCGGGCCGACCCGACGCGGGGCGGCATACCGGGCGGCGGACGGCATGAGCGGCACCCGCGCGGACATGCGTAGCCTTGGGACCCGGCACGGCGGGGGGGCGAGCGAAAGGACACCGGATGGCCAAGGCCGCGGAGGAGACCGTCCGCAGGGGGCGGGGCCGCCCGCCCCGCCTGTCGCGCGAGCAGATCGTCCGCTCCGCCGCGGAGCTGGCGGTCCGTGAGCCCCAGGTCGCGCTGACCGTCAAAAGGGTCGCCGAGGCGGTCGGATCCGCCCCCATGGCGCTCTACCGTTACTTCCCCGACCGCGACGACCTCCTCCAGGCCGTGGCCGACCGCGTCATGGTCGAGGCCCAGCACAAGGAGCCGCCGGGCGAGACCTGGCAGGAGCGGGTGCGCGCCTGGATGCACAGCAGCCGTGCATACCTGCTGCCCCACCGTCAGCTGCTTCCCTACATGGCCGCCACCCAGCAGCCCGCCCGGGTCTCCTCCCTGGTGACCCTGACCCGGCTGCTGCGCCCCCTGCGGCTGACCGAGGACGATCTCGCGCTGGCCGTGACCCTCATCGGCTCCACCGTCATCGGCCACGCGGTCTACGAGACCCACCGCGGCTCGGTCTCCGCCCGCACACTGGACGACCTGAGCGAGGCGCTGGCCCTCCACCCCCAGGAGGACCGGGACGTGGTGGCCCCGCTGCTGCCGAGGCTGTCGGGGGCGCAGAACAGGCTGTACGACGTGGTGGTGGACCGCACGATCGCCGCGATCGAGGCGCTGGCCGCGGGGTGACCTCCGGCGCCAACCGTTGCCCGGGCCCGTAGGGACACCGCCGCCCAGGACCCGTACGGCTACCGCCGTCCTGGGCCCGTACGAATACCCCGGCCGGGTATGCCGTCCGGCCGGGGCGTCCGTACGGGCCCGGACGTCGCCGAGGCCGCTGCCCCGATGGGCGGGGCGCCGTGCCGACGGCGCCCCGCCCGGGGACCCGCTCCCCGCCCGGGAGCGGTAGTACGGCCTACCCGGTGCACTCCATGGACGCCGGGTGCTCCGCGTCGCGGATCAGCGCCTGGTGCGCCTGGCGCAGCCGCTTCACATCGGGCTTGATCTCCTTGCGGTCATAGGTGAGAAGCCCGTTGAGCTCGCCCTCCACATCCGTGATCTGGGTGTAGACGGCCCCGCTGCTGCCGTTGCACGCGACCAGCCCGCGCACCTTGTCCAGCAGCTTCAGATACTCGTCGGTGTACTCGTCCTTGTCCACGCCGACGTAGGTGTGCTGCACGGGCCAGGCGTGGCCCGGTACGGCGAGGCCCAGGCCGCCGTACTCGCCGGTGACGCCCGCCCGTGACGCGTCGGGGCGCGGATCGCCCGGTCCGGGGTAGGCATGGACGTCGGCGAGGTCGCCGTTGCCGGTGTCGTTCCACCCGCTGGCGCCGTTGATGAGCCGGCTGGGGTCCCAGCCCTTGGCGAGCGCCGGCACCTTGGAGCCGCCGTACTGGCCCCAGCCCTCGTTGAAGGTCACCCAGATGACGATCGACGGACTGCTGATGTGCTGGTCGATCATCCGCTTCAGCTCGTGTTCGTACTGCGCCTGCGCCTTCTCCGACGGGGCGACCGTGTTCATGGAGGGCATGTCCTGCCACACCAGCAGCCCCAGCCGGTCGGCCCAGTAGTACCAGCGGTCGGGCTCGACCTTGATGTGCTTGCGCACGGAGTTGAAGCCCAGCCGCTTGTGCATCTTCAGGTCGTACGCCAGGGCCTCGTCGGTCGGCGCGGTGTGCAGTCCGTCGGGCCAGAACCCCTGGTCGAGCGTGGCCATGGAGAAGACGGGCTTCCCGTTGAGCACGGTGCGCCGCTTGCCGTCCACCTCCTTGACGGCGATGCTCCGCATGCCGAAGTAGCTCTCCACCCGGTCCGCCGAGGCGCCTCGCCCGACCGTGACCTTCAGCCGGTACAGATGCGGGTCGTCGGGGGACCACAGGTGCGGGGAGGGCACGGGGACGGTCAGCGCCGCCCCGGTGCGTCCGCTGGCGGTGCCGACCACGCGCTTGCCGTCATAGGCGGTCGCGGTGACCGGGACGCCGTCCCGTACCCCGCGGACCTCGGCGGTGAGGGACGTGCCGGGGACGTCCGGGGTCAGCTTGAGGGTGTCCACGTGGTCGGTGGCGACCGGCTCCATCCAGACGGTCTGCCAGATCCCGGAGGAGGGGGTGTACCAGATGCCGCTGGGGTCCAGGCGCTGCTTGCCCAGCGGCTGGTCCTCGCCGTCCGCCGCGTCGGTCGGGTCGTAGACGCCGACGATCAGCTCCTGGGTGCGGCCCGGCCGCAGGGCGTCGGTGACGTCGGCGCTGAACCGGTCGTAGCCGCCGCGGTGGTCGGCCACCTGCTTGCCGTTGACGTACACCTGGGCCTGCCAGTCCACGGCGTCGAAGTTCAGCCGCAGCCGCTTGTCCTGGCCGATCTTCCAGCCGGCCGGAACGGTGAAGGTCCGCCGGTACCACATGCGGTCCTCGTGGCGCTCCACACCGGAGAGCTTGGACTCCACCGGGTACGGGACCAGGATCCGCTCCTTGAGCTTCTGCCCGACGGGCGGCTTCTGCCCCTTCGCGGCGGCGGCGAACTGCCAGCTGCCGTTGAGGTTGCGCCACTGATCGCGGGTCAGCTGCGGCCGCGGGTACTCGGGGTGGGCGTTGTCGGGGCCGACGTCCTTGGCCCAGGGGGTGCTCAGCTGGTACGTCGACGCGTTGCCGCCGAAGGAGACGTACGGCTCGATGGCGCCGTCGCCGTCCTCCAGACCGCCCTTGCCGTCGTAGCGCACGACGGCCTCGCCACCGCGGCCGACCACCGGCTCCTTCAGGGCGAGCAGCAGCCGGGACGGGTCGGCCGGGTCCAGCCGGGCGCGTCCGAGCGGCCAGGCCGCGCCGCCGATGACGGCGGTGAGGTGCGACGACAGATCGGCCGGGGGAGTGGTGAGGGGCTGGGCGAAGTCCAGCAGCAGCGTACGGCCGTCGGGCTGGACGGCGCTGGTCACCGGGCCGTCGTAGGTGAAGTCCGCGGGCAGCCGGAAGGCCGACGCGGGGACGGGGGCCTTGGCCGCGCCGGGCGGGGTCCAGGACAGATGGAGGTTGGAGCCCCCGTAGTGCTCGAAGTACTCGACCTTGATGTCGTACGCCTTGCCCGCGGTGAGCTCGACGGGCTGGGAGGTCTGCTCCTTGTCCCAGTCGTCCACCCAGTGGTCGATGACCGGTTCGCCGTCGATCCACAGCCGGAAGCCGTTGTCGCCGATGATCGAGAAGGTGTGGGCACCGGAGCGCTCCGGCGTGATCTGACCGGTCCAGCGGACGCTGACGTCGTCCGACCGTCCCGTGGTGGCCTGCAGCCGCGGCTCCAGATTGTCGAAGTCGAGGGCGGGGTCGAGGCTGGTGGCCTTCAGCTCGTGGAAGTCGAAGGCCCCCGGGGCGGACTGGAGGTAGTAGTCACCGCGGAGGCCGTGGACGACGGGGGAGTCGTCGGAGGGGGAGTCGGCCGCGGCCGGACCGGGACCGGTCAGCAGACCGAGCGCACCAAGCGCCAAGGCCACGGTCGCGACCATGGATCTGGTGAAAGAAGAACGAAAACGCACATGTCCTCCGTGCTTGAGCAGCTGTAGGGACAAGTGGGGCGCCGCCATTGCGCCATCTCCAACAGAACCTGTCAATAGTGAACGCAAGGCAACAGGGCGGCCGGCTTCCCCGGAGGCCGCGTACATCACCGGCCGGATCCCGTGCGTCAACGGCGGCGCGCGGCTCGGCCGCTGACCCCGCCTCACCCTCCCGGGGCCCGGCGGGAGGAGTGTCGCACCGGGCCCGCGCTAGGGCCGTACGGCCCTGGAGCGAGGGCCGCGCAGCCCTGCCGCCGCGTTCGGCCGAAGGTCCACTCTGGTCCTCCACACAGGTGGGGGGAAGACGGACGGACGGCCGCGCCGAAGGAGTCAGCTCGCTGACTCCAGCCATCTTCGGGCGCGGCCGTCCGTCCGTCCTGCGTGCACCGCGCTTCCCGGCGGCCACCGCCTCACCACGCACGACACAAGGGGGGACCTCATGTCCAGTGCCACCGGAACCACCGCCCGCACGGCCGCGGCGCTCGCCGCCGGCTGCGCGATCGCCCTGCTGTACCCGGCGGCGCCCGCCGGCGCCGCGGGCTCCGTACACATTTCCAAGATCTACTACGACTCTCCCGGCACCGACAACCGGAGCAACGCCAGCCTCAACGGCGAGTACGCCCAGATCAAGAACTCCACCTCGCGCGGGGTCAGCCTCAAGGGCTGGGTGCTCGCCGACGCGAGCAACCACAAGTACACCTTCCCCGGCTACACCCTGGGCGCGGGCCGGACCGTGACCGTGCGGACCGGATCCGGTTCGGACACCTCCGCCACCAAATACCAGGGCCGTCGGGCGTACGTCTGGAACAACGACCGCGACAAGGCCACCCTCCGCAAGGCCGGCGGCGCCACGGTCGACACCTGCGCGTACAACAACAGCCGGGCCGACTACAAGATCTGCTGAGCGCCCGCCGCGCGGGGGCGCGGCGCAACCGGTGAAGCCCTCCGGCCCGGACGACAATGGGCCAGGCCGAGGGGAGAGAGACGGTGAGCGCCCGTGTCGGACTGGGTGTGGGAGTACGACGGCTACGAGCCCGGTGCGGAGCGGCTGCGGGAGTCGCTGTGCACCCTCGGCAACGGCTATCTGGCCACCCGGGGCGCGGCCCCCGAGGCGACCGCCGACGAGACGCACTACCCGGGCACCTATGTGGCCGGCTGCTACAACCGGCTCGGCTCGGTGGTCGGCGGACGCCAGGTCGAGAACGAGGACATGGTCAACCTGCCGAACTGGCTGCCGCTGCGGTACCGCGTCCGCGACCCGGACCGGCCCGCCGCCCCCGGCGGCTGGCTCTCCCCCGACGCGGACGAGCTGACCGGCTACCGGCAGACCCTCGACCTGCGGCACGGCACCCTCCTCCGGCGGCTGCGGTTCACCGACCGGCGGGGCCGGGTGCTCGGCGTCGAGCAGCGGCGCCTGGTCCACATGGGGGATCCGCATCTGGCGGCGATGCGGACCACCTTCCGGGCCGACGGCTGGTCCGGCACCCTCGAGCTGGAGTCCGGGATCGACGGTGCCGTGGCCAACACGGGCGTGGCCCGCTACGACGCGCTGGCCGGCTGCCATCTGACCGACCGGCGCACCGCCGCGGCCGGCCCCGACACCGTATGGCTGAGCTGCCGCACCACCACCTCCGAGGTGCGCGTGGCCATGGCCGCCCGCACCCGGGCCGTCCAGGGCCTGCCCACCGGCACCGGGCAGCGGCTCACCCCGAGCGCGGCCGTGCGCACCCTGGCCGTGCCGATCGCGCCGGACGCTCCCGTCACCGTCGAGAAGACCGTGGCGGTGCACACCTCCAAGGACCCCGCGATCGGCGATCCGGTCCGGGCCGTCCTCGACGAGGTGGCCCGGGCCCCGGGGTTCGGCACGCTGCTCGCCTCCCACCGCACCGCATGGAACCACCTGTGGCGGGAGGCCGCGCTGGAGGTGCCCGGCGAGGCGGGCCACATCCTGCGGCTGCACCTGTTCCACGTCCTCCAGACGCTCTCGCCGCACACCGCGGAACTGGACGTGGGCGTCCCGGCCCGCGGTCTGCACGGCGAGGCGTACCGCGGACACGTCTTCTGGGACGAGCTGTTCGTGCTGCCGTACCTGAACCTCCACTTCCCCGAGGTCTCCCGGGCCCTGCTGCACTACCGCCACCGGCGGCTGCCCCAGGCGTGCCGCGCCGCCGCGGACGCCGGGCGGGCCGGGGCGATGTACCCGTGGCAGAGCGGCAGCGACGGGCGCGAGGAGACCCAGACCTTCCACCTGAACCCGCGCTCCGGCCGCTGGCTGCCGGACCACTCCCGGCTCCAGCACCACGTGGGCTCGGCGGTGGCGTACAACGTGTGGCAGTACTGCCAGGCCAGTGGCGACACCGACTTCCTGCACACCAAGGGCGCGGAGATGCTGCTCCAGATCGCCCGCTTCTGGGCGGACACCGCCGTGCTGGACCCGGACCACGGGCGGTACCGCATCCGCGGGGTGGTCGGGCCCGACGAGTACCACGACGGCTACCCCGGCGCCGACCGCCCCGGGATCGACGACAACGCGTACACCAACGTCACCGCCGCCTGGGTGCTCGACCGGGCCCTGGAGCTGGCCCGCACCCTGCCCGAGCCGCGCCGCCGCGAGCTGTTCGAGCGGGTGGGCCTGGACCGCGCCGAACCGGAGCTCTGGGAGGACGTCTCACGGCGGCTGCTGGTCCCTTTCCACCGGGGCGTCATCAGCCAGTTCGGCGGCTACCAGGAGCTGACCGAACTCGACTGGGACGGCTACCGCGCCCGCTACGGCGACATCCGCCGGCTGGACCGGATCCTGGAGTCCGAGGGCGACTCGGTGAACCGCTACCAGGCATCCAAGCAGGCCGACGCGCTGATGCTCGGCTATCTCTTCGCCCCCGCCGAACTGGCGGGCCTCTTCCGGCGGCTCGGCTACGCCATGGACGACGACATCTGGCGCGCCACTGTGGAGTACTACCTGCCCCGGACCAGCCACGGCTCGACCCTCAGCGAGCTGGTGCACGGCTGGGTGCTGGTGCGGGCCCGCCGAGCGGAGGCGTGGCGGTACTGCCAGGAGGCGCTGCTCGGCGATGTGGCGGACGTCCAGGGCGGCACCACCGGCGAGGGCATCCACCTCGGTGCCATGGGCGGCACCCTCGATCTGGTGCAGCGCGGTCTGACCGGGCTGGAGACCCGGGAGGAGGCCCTGTGGCTGGACCCGGTGCCGCTGCCCGAGCCGTCCGGACTTTCGGAGTACCGGTTCGCGATCCGCTACCGCGGTCACTGGGGCGTCGCCCTGCGGGTGCGGGCCGGGAGGCTGTGGATCAGTGTGCCGGACTCGGAGGAGCGCCCGATCGAGGTGCGGCTGGCCGACCGCTCCCTGACCGTCGCCCCGGGCGAGTCCCACTGGCTTCCGCTGCCGTCCGGCTGAACGCGGCGCGCGGCGGAGGAGGGCGCGCGAGGGGGGACCGTGACCGCCGCGGGCGCACCGCCGTCGCCCCGGCGCGGCTGTTCAACCGGAATCCGGACGAAGCACCCTGATCCCCCGTCGGCCGCCGTGTCCGATCGTGACCGATCACGGTCTTGGTCTGGACTTTTTTCCACGGCTCGCTAGGCTCTGCGCGATCGAATCGTGAAAGCGCTCTCACCCTGCCCAGCAGAAGGGGAACTTCCATGAGACGGAAGCCCGTTGTCCGTGCCGGACTGTCCGCACTCCTCGTCCTCGGCGCCCTCTCGGGCGCCGGCGGGGCCTTCTCGACCGCCGCCGCGGCAACCGGCGGTGACACCTCCGCGGCCGAGCCCGCCGCCGCCTCCGCGCCGTCCGCCACGCTGGTCCGCGCGCTCGGCAAGGACCTCGGCCTCACCACGGACCAGGCGCGCCGGCGGCTGAGCCAGGAGGCCGTCGCCATGAAGCTGGAGCCCAAGGCCAAGCGCGCCGCGGGCACGTCCTACGGCGGCTCCTGGTTCGACGCGGACAGCGGAAAGCTGGTCGTCGGCGTCACCAGCGCCGAGCGGGCCGAATCGGTACGGGCCACGGGCGCCACCACCCGGATCGTGCGGCACAGCGCCAAGGCACTCGACGCGGCCAAGGCGCGCCTGGACAAGAAGGCCGGGAAGAAGGCCGCCCCGGCCGGGGTGAGCAGCTGGAGCGTCGACCCCCGGGCGGGCAGTGTCGTGGTCCGGGTCCGCGCGGGACACGAGGGCGACGCCGCCGTCCGCGCGTTCCTCCGCGACGCCGAGCGCGCCTCCTCCGTCCCGGTCACCACCGAGAAGGCCCCCGCCCAGGCGCCGACGACCTTCGCCGCCGGCACCGTCGGCGGCGACCCGTACTACACCGGCAACGTCCGCTGCTCCATAGGCTTCTCGGTGCAGGGCGGCTTCGTCACGGCCGGACACTGCGGCCAGAAGGGGGCCTCGGTCAGCGGCTGGGACCGCTCGTACATCGGCACCTTCCAGGGTTCCTCCTTCCCCGGCAACGACTACGCCTACGTCAGCGTCGGCAGCGGCTGGTGGACCGTGCCGGTGGTGCTCGGCTGGGGCACCGTTCCGGACGCGCTGGTCCGCGGCTCCGCCGAGGCCCCGGTCGGCGCCTCCATCTGCCGCTCCGGCTCCACCACCCACTGGCACTGCGGCACGGTCCTGGCCAAGAACGAGACCGTGAACTACAGCCAGGGTGCCGTGTACCAGATGACCAAGACCAGTGTGTGCGCCGAGGGCGGTGACTCCGGGGGCTCGTTCATCAGCGGCGACCAGGCCCAGGGCGTGACCTCGGGCGGCTGGGGCAACTGCTCCAGCGGTGGCGAGACCTGGTACCAGCCGGTCAACGAGATCCTGTCGGTGTACGGCCTGCGGCTGCACACCGCCTGAACCGGGTGACCGGACCCGGCGGTACGGGGACGGGGCGGGCCCGCCGGGCCCGCCCCGTCGTCCGTGCGGAGGCTATCCGGCGCGGTGCGCGCTCAGCCGGTGCGGCTCGTAGCCGGGGATGGTGCCGTCGGGCTTGGCGACCAGGAAGAGCCCGGCCATGCCCATGTCGGAGTGGCTCTGGACGTGGCAGTGGTACATCCAGGCGCCCGCGCCGACGTTCTCCCCGGCGATCACCTGGAAGCCGAAGGAGTCGGCGGGCCCGGTGATCTTGTTGTCGATGATCCGGCTCACATCGTCCGGGCCTGCCAGCAGTCCGGTGCGATTGTCCGCCCAGCGGTGCCCGTGCATATGGAAGGTGTGGTAGTACTCGCCGTGCGTGATCATGATGATCTCGACGCGGTCGCCCACCGTGGCCCGGAACTCGGGGGCGTCATGCCCCGACTTGTTGTTGATCGTCATGTCGTTGAAGACGATGGTGAATTGTTTCTCCGGCAGGATGTCGCCCGCCCGCCGCACCACCACGGGGCCGTAGAGCCCCTTGCGCAGGCCGCCGGTGCCGTGCGGGGTGCCCACCGCGTGGTCGTGGTAGTGCCAGTAGCCCGCGCTGCCCGGCCGCCAGGTGCCGTCGGCGCGCTTGCCCGGGGTGTGGGTGCGCCAGGTGTAGGTGCGGGTGCCGCCCGGCTCCACGGCGCTGCGGTTGAGCTGGGTGCCGTCGCTGGCGACGTCGTAGTCCAGGCCGTGCACATGGAGGCTGGCCGTGACGTCCATGGTGTTCTCGAACTCGATGTGCAGGGTGTCGCCCTCGGTCAGCTCGATCAGCGGACCGGGGATGCTGGCCTTGCCCTTCTCGAGCCCGTAGCCCATCTGGCCGTCCGGCAGCTTCTCCGCGTAGAGCTTGAGGCGGCGGACCGTCCCGCCCGCGGCCGCCGTTCGGACCTCGGCGGACCGGGCCGCCGCAGCCGCCGGCGCCTTCGCGGCGGCGGGGGAGGAGAGGGCCAGCGGTCCGACGGCCGCGGCGGCCGCGCCGCCGGTGAAGAGCCGTCTGCTGAGACCGCGTCTGGAGGTGATACCGGGTGCGTCGCTCATCGTTCTCCCAAATCGCCGTGGATCCCCTGCCGTTGACGATGCGCAGCTGCCCCGGGGGTGCTTTCACGGTAGCCCGGGGATCCTCGTTCATCCACACTCAGGACAAAGTTCGTTGAGTTGCGGTCATAGCTATTGGCGGGTTGCGAAAAGCCGTCTAGCTTCCTTCAGCGGAGTTTCCGGTACGTGAGAGGGATGGGTGACCAATGCGGGACATACCGTACCAAATGCCCTCGAAAGGAAGAGGGCTGACCGTCAGTCGGTCGCGAAGGAGACGCGCGGGGGTGGCGGCACTGCTCT
The DNA here is from genome assembly GCF_001553455.1 of Streptomyces hygroscopicus subsp. hygroscopicus. Classification (GTDB taxonomy): domain Bacteria; phylum Actinomycetota; class Actinomycetes; order Streptomycetales; family Streptomycetaceae; genus Streptomyces; species Streptomyces hygroscopicus. Next base: position 11,591 of record NZ_BBOX01000125.1, read on the forward strand.
TCGGCGCCCTCACCGCGACCCTGCTGGGCGGGAGCCCCGCCAGCGCCCGGCCCGAGGATCGTGCGCCACTCACGCTGCCGTCCCCGCCCGGCGGGGACAACGTCCGGGTACTGGTCTTCCACGGCTCGGCGGGGGACGAGCCGGCCACGGTGAACGCGGGGATCGAGGCCATCGAGAAGATCGGCAATCAGGGCCCGGCGGCCACCCGGTTCACCGTTGACGCCACCGCCGACGCCTCGGTCTTCACCCGGCCCCGGCTCGGCAGGTACAACACCGTGGTCTTCCTGACCGGCGCCGGGGACGTGCTCGACCCCGAGCAGGAAGCCGGGCTCGAGGCGTACATGGAGGCGGGCGGCGGCTTCCTCGGCATCCATGACGCGGCCCGCAACGAGCCCTACTCCGACTGGTTCACCGGGCTGATCGGAGCCCGCCCCGCCGCCACGAACCCGGGCACCGCCCAGCGGGCCGTGGTGGAGGTCGGCGACCGGGTCCACCCGGCCACCAAGGATCTGCCGCTGGAGTGGAAGCGCACGGACACCTGGCTCAACTGGCGGACCAACCCCTCCGGCACGGTGCACACCGTGGCCCGGGTGCGGGAGTCCAGCTACCAGCCGGGCGCCGGCGCGGTCGGCTGGGACCACCCGATCTCCTGGTGCCGTGACTACGACGGCGGCCGTTCCTTCTACACCGGAATGGGCGGTACGGTCTCCGGTTTCCAGGAGGCCGACTTCCGCACGCATCTGCGGGGCGCGCTGCTGTGGACCACCCGTCTCTCCCGCGCCGACTGCAAGGCCACCATCTCCGCGAACTACAAGGCCGAGCGAGTGACCAAGCCCAACCAGCCGGGCCAGTCGGACCAGATCGGCGAACCGCACGGCCTCGTCGTGGCCAAGGACGGCCGGGTGTTCTACATCGGCCGGGGCGGCGGTGACAACAGCGCTCCGGTGGTCACCGACTGGAACGACCCGGAGATCGGCAAGGGCCAGGGGCAGATCCACGTCTACGACCCGGCCACCGGGAAGGTGACGCTCGCGGGCGCCCTGACCGTCTTCGGCAACAAGGGCGGCGGCGACGAACTGGTCAAGAACGAGGAGGGGCTGCTCGGCATCGAGCTGGACCCGGACTTCCTCAGCAACGGCTGGGTCTACCTCCACTACACCCCGCACTCCCGGATCAACCGGGACACCCGGATGGCCGAGCGCCGCGTCTCCCGCTTCACCCTGGACTCGAAGACCAACAAGCTGGACCTGGGCTCGGAGAAGGTCCTGCTCTCCTGGCCGGTCCAGATCCACAGCTGCTGCCACGCGGGCGGCGGGATGTCCTGGGACTCCAGGGGCAACCTCTACATCGCCACCGGGGACAACAACTCCTCCCAGTTCAGCGACGGCTACTCGGGCAACAACCCGCAGCCGAACTACAAGGGCGTCTCCTTCGCCGACGCCCGCCGCACCGCGGGCAACACCCACAACCTCAACGGCAAGATCCTGCGGATCCACCCCGAGGACGACGGCACTTACACCCTCCCCGAGGGCAATCTCTTCACCGGAAACGAGCCCGACGAGGGCAGTGGCAAGACCCGTGGCGAGATCTACGTCATGGGGGTGCGCAACCCGGCCCGGATCTTCGTGGACCAGAAGACCGACATCCTCTACGCGGGCTGGGTCGGCCCCGACGCCGGCGAGCCCAGCACCACCTGGGGCCCGGCCAAGTACGACACCTTCGCCGCCATCACCAAGGCGGGGAACCACGGCTGGCCGTTCTGCATGGGCAACAAGCAGCCGTACCGGGACCGCGCTCTGCCCGATCCCAGTAAGCCCCAGGGCTGGTACGACTGCGATCACCCCAAGAACGAGTCGCCCAACAACGACGGACTGGTGAACCTGCCGCCCGTCACCGCGAACACCATCTGGTACTCGCCCCAGGGCGGCGGCCCCGACTACCCGCGGGACGCCAACGGCGTCCCCAGCTACCGGGAGTCGGAGGCGAAGTTCCTGCTGCCGTGGCTCAAGGGCGGCGGGCAGGCCACCATGAACGGCCCGGTCTACCGCTACGACGCCGACAGCGACTCGACCACCCGATGGCCCGCCTACTGGGACGGCAAGTGGTTCGTCGGCGACTTCTACGACGGCGACCAGCCGCGCCACGCGGTGGTGACCGACCCGAAGACCGTCGGCAAGGGCGGGCTGCCGGTGCACGCCGAATCCCTGCGGAAGATCGTCCCGGTGGGCGCCGACGGCATCCGCAACCTCATGGACTGGAAGTTCGCCCCGGACGGCTCGCTCTACGTCCTCGACTACGGGCGCGGCTTCTTCACCTCCGACGCCAAGTCGGCGCTGTGGCACATCACCTACACCGGTGGCGAGCCCACTCCGCTCGCCCGGGACCTGGCCAGGAAGGCGGAGTGACCGTGAAACGCAGGCGCCCCAAACCCATCAGACCCTGGACGGCGCTCCTCGCCGCCCTGCTCATGGTCCTCGGACTGAGCTCGGCGGCGGCGACGGCGGCCTACGGCAGGGACCACGGCCGACAGGCCGCGCAGCAGGTCCTCACCTGGACCGCGGGTGACGACATCACCACGTACACCTCGGCGCCCACCACCGCGGTCGCCGGCAAGGCCACCATCGTCTTCGAGAACAGCGCGGCCACCGGCAACACCATGGGGATGCCGCACACCCTGACCTTCGACGTCTCCGACCCGGAGTACAACAACGACGTCCCGCTGAACATCCTCGCCAACCCCTCTGACGACAGCGGCGGCAAGCACACCGCCGAGGTCACCCTCAGCCCCGGCCGCTACCGCTACCACTGCACCATCCCCGGCCACGGCCAGATGCAGGGCATCCTGGTGGTCACCGACGGCGGCGGGGGCGAGGACACCACCGCGCCCGAGGTCTCGGCGAAGGTCGAGGGCGAACGGGACGCGGACGGCGCGTACATCGGCATGGCCACCGTCGCCGTGTCCGCCACCGACGAGGGCTCGGGTGTGGACCGGATCGAGTTCGCGGAAGGGGACGGGGCGTTCCAGACGTACACCGCCCCGGTGATGGTCCACCAGGTCGGCAGCCACACCGTGCGCTACCGGGCCGTGGACAAGGCGGGGAACGTGTCCGAGGTGAAGTCGGTGGACTTCCGGGTGGTGGCGCCGCCGACGGATGACACCACACCGCCGGAGACCTCCGCCACCGTCTCCGGTGAGCGGGACCCGTCCGGCGCGTACATCGGCATGGCCACCGTGACCATCACCGCCTCCGACACCGGATCCGGCGTCAACCGGATCGACTACGCCCTGGGCCAGGGGGAGTTCCAGCCGTACACCGGGCCGGTGATGGTCCATGACACCGGCGCCCACACGGTGCGCTACCGCGCGGCGGACAGGGCGGGGAACGTGTCGGGGGTGAAGTCGGTGGACTTCCGCGTGGTGGCGCCGCCCGCCGAGGACACCCTGCCCCCGGTGACCTCCGCCAAGGTCGACGGCACGAAGAACTCCGACGGCGCCTATGTGGGCAGCGCCAAGGTCACCCTCACCGCCGCGGACGACGACTCCGGGGTGGCGCGGACCGAGTACTCCCTGGACAGCGGGCCGTATCTGACCTACACCAGCCCCGTGGTGGTGGACCGGGTGGGCCGCCACACCGTGGCGTACCGCGCCACCGACAAGGCCGGCAACACCTCGCAGGCCCAGCAGATCGCGTTCACCGTGGCCGAGGGCGGCGGAGTGCCCGCACCCGCGTGCCCGGAGTGGGACGAGCGGCTCACCGTGATCGTCGGCACGGTGGACACCGGTGTCCCCAACCGCATCACCCGTAGCCGCTGCACCATCAACGAGCTGATCGAGGACGAGAAGGACTGGTCCTCCCACGCCCTCTTCCGCAAGCACGTCACCGCCGTCACCGACAAGCTGCTCGCCGACGGCGTCATCGACCAGCGCGAATACCGGCTGATCAACAAGGCGGCCGAGCAGTCCGGCATCGGCAAGCCCGGTCAGGACGAGGGATACCGCCCGCTGTTCGACGGCACCGAGAAGTCGTTCAACCGATGGCAGCACGTGGGCGGCGGGGCCTTCGGCCTCAACGACGACGGGACCATCACCAGCAGCTCCACGGTCGAGGGCATGGGCATGCTGTGGTTCCCGCAGCGGACGTACGACGACTTCTCGCTGAAGCTCCAGTTCCGCGATGACGCACCCGGTACGGGCAACGCCAACAGCGGTGTCTTCGTGCGCTTCCCCTACGTCCACGACCACCCCGAGGAGCCCCGTCCGGAGTGGGTGGCCATCACCTACGGGCACGAGGTGCAGATCCTCGACCGTCCCGATGGCGACATGTACAAGACCGGCTCGATCTACGGTTTCGACCGGGTCGGGCTCGGCGGCGCCGGGGTCACCCCCAAGGGCAGCTGGAACGACTACGAGATCCGGGTGGTCGGTCAGCACTACTCGATCTACCGCAACGGTGTGCTGATCAACGAGTTCGAGAACACCGGCGGCCAGGAGTTCACCCCGCCGCGCGCCGGCGACCCCGGCACGGACGGCCGCCGGTACGCCTCCGGATACATCGGTCTGCAGACCCACAGCACCGGTGATGTGGTCTCCTTCCGCGACATCCGCATCAAGGAGCTGTAGCCGCACACGTCCGACGGTTCCGCTCCCGGCACACCGGGAGCGGAACCCTGGGCCGCCCGTCAGGAGGCCAGGGTGTCCAGAATGCCCTGGCCGTACTTCGCCAGCTTGTTCTCGCCCACCCCGCTCACCGTGCCGAGCTCCTCGAGCGTGGCCGGGGCGCGGGTCGCGATCTCGCGCAGGGTGGCGTCATGGAAGACCACATAGGCGGGGACCCCCTGCTCCTTCGCGGTCGCCGCCCGCCAGGCGCGCAGCCGCTCGAAGACCGGGACGGCCTCCTCCGGCAGATCCACCGGAGCCTTCCGGGCCTTGCCCGAAGCCTCCGGCTTCCCCTTCCCGGCACGCGACGGCTTCTCCGGCTCGCGCCGCAGCCTGACCTCGCGCCGCCGGTTCAGCACCTCGGCGCTCGCCTCGGTGAGCACCAGCGTGCCGTAGTCGCCCTCGACGCCGATCAGCCCCTGCGCCAGCAACTGCCGCACCACACCGCGCCATTCGGCCTCGCGCAGCTCGGTGCCGATGCCGAACACCGAGAGCGCGTCATGGTCGAACTGGATGACCTTGGCCGTCTTCTTGCCGAGCAGGATGTCGATGATCTGCCCCGCGCCGAACTTCTGGTTGCGCTCCCGTTTGAGCCGCACCACCGTGGACAGCAGCTTCTGCGCGGCGATGGTGCCGTCCCAGGACTCCGGGGGCGTGAGGCAGGTGTCGCAGTTGCCGCACGGGGTGGACTCCTGGCCGAAGTAGGCCAGCAGCCGCACCCGGCGGCACTCGACCGTCTCGCACAGCGCCAGCATCGCGTCCAGCTGGGCGCCGAGGCGGCGCCGGTGGGCGTCGTCGCCCTCGGAGGTGTCGATCATCTTCCGCTGCTGGACGACGTCCTGGAGCCCGTACGCCAGCCATGCGGTGGAGGGCAGACCGTCACGCCCGGCCCGGCCCGTCTCCTGGTAATAGCCCTCCACGGACTTGGGCAGGTCCAGATGGGCCACGAACCGCACATCGGGCTTGTCGATGCCCATGCCGAACGCGATCGTGGCCACCACGACCAGACCCTCCTCCCGCAGGAAGCGCGCCTGGTGCTCGGCGCGGGTCCGCGCGTCCAGCCCGGCGTGGTACGGCAGCGCGTCGATGCCCTGGGAGACCAGGAACTCGGCCGTCTTCTCCACCGACGAGCGGGACAGGCAGTAGACGATGCCCGCCTCGCCCGGGTGCTCGGTGCGCACCAGCTCCAGCAGCTGCTTCTTCGGCTCGTTCTTGGGCACGATCCGGTACTGGATGTTCGGGCGATCGAAGCTGGCCACGAAGTGCAGGGCGTCCTGGAGCTTCAGCCGGGAGGCGATCTCGGCGTGGGTGGCCTCGGTGGCGGTCGCGGTCAGGGCGATCCGCGGCACCGTGGGCCAGCGCTCGTGCAGCTCGGACACGGCCAGGTAGTCGGGCCGGAAGTCATGCCCCCACTGCGCCACGCAGTGCGCCTCGTCGATGGCGAACAGCGAGACGGTGCCCCGCTCCAGCAGCCGCAGCGTGGACTCCACCCGCAGCCGCTCCGGCGCCAGATAGAGCAGGTCGAGCTCGCCCGCGAGGAACTCGGCCTCCACCAGCCGCCGCTCGTCCAGGTCCTGGGTGGAGTTCAGGAACCCGGCCCGGACCCCGAGGTTCCGCAGGGCGTCGACCTGGTCCTGCATCAGCGCGATCAGGGGCGAGATGACGACGCCGACACCCTTCCGCACCAGCGCCGGGATCTGGTAGCACAGCGATTTGCCGCCGCCGGTCGGCATGAGGACGAGCGCGTCGCCACCGGCCACGACATGGTCGATGATCTCCTGCTGACCTCCCCGGAACGAGTCGTAGCCGAAGACGCGGTGGAGCACGCCGAGCGCGTCGCTCGCGTCACCACTGAGCGCGTCGCTCCTGTCGGGGCCGGTGTCGGTCGCGTCACCACTGAGCGTGTCGCTCGCATCGAGGCTGCGCGTGCCGGTCGCGTCACCACTGAGCGCGTCGCTCGCATCGGCACTGAGCGTGTCGCTCGTGTCAACGCCGAGCGTGTCGCTCGTATCCACACTGAGCGCGTCGCTCCTGTCGGGGCCGGTGTCGGGGAGAGCCATCCGGCGATTCTAGGGGGCCGGGCGGTGCGCGTGCCGCCCGGCTGTGGACAACCGGCCGGATGCGGCAAGGTGTGCGGACACAGTGGCCGATGCGCCGGGCGCGTGCCATGCTCATGCCCGCTCGCACTGTCCATCCTTCCCCCACGAGGAGGCTGATCGTGAGATCCAGCAAGATCGTCCGCGCCTTACCCGCCGCGGTGACGGCGGTGCTCGCCCTGACGGCCGGACAGGCCGTGGCCGCTCCCGCCTCCGCCGCCCCGGCGGAGCGCACCGCTGCTGCGCGGGTCGTGACGTACGACGCCGGCGGGGCCGCCGAGTTCAAGGACGCCGTGGCCAAGGGCGCGGCGATCTGGAACGAGAGCGTGGTCAACGTCAAGCTCCAGCCCGCCGCGTCCGGGCAGCGGGCCAACGTCCGCATCATCGCGGACAACGGCTGGCCCCGGACCCTGTCCACCGGGCTGGGCAGCGGCACGATCTACTTCGGCCGCCAGGCCGTCGACGAGGGCCACAACACCGTGCGGATCTCCTCGCACGAGCTGGGCCACATCCTCGGTCTGCCGGACAGGAAGCCGGGGCCGTGTTCGAGCCTGATGTCCGGCGCCAGCGCCGGGACCTCCTGCACCAACCCCTACCCGAACGCCGCCGAGAAGGCCGAGGCCGAGGGCAGCTTCGGCCTCGTGGGCGCGACGGCCGCACCGCGCACGTACCAGGACTGACCCGGGCGGGCCGGGAGCCAGGTTCCCGGCCCGCACCGGCGGCCGTGGTCTCGACCGGTGGCCGCGGCCTCGACCGGCGGCAGGAACCTCGACCGGCGGCAGGATCGCTCACCGGGCCCGCTGGCCCGCCCCGAGTCCGCCTCGAACGGCGCGTCCGCCCCCGGCGGTGAGGGCTCCGCGGCCTCTACAGGGGGCTCCGCGCCTCTTCAGACGGTGATGACCTCGGTGTCGGGCAGCGCGCGGAACGGGGCGAGCTGGCCATCGGTGGCGCCGCTGTCGGTGACCAGCGTCCACGCCCGGTCCAGCGGGGCCCAGGCGGTGAACGGGGACTGGCCCAGCTTGCTGCTGTCGGCGAGGACGTACAGCTCCTTGCCGCGTTCGGCCATCATCTCCTTGAGCGAGGTCTGCTGCAGGCTCGCCTCGCAGATGCCCAGCTGCGCGTCCAGCCCGTCGGCACCCAGGAAGACCTTGTCGGCGGTCAGCCGGGACAGGGTCAGCTCGGCGAGCGGCCCGACGAAGCCCTGGCTGACATGGCGCAGTGTCCCGGCGAGGGTGATCAGCTCGACGCCGTCCGCCTCGGCCAGTTCACGCAGCGCGGTGAGCCCGCTGGTGATCACGGTCAGGTCGGTGCGGGCGCGCAGATGGTGGGCGAGCCGTCCGGTGGTGGTACCGGCGTCCAGGATGACGGTGTCGCCCGGCCCGATCCGCGCGGCCGCCCAGCGCCCGATGCGGTCCTTCTCCGCGACCGCGAGCCCGCTGCGCTGCCCGAGGGTGGGCTCGGCGGTGTGACCGGCGCTCATCGCGCCGCCGTAGGTGCGGGCGATGGTGCCCTGTTCGGTGAGGAGCGCGAGATCCCGGCGGATGGTGGAGGGGGTCACCTCCAGCGAGCGCGCCAGCTCCTCGACGACGACCGTGCCGTCGGTCTGGATCATCCGGGCGATCAGCTCCCGGCGGTCCCCGGCGCGCAGCCGCCTGCGCTCCTCCGCCCCGGCCTCCTGAGTCATGGCGGCCCCCATCCTTCCGTAACCCTGCGCGACTCTGCGCAGCCCTGAGCAACACTATCAGTCTGCGCATTCCGCGCTGTTTCATCGTGGACACTGCGCGACTCTTGCGCGTTACGCGCAATCGTGCGAGCGTTCCGCTCACAACGCGCATGGAGCGGGGAGGGTCGTATGACGGCAGAGAGTGTGCCGACGCAGGTCGGAACGGGGGGGCGAGGCTCCTTCCGACGATCCGTACGCGCTGCGGACGAGCGACATCAAGGAGCCGCCGCGCGATCTACGCGGCACGGTGCGCCGGCTGGGCCCCGGAATGATCCTCTCCGCCGCCGTGAACGCGGTGGTGTGAACGCCGTGGTGTCAACGCCGCGGTGTCAACGCCGGGCGTGCCACAGCCCACCCAGCCCACCCCCGCACGAACTCCCGGAACAGAAGGAGAGAAGCTGACAGCATGAACACTTCCCCCGCCGACTTCGCGGCCCGGCTGCGCGCACGCCAGCGGATCATCGGCTACTGGGTCGTCCTGGACAACCCCGTCGGCACCGAGCGCCTGGCCGGGCTCGGCTACGACTACGTCTGCGTCGACGCCCAGCACGGTCTCCTCGACTACAAGGGCACCCTCGGCGCGATGACCGCCATCGACGCCCGTGGCACCGCCGCCGGTATGGTGCGCGTTCCGGCCAACGACGGCTTCTGGATCGGCCAGGCCCTCGACGCGGGCGCCCGCGGGGTCATCGTTCCGCTGGTCAACTCCGCCGCGGAGGCGGCAGCGGCGGTCGGCTACTGCCGCTACCCCCCGGCCGGGGTGCGCTCCTACGGCCCGATGCGCTCGGGGCTGCGGGTCGGCCCCACCCCGGCCGACGCCAACGAGCAGGTTGCCTGCATCGTGATGATCGAGACCGCCCAGGCGCTGGCCAACACGGCGGAGATCTGTGCCACGGACGGGCTCGACGGCGTCTACATCGGCCCTTCCGATCTCATCATCGCGCTCGGCGGCCGTACCTCGACCGATACCTCGGTCGCGGAGAAGTTCGACGCGGCGCTGGCGAAGGTCGCCGAGGAGGCGCGGACCGCGGGCATCGCCGCCGGTATCCACTGCCCCGACGGGGCGACGGCCGCCAGGCGCCTGGCCCAGGGCTTCACCTTCGCCACGGTCAGCAGCGACCTGGTCCACCTGGAGCAGGCGGCCGCGGCGCACCTGCGCGACGCGACCGCCTGAGCGCCCCTCCGCCCCGGCCCCGGCTCTGGCCCCGGCCCGGGGGCGCGGCTTCCGTGGCCAGGCGGGACCGGCCGAGGCTGGTCCACGGTCGGACCGAGCTGACCGTGGCGGCCTCGCCCCACTCCCCTAGCACCCGTCCGGGTGCTCGACGGGTGTGGCTGAGTGGGGGTGTTGGGCTTCCGGGCTCTGCGGGCCTGTCCGAAGCCGCCCCGTGCGGGTCTGGGGCGGGACGCGGCTTCCCTTGCCAGGCGCGGTCGGCCATGGCCGGACCGAGGAAGGGCGGCCGACCGCGGCCGGACCGAGGGCCGGGCCGGGCTGGGCGTGCCCGGCCGTCGATGGGGCAGCTTCCCACTCCGGGAGTCCGCAGGTCCGGTGCCGGGGGATGCCCGTGGGCCCCGGACGCGGCGTCCTGGGGCCGGGGCTCCCCTGGCGGGGGCCGGGCGGAGCCCTTGGGACAGCGGTGCGGGGGCTCGCCCGCCCATGGGGTGCCGATGGATCCCGGGCCAGCACGGTGGGGTCCCCGGGTCAGCCCTTTGGCACCCCGGGCCAGCCCGGTGGGGTCCCGGCGGGGACCCGGTTCGGCCCGGAGGAGCCCCCGGGGGAGCCCCGGCGGGGACCCGGTTCTGCCCGGGGGAGCCCCGGGGGAGCCCCCCGGGCAGAACCGGTGGAGCGCCCGGTCAGCTCTCCCCGCGCAGGGGCGGGGCCGTCAGGCCCCGGGCCTTCGGCAGCAGCACCGTCCGCAGGGCGACGGCGGGGGACAGCAGGCGGGACGGGGGCGCGGCCAGATACGTGACGTCCCGGAACGCCGCGCCGACCACCGGGTCGATCGCCGCCCGGGCCGCCAGCCGCCCGACGTACCAGCTCCGCAGCCGCTCGGCCGCCCCGGGGGGTGTGGCGTCCTCGGCCGTGGCGTACGGACGGTCCGCGCCCACGGCGGTCAGCCAGGCGGTGTCGCCCGCCCGGGCCACGGCGCGCTGCGCGGCGGCCGCGAAACCGGGCCGCAGACCTCCGTCGTCCAGGCAGCGGCGCAGGGCCAGCCCGCTGAGGGCGGCCACCGACATGCCCTGACCGTAGACCGGGTTGAACGTGCAGGCGGCGTCCGAGACGGCGAGGAACCCCTCGGGCACCCCGCCCGGGGCGTCGTAGTGGCGGCGGCGGTTGGAGGTGTCCCGGAACCCGTACGCGGGGGAGACCGGCTCACAGCTCCGCAGGTGTTCGTACAGCGCCGGCTCGCCCAGGGACTTGACGAAGCCGAGCACCTCCGTGCTCTCGGTCGGCGGATGCTGACCGCGCACCCCCGACAGCGTCAGCAGCCAGTTGCCGCCCTCGACGGGGGACCACGCCGCCCCGCGCGGACAGTCCGGGCGCGGCTGGATGACCATCACCACGTCCAGCGGCTCGGCGGGCCGGAACATCTGGGTGCAGTAGCCGATCCCGGCGTCGACGACCTCCTCGCGCGGTGCCGGGGCGCCCAGTTCCGCCAGCCACCGGGGAGCGCGCGAGCCGCGCCCCGAGGCGTCGACGACCAGATCGGCGGGCAGCTCCCGCTCGGCGCGCCCGGCGTCCCGCGCCCGCACCCGTACGCCGGTCACCCGGTCCGCGCCGCCGAGCAGCCCGATGGCCTCGGTGGCCTGGAGCACCTCCACCCGGGTCCCGGATCTCTCGGCCTCGGCCAGCACCCGTGCCCGTACGGTGGCGTCGAACAGCGCCCGGGTGCAGCTGGTCGTGGTGTGTCTGCCCTCGTGGAAGCGGCGCTGCCAGCCGTTGGCGGACTTGGTGAGCACATCGCGCGGCGGTTCCAGGCGGTGTGCGCCCGCCGCCTCCAGTTCGCCGCCCAGCCCGGGGAACAGCTCCTCCAGGGCGCGCCGCCCGCCGCTGAGGAAGACGTGCAGATGACGGCCCTGGGGCACGCCCTTGCGGAAGGCGGGCCGCTCCGGGTAGCGGTCGCGCTCCACGAGGGTGACCGTCTCGACGTGGCCGAGGAGCGCGCCCGCCGCCAGCGTGCCCGCCAAACCCCCGCCCACCACCACCGCGTGGCCCGTGCCCATGTCCCGCCCGCCCTCTCGCCGACCGTGATCGTTGACGGCCCAAGCCTGGTGTCCCGGGCTTGGGCCGTCAACCACGCACGGTTACGGGACGACCACGATCTTGCGGCCCACTCCCGCCTTGAACTGGTCGAGCGCCGCGGGGTACTCCTCCAGCGGCAGCCGGTGGCTGATGAAGATCTTCGGGTCCAGCACCCCGGTCGCGAACAGCCCGGCGGCACGCTCGTAGCTGTGCAGCACGGCCATCGAGCCGGTGATGGTGATCTCCTGGTTGTAGATCTTGTACGGCTCGATGACGGCCCGTGTGGCGTAGTCCGAGACACCGAACTGCAGGAACGTTCCGGCCTTGGCCACCCGGCTCAGCCCGTCCTGGATGGCGGCCTGGTTGCCGGTGGCGTCGATGACCACGTCCCAGCCGCGCGGCTGGTCCAGCTCGTCCGCCGAGGCGGCGGCCCGGCTGCAGCCGAGGGTTGTGGCGGTGGCCAGCCGCTCGGCGTTGACATCGAGCACGTCCACGCTGGTGGCGCCGGTCCGCTTGGCCAGCTCCAGCATCATCAGCCCCATCGTGCCGGAGCCGTAGATGAGCACCTCGGCGCCCAGGTTGCCGTGGAGCACGTCATAGCCGCGCACCGCGCAGGACAGCGGCTCGATCAGGGGCGCGTCGGCCACGTCCACATGCTCGGGCAGCTTGACGCAGTTGGCCACCGGGGCCACCGCGAACTCGGCGGCCCCGCCGGGGACGCTGACCCCGATCGCGTTCCAGTTGTCGCACAGGTTGCCCCGGCCGATCCGGCAGTAACGGCACTCGTGACAGTGCAGGGAGGGGTCCACGGCGACCCGGTCGCCCACGGCCACCTCGGTGACCCCGCTGCCGATGCCCACGACCACACCGGCGAACTCGTGTCCGGGGACGATCGGCAGTGTGGGCGCGAACTCCCCCTGCAGGATGTGCAGGTCGGTGCCGCACAGCCCGCAGGCCGCCACGTCCACCACGACCTCGCGGGGCCCCGGGGTGGGGTCCGCGACGGTGGCGACGGTGACCTTGCCGGGCGCTTCGATGACGGCGGCCCTCATTTGACTGCTCCTAGCGACAGGCCCTGGACCAGCTTGTCCTGGGCGGCGAAACCGGCGGCGAGCACCGGCAGGGAAATGACGATCGACGCGGCGCACACCTTGGCCAGGAACAGCCCCTGGCTGGTGACGAAGGTGGTCAGGAACGCCGGGGCGGTCTGGGCGACGACACCGGTGAGCACCTGGGCGAAGAGCATCTCGTTCCAGCTGAAGATGAAACAGATCAGCGAGGTGGCGGCGATGCCCGGACCCGCGATCGGCGCCACGACCCGCCACAGGATGGTCGGCAGCCGGGCCCCGTCCATCTGGGCCGCCTCGATGATCGACACCGGGACGTCGGCGAGGAAGGACTGCATCATCCACACCGCGATCGGCAGGTTCATCGAGGTGTAGAGGATGACCAGCAGCCAGACGTTGTCCAGGAAGTCGATGTCCTTGGCGAACAGGAAGATCGGCAGCAGCCCGGCCACCACCGGCAGCATCTTGGTGGACAGGAAGAAGAACATCACATCGGTCCACTTGCGCACCGGCCGGATCGACAGCGCGTACGCCGCCGGAAGCGCCAGCAGCAGCACGAAGCAGGTGGAGAAGACCGATGTGCCCAGCGAGTTGAGCAGCGAGGGCCACGGGCTGGCCCCGCCGCCCGAGCCGAAGAACTCCTTGTACCCGTCGAGGGTCAGCGAAGCGGTCAGCGACGGCGGGTTGGTGGCGGCGTCGGCCTCGGAGTGGAACGAGGTCAGCAGCATCCACAGCACCGGCAGCACGAACAGGATGCCGACGAACCAGGCCAGCAGGCCGAGTGCGGCACCGCGCCGCTTGGCCCGGCGGGCGGAATCCGTCTCGGTGGTGATGGCCACCGGTGAGCTCACGGCGGTCATGCGTGGGACACCTCCTCACGGAAGAGGGACGACACCACGCGCAGCGCGAAGGTGGCGATGATGATCGTGCCGATCACCACCACGACACCCGCGGCCGATGCCAGCCCGTACTCGTGGGCGTTGTAGAAGGTTTCGTAGATGGTGTAGGGGAGGTTGGCGGTGTCCAGCCCACCCCGGGTCATGGTGAAGACGGCGTCGAAGTTCTGCACGATGTAGATGGACCCCAGCAGGGTGCCCAGCTCCAGATAGCGGCGCAGATGCGGCAGCGTCAGATAGCGGAAGATCTGCCAGTTGCCCGCCCCGTCCAGCCGGGCCGCCTCCATCGTCTCCAGCGGGCGGCTCTGCAGCCCGGCCAGCAGGATGAGCATCATGAACGGCGTCCACTGCCAGATCAGCGATGCCTCCACCGCGATCAGCGGCATATCGGTGAGCCACTCCGGCTGGGGCCCGCCCAGCCAGTTGAGCACGCCGTTGAACAGGCCGTACTCGGGGTTGTACAGCGCGTGCTTCCACAGCAGCGCCGAGGCCACCGGCACCAGCAGGAACGGCGCGATGAGCATGGTGCGCACCAGACCCCGGCCGCGGAACTTGCGGTCCAGCAGCAGCGCGAGCAGCAGCCCCAGCACCACGCTGACGATCACCACGGAGGCGGTCAGCAGCACGGTGGTGACGATGGAGTCGCGCAGCGCCTGGTCGCTCAGCACCGTCTTGTAGTTCTCCAGCCCCGCGAACTCACGGCGGTCGGGCCGGAACGAGTTCCAGTCGAAGAGCGAGATCACCAGCGTCGCCACGAACGGAAGCTGGGTGACCACGATCAGGAAGACCAGGGCGGGCAGCAGCGGTGCCCGGGTGGCCCACTCCCGGGCCCGGTTCCTCGGCGCCTTGGGGCGGGCGGGGGCGGCGGGAGTCGCGGCCGGCGGCCGCTCGCCGCGTACGGGTACTGCCGTCGTCGGATGGCTCATCGGTACTCCTCGCCGACCTTCTCGGCCAGCTGCTGCGACTTCTTCAATGCCGCGTCGACGGACTGCTTTCCGGCGATGGCGGCGCTGATCTCCTGGGCGACCTTGGTTCCCAGATCGGCGAATTCGGGGATGTCGACGAACTGGATGCCGATCGTCGGCCGCGGCTGCACGCCCGGATCACGCGGCTTCGCGCTGAGGATCGCCTTGCGGGTCTCCTCGGAGAAGCTGCCGGCGGTGTTCCGGTACTCCGCGGTGGAGTAGGTGGACGACCGCTTGCCCGCGGGCACGTTGGACCAGCCGAAGGTCTTGCCGACCAGGGACTCGTACTCCTTGCTGGAGGCCCAGGAGATGAACTTCCACGCGTTGTCGGGGTGGCGCGACGCCTTCTGGACGCCCCAGGCCCAGGTGTAGAGCCAGCCGGAGCTCTCGGTCTTCTCCACCGGCGCCTGGACGTAGCCGATCTTGCCCTTGACCGGGGACTTGGGCGACTCCAGCGACCCGGCGGCCGAGGTGGCGTCGTACCACATGGCGCTCTTGCCCTGGGTGAGGTTGTTCAGGCACTCGGCGAAGCCCGACTGGGCCGCGCCCGCCTCACCGTGCTTGCGCACCAGATCGACGTAGAACTTGGTCGCCTTGGTGAACTCGGGCGAGTCCAGCCGCGCCTTCCAGTCCTTGGTGAACCACGTCCCGCCGAAGGTGTTGACCACCGTGGTCAGCGGGGCCATCAACTCGCCCCAGCCGGGCAGACCGCGCAGACAGATGCCGTTCATCCCCTTGCGGGCGCCGTCGACCTTGGCCGCGATGTCCGCGACCTGCTGCCAGGTGGGCCGCTCGGGCATCTTCAGGTGCTTCTCGGCGAGGATGTCCTTGCGGTACATCAGGAACGACGACTCGCCGTAGAAGGGCTCGGCGTAGAGCTTGCCGTCCTCCGCGGTCAGCGACTGCCGCATCGAGGGCAGGACGTCCTTCTGGTCGAATGCCTTGTCCTTGGCCGCGTAGCCGTCCAGCGGCAGCAGCCAGCCGTTCTTCGCGTAGAAGGGCACCTCGAAGTTGCTGATGGTGGCCACGTCGTACTGGCGGGCCTGGTTGGCGAAGTCCTGGCTGATCTTGTCGCGGACCTCGTTCTCCGGCATCATCGTGAATCTGACCGTGATGCCCGTTTCCTTGGTGAAGTACTTCTTGGTGAGCTTCTGCAGGTCCACCATCTGAGGGTTGTTCACCATCAGCACATTGATGGTCTTGTCGCCTGAGCTGCCGCCGCCCATACCGGCGCAACCGGTCAGGAGCGCGCCCGCGGTCAGGGCCACTACCGGTATCCGGGCAGCACGAAGAGTCAGGACTGGCATAACGGGTCCAATCGAAGGGACGTGGGGAAAGTAAAAAACAGGGGGAAGGCGTCAGACCCTGACGATCTGCGGGCCCAGCAGCGAATAGCGATGGGCCTCGGTCAGCGGTAGACCGGTGTCGGTCACGATCATCTCGAAGTCCGACACATCCGCGAACCGGCAGAAGCTGACGGCCCCGAACTTGGTGTGCACCCCGGAGAAGATCTTCCGCCGGGACACCCGCAGCACCTGGGCCTTGACCTCGCTGACCGCCGGATCCGGGGTGGTCAGGCCGTACTGGCGGGAGATGCCGTTGGCACCGATGAACGCGAGGTCGATGACGAAGCCCGAAAGCATATGCGTCGCCCAGTGGTCGACGGTGGCCATCGTGCCCCCGCGTACCCGGCCGCCGAGGAGCAGCACGGTGGTGTTGTCACGGGTGGCGAGGCCGGTGGCGGTCGTGAGGGAAGCGGTGATCACGGTGAGCGGCCGGTCCCGGGGCAGGGCCTCCGCGATCAGTTGGGGGGTGAATCCCTCGTCGATGAAGACCGTCTCGGCATCGCCCAGCAGATCGGCCGCCGCGGTCGCGATCCGCGACTTCTCCGGAACGTGCATGGTGGTGCGGAAGGCGAGGGTGGTCTCGAAACCGGCGCTTTCCACCGGGTAGGCGCCGCCGTGGGTGCGCCGCACCAGTCCGTGCTGCTCCAGCACCCGCAGGTCGCGGCGCACCGTCTCCTTGGACACCCCGAGGTCGGCGGCGAGTTTGCCGACGTCCACGACGCCGCCACGGCGAGCCGTGTCGAGGATCTCCCGACGGCGTTCCTCCGCGTCCACGCCGCACCTCCTGCCTTGGTCTTTCGAGCTTGCGTGGCAGTTTTACAAGCACGCAACACGAGTGGCCAGCCTTGACGCTGAGGAGATCGTGACCGTATGCGCCCGTTTCACAACCGTTATCTCAGCAGCTCGGAAGGGGTGGGGCGACGGACGGTGAGGAACCCGGATGCCTGGTTCTCCGCCCGGCGGGCCCGTTTCTCGCCCGATTACCGAAAGAGGGCGTGAACGGAGCCCGACCGGGCGTGTTCAGATACTGGGGAATGCCCGAACGGACATGTGCTAACGGGCGAGTACTCCGGCGGCATCCAGAATCCTGCCCGCGACCTTCACCGAATCAACCAGCGGATGGAGAGCGAGGGCGCGCAGGGCCGCGCCGCGGGCGATGCCCGAATCGGTGCCCGGTTCGGTCGTGGCCGCCTCGATGGCCGAACGCTCCACGGCCTTGAGCGACAACATCAGGCCAAGCTGGTCCGGCGCCACCGCACCGGTCGCCAGCGGTCGCGCCCCGCCCGCGTCCACCAGGCAGGGCACCTCCACCACGGCGTCCTCGTCCAGACCGGGGACGGAGGTACGGTTGCGCACGTTGAGGATCAGCGTGGCGCGCTCGTCGCGGGCGATGGCCCGCATGATGGCCAGCGCGATCCGGTCGTAGCCGCCGCCGTCCAGATCGCAGGAGTCGCGCTCCCAGCCGCCGGTGGCCTCGCGGCTCTCGGCCATGTACGTGGCCTCCCGCTCCAGCCGGGTGCGCTCCCACGCGCCGAGCGCTCCCGGGGTGCCGGAGCCCGCCGTCCGGTAGAACCGGGCCTGCTGGTCGCGGAGGAACTCCCCGCGGGTGGCCGGGGCCTGGCGGATCGCGGCCACCGCCTCCCGGTTGAAGTAGTAGTAGTGCAGGTACTCGTTGGGCAGCGCGCCCAGCGCCCGCAGCCACTCGGCGCCGAAGAGCTTGCCCTCCTCGAACGACTCCAGGGCGGCGGTGTCGCCGAGCAGTTCCGGCAGCCGGTCCCGGCCGTCCACCACCACCCGGCGCAGCCAGCCCAGATGGTTGAGCCCCACATAGTCGTAGCCGGCCCGGTCCGGGTCGGCGCCGAGCGCCCGCGCGGCGCGGCGGCACAGTCCGACCGGGGAGTCGCAGATGCCGATCACACGGTCGCCCAGCACCCGCTGCATCGCCTCGGTGACCATGCCCGCCGGGTTGGTGAAGTTGATGACCCAGGCGTCCGGGGCCACGGCGGCGATCCGCTCGGCGATCTGCAGCGCCACCGGCAGGGTGCGCAGCCCGTAGAGCACCCCGCCCGCGCCGACGGTCTCCTGTCCCAGCACCCCCTCGCCGAGGGGGATCCGCTCGTCCCTCGCCCGGCCCTCCAGACCGCCGACGCGGATGGCCGAGAAGACGAAGTCGGCGCCGCGCAGCGCCTCGTCGAGATCGGTGGTGGCCCGGACCGCGGGGGCGGTGGGACGGCCCTCGGCCTGTTCGGCGAGGACCGCGCGGATCGCGTCCAGCCGGCCGCGGTCGGTGTCGTACAGCACCAGATCGGTGCAGCGTCCGGCCGCGTCCCCGGTGTCGTCGAGCAGGGCCCGGTACACCAGGGGCATACGGAAACCGCCGCCACCCAGCACAGTCAGCCTCATACGGTCACTACCTCCACATCGGCCTCGCGGAAAACGGCGAGCGTCGCCGGGTCGGATGTCTTGTTGGTGATCAGGGTGTCGATCCGCTCCGGTCCGCAGATCCGGGCCAGGCCGGTGTCACCCGGGAACTTCCCCGCCGTGACCAGCAGCACCACCTCCCGGGCCGCGCCGAGCATGGCCCGTTTGACGGGCACCTCCACATGGGTGCTGTCCAGCACGCTGCCGTCCGGGAGCACCCCGCTGGCGCCGAGGAAGAGCCGGCCCACCCGCAGCTGGCGGATGTTGGACTCGGTGAGGAAGCCGACCACGGAGCGGTAGTTGGCGCGCACCTGCCCGCCCAGCAGGATCAGGGTCACCGCCGGATCGTCGCGCAGCTCCTCGTAGACCGCGAGATTGCTGGTCACCACGGTGACCGGACGGCCGCGCAGCAGCTTGGCGAGCTGGAGGGTGGTGGTGCCGATGTCCAGCAGCAGCACATCGCCGTCCGCGACCAGCTCCGCGGCGGCACGGGCGACGGCCTCCTTGTCGGCCAGATCGTCGATCTCCACCTCGCCGAACGGACGCTCCTCGTCCTGGGTGGGCGCGGCCACCGCGCCGCCGTAGACCCGGGTGAGCCGGCCCGCCCGGCCCAGCTCGGTGAGGTCCCGGCGGGCGGTGGCCTCACTGACGCCCAGACGGGTGGCGATCTCCCCGACGGGCAGCACGCCCTCCTCGCCGAGGATGCTCAGCAGTTTCTCGTGCCGGGTCTCTCGCAGCATGGTGGCAACCTACTCCAGATGAGCGAGTTTGCGCGAGTGTGATCGACCTCTTGCATTCATCGCAGGTGAGGTGCAAGGTGTCGCTCACGCCACCCCGTCAGAAGGGTTCTGGGCTACGAACAGGCCATGCCGCACAAGGAAAGGCACGTCGGTGAGCACCACGGCCGGAACACCCGATCCGATCCAACCGATCGACCCGCTCGCGGCGCAGCGCGCCCCCGCGGACCCCGAGCACGACGTCTACCTCACCGGCACCGTGTTCCTGGACATCATCTTCACCGGGCTCGACCACGCGCCCGTCCGCGGCACCGAGTCCTGGGCGCGCGGCATGGGATCGAGCCCCGGCGGCATCGCCAACATGGCCACCGCCCTCGCCCGGCTGGGGCTGCACACCACGCTCGCCGCCGCCTTCGGCACCGATGTCTACGGCGACTACTGCTGGGAGAGCCTCGCCCTCGGCGAGGGCGTGGACCTCACCCACTCCCGGCGCGTCGCCGGCTGGCACTCCCCGGTCACCGTCTCCATGGCGTACGAGGGCGAGCGCACCATGGTCACCCATGAACACCCGGCCCCGCCGCCCGCCGTCCAGGGCGCGCCGCCCCGCTCCCGCGCCTGTGTGACCGCCTTCGAACCCGGACGCCAGGAGGACTGGGTGCGCCGGGCGCACGCCCAGGGAGCCAAGATCTTCGCCGATGTCGGCTGGGACGAATCCGGCCGCTGGGACCCCGCCGCGCTCCCCGATCTGCCCTACGCCCACGCCTTCCTGCCTAACGCGGCCGAGGCCCAGCGCTACACCCGCACCGACAGCCCCGAGCGAGCGGTGCGCGCCCTGGCCGACCTGGTGCCCATCGCCGTCGTCACCAAGGGAGCAGAGGGCGCGGTGGCCATCGACTCGCTCACCGGGGAGCGCGCCGAGGTGCCCGGACTGCCCGTGGACGCGCTGGATCCGACCGGGGCGGGCGATGTCTTCGTCGCCGGTTTCATGACCGGAACGCTCGCGGGCTGGCCGCTCGCCGACCGGCTCGCCTTCGCCAACCTCACCGCCGCCCTCTCCGTCCAGCACTTCGGCGGCTCGCTGGCCGCGCCCGGCTGGTCGGAGGTGGCCGCCTGGTGGAACCGTGCGCGGCGGTCGGCCGACGGCGGAGCGGACGCGGCCGGACTCGCCCGCCGCTACGCCTTCCTGGGCGATCTGATCCCGGACCGGGTGCGCGACCACCCACGGCTGCGGGCGCTGCCCACCATCGGCTTCCGGGTGCACGACAGCGCCCAACGGTCCTGACGGCCCTGATCACCGCATCGAGGAGAACCCCATGGAATTCGCCCGTACCGGGGCGCGCCCGCCACGCGGCAGAGCCGTCCCGGCCGCGCTCGCCCTCGGTGCCGTCCTGTTCGCCGCGGGCTGTGTCCCCGGCACCGACGGCTCGGGGGCCGCCGGTGCCCGGACCGGCGTGGCCACCGCCGTACCCGATCCCGCCACGGCCGGAAAGGTCACGCTGACCGTATGGGACCAGGAGATACGCGGCGGGACCAACGGTGAGATACAGCAGCTGAACCGGGAGTTCGAGAAGAAGTACCCCAATGTGCGGATCAAGCGGGTGGCCCGGAGCTTCACCGATCTGAAGACCACCCTGAAGCTGGCCGTCTCCGGCAACAACCCGCCCGATGTCATCCAGGCCAACCAGGGCTACCCGGACATGGTGGCCTTCGTCCGGGCCGGGCTGCTCACCCCGCTGGACGACTACGCCGGGATCTACGACTGGAACACCCGCTACCCCGCGACCCTGCTGGGCCTCAACCGGGTCTCCGCCGACGGCCGCGACTTCGGCCGCGGGCGGCTCTACGGCATCTCCCAGACCGGCGAGTACATCGGCCTCTACTACAACAAGGACGTGCTGCGGAAGGCCGGGCTGAAACCCCCGCGGACCTGGGGCGAGTTCACCGACGGCCTGGCCCGGCTGAAGGACCGCGGCGAGCTGCCGATCCAGTTCGGCAACCTCGACAAGTACCCGGCCATCCACACCTTCGGGGTGCTCCAGGACCAGCTCGGCGCCGCCGGTGCCCGCGACACCGTCCTCGGCCGCGGCGACGGCTTCGACAACGCCGCCACCAAGAACGCCGCGGCGACCCTCGCCGACTGGGCGAAGCGCGGCTATCTGCCCGGGGGCGCCAACGGCCTCGGCTACGACGACGCGGCCAAGCAGTTCGCCTCCGGCGACGGCGCGTACCTGCTGACCGGCACCTGGCAGCTGACCGACCTCAAGAAGCCGATGGGAGACAAGCTCGGCATCATGCCGCCCCCGCCCGCCAAGGCCGGCGCGGCCCCCGTCACCACCGGAGGCCAGGGGCTGGCCTGGTCCATCACCTCCCGCTCCCGCCACCCGGAGGTGGCCGCCGCCTATCTGGACTTCCTCACCGACGCGCACGCCGCGGACGTGATGACCCGGCACGGAGTGCTGCCCGCCGTACCGGCGCGGGCCGCGGACCGGGTGAGCCCGGACACCGCCGACGGCCAGATGGTCGCCGGCTGGAAGCGGCTGAGCGCCGCCGACGGACTCGTCCCGTACCTGGACTACTCCACCCCCAGCTTCTACGACACGCTCTCGGCCGCCCTCCAGGGCGTGATCAGCGGCAAGACCTCCCCGGACGCCTTCGCCGCGACCTTGCAGAAGGACTACGGGGCCTTCATGAAGAAGCGGCGCGAGCAGCACACGTCGGCGGGGACGGAATGAAGATCACCGCCCTGACCAGGGCCTACCGCCGCCGGGCGCCCGGTGAGCCGCGCGCCATCGGCTATCTCTACATCGCGCCCGCCCTCGCCGTGTACGCCGTCTTCCTGCTCTACCCGTTCGGGCAGTCGGTGTGGCTGTCCTTCGTGCACTGGGACGGGCTGTCGGTCGCCACCCCCGCCGGGCTCGACAACTACCGCGCGCTGTTCGCCGATCCGGCCCTGCGCGCCCCCTTCCGCCACGCGCTGCTGCTGCTCGTCTTCTACTCGGCGCTGCCGGTGGCCATCGGGCTGCTGCTGGCCGCCGTGATGTCCCGGGTCCGGGTCCGGGGGATGACCTTCTTCCGCACGGTCCTGTTCCTGCCGCAGGTCCTGGCGCTGATCGTGGTCGGTGTGGCCTGGCGCTCGATCCTGGCCCCCGACGGGCTGCTCAACGACGCGCTCCGCGCGGTCGGCCTCGGCGGCCTCGCCCGCCCCTGGCTCGGCGACTACACCTGGGCGCTGCCCGCCGTCGGCGTCGTCGGCACCTGGGTCGGCACCGGGCTGTGCATGGTCCTCTTCCTCGCCGGGGCCCAGCGCATCCCGCGTGAGCTGTACGAGGCGGCGCGGATGGACGGCGCCGGGCCGCTGCGCGAGTTCCTCGCCGTCACCCTGCCGGGCCTGCGGCCGCAGATCGCGGTGGCGCTGACGCTGACCATCGTGGCGGGGCTGCGCAACTTCGACCTGATCTACATCACCACCAGCGGCGGTCCCGGCAACGCCACCTCCGTACCCGCCTACGAGGTCTACCACCGGGCCTTCGAGACCAACCAGGTCGGCTCGGCCGCCGCCGTCGGCGTGGCCCTCACCGCCCTGATCTTCGTCCTGACCGTCACGGTCTCCCGGCTCGTGGAAGGGCGGCGGGCATGACGACACGGCTGGAACGCAACGTCACCTACGGCATCCTCGCCGTCTTCACCGTCATCGCGCTCACGCCCGTGATCGGCGTCCTCTCCACGGCCTTCGGCTCGCAGAGCTCCCTGGACACCGGCTTCTCGCTGCCGAGCGGCGGTCTGCACTGGAACAACTTCACCGATGCCTGGAGCCGTGGCCACTTCGGCACCTATCTGGGGAACTCGGTCCTGGTCACGGCGGTCGTGGTGGCCGCCACCACGGTGCTGGCCGTCCTCGCCGCCTATGCCTTCGGGGTGATGCGGTTCCCCGGCTCCACGGTGCTGTTCTACCTGTTCGTGATCGGGCTGACGCTGCCCCAGGAGGCGCTGGTCGTCCCGCTCTACTTCGATCTGCGCCACGCCGAACTCACCGACACCTCCTGGGCGTTGATCCTGCCGCAGACCGCGCAGTCCCTGGCCTTCGGGGTCTTCTGGATGCGCACGTACTTCCGCGGCAGCGCACGGGCGGTGATCGAGGCGGCCCGGCTCGACGGGGCGAACACCTGGACCACGCTGTGGCGGGTCCTGGTCCCGATGGGCCGTCCGGCGATCTCCACCATGGTCGTGATCACCTTCATGTGGACCTGGAACGAGTTCCTGATGGCCCTGGTGATGGTCAGCGACGAGGCCCACCGCACGGTCCCGCTCGGCCTCGCCTTCTTCCAGGGCCAGCACAGCTCCGACGCGGTGCTGCTCGCGGCGGCCTCGGTGCTCATCGCGCTGCCGGTGGTCGTGGTCTACGTGGCGCTGCAGCGCCGGTTCATCGAGGGCATGCTGGGCGGGGCGGTGAAGGAATGAGCCCGGCGCCCGCCGCCCCGCGACGGGCCGGCGGGCACCGCGGCTACGGCGAGGGGGTGCGGCTGACCGGGCGGCCGAGCCGGGCGAGGGCGGCGGCGAAGACGGCCGCGTCCCGCACCGCCGCCCCGCCCGTGTCGTTGTTGAAGTAGGCGTAGACCTCCGCGTCGGCCGGCCAGGTGATCTCGACCCGGTCCGCCCAGGTGGCCAGCGCCCGCCGCCCGTAGCGCGGGGCCGGCTCGGCGCGGCCGCCGTGGAAGCGCAGATACCCCCACCCGGTGGTCCGCCACAGCGGGGTGACCGGGCGGGAACCGGCGTCGGCCCAGCACAGCGCGGCCGCGTGGCGCTCCAGCACCGCGCGGATCTCCCCGGTCCACCAGGAGGTGTGCCGCGGTTCGACCGCCACCCGCGTCCCGGCGGGGAAGCAGCCCAGACAGCGGTCCAGCAGTCCGCCGTCGGCCCGCAGGGTGGGCGGCAGCTGGAGCAGCACCGGGCCCAGCCGGTCGCCGAGCCCGGCCGCGTGGGACAGCAGCCGCTCCACCGGCTCGTCCGGATCGCGCAGCCGCTTGATGTGGGTGAGGTAACGGCTCGCCTTGAGCGCCATCACGAAGCCCTCGGGGACCCGCGCCCGCCAGGTGGCGAACTGGTCGTAGGAGGGCAGCCGGTAGAAGGCGTTGTTGCTCTCCACCGTGGCGAAGGCGCGGCTGTACTCCTCCAGCCACAGCCGCTGCGGACAGCCCTCGGGATAGAGTCCGCCGCGCCAGTCCCGGTACTGCCACCCCGAGGTGCCGACCAGGACGGTCATGCCTCGCCCGGATGCCAGGGCGGCCACTGTCCGGGCCGGTCCTCCCAGTGGACCTGGTCCGGGTCGTCGAGATCGATGTCGGGGAAGACCTGCCGGACGCGCGGTTCGAACTCCTCCCGTTCGAGCGGTTCGCAGCCCAGGCCGCGCAGCCGCACCCGCCGATAGCGGCTGTCGGCGTCGAATGACTCGACGAAGACGGGGTATCCGGACTCGCCCGGGCCGGTGGTGTTCTCCATACCTCCAGGGTGCCGGAGCCCGTGCGGTTCGCGCGTCCCGGCGGCCGGCCGGGGCCGCCGGTTTGCGGACGCGGGGATCGTCGGGTTGATTCGTAGAGGAGTCCCAAGGAGCCGGGGGTGAGACATGATCTTCACCGACCGGGTGGACGCCGGGCGGCGCCTCGGCGAGGCGCTGCGGCCCCTGGGCGATGAGAAACCGGTCGTGCTCGGACTGCCGCGGGGCGGGGTGCCGGTGGCCTTCGAGGTGGCCCGGGTGCTCCGGGCCCCGCTGGATGTGATCATCGTCCGTAAGCTCGGCGTCCCCTACCACCGCGAGCTGGGGTTCGGCGCGATCGGCGAGGGCGGGGTGCGGGTCGTCCACCAGGCGATCGTCCGGATGAGCCGGGCCGACCAGGAGGACCTCGCGGAGGTGGAGCGGACCGAGCAGGAGGAGCTGGCCCGCAAGGCGCGCCGGTTCCGCCAGGGCCGCTCGCGGGTCCCGGTCGAGGGCCGGACGGTGATCATCGTGGACGACGGCATCGCGACCGGCGCCACGGCCCAGGCCGCCTGCCGGGTCGCCCGCGCCCAGGGAGCCGCGCGGGTGGTCCTGGCCGTCCCGGTGGCGCCGCCGGACGCGGTCGCGGCGCTGAGAGCGGACGCGGACGAGGTGGTGGCCCTCTCCACGCCCTCGGACTTCGCGGCGGTGGGGGAGTGGTACCGGGACTTCTCCCAGACGACCGACGCCGAGGTCGTGGAGTTGCTGTCCCGGTCGACCGGAGAGACGGGTGAGGCGCATCCTGGAAGGTAACGCAGGAGGTGATCGCGATGGAGACGATCGTGGGATGCGACATTCAGATGGAGTTCCGTGAGATCGGCCCGCTGACCGAAGCGGTCGTCCGGCTGAGGATGCACGACGGTACGGAGATGCTGGCTCAGGGCCGCGCCAACCGGAACCCCGATGACCCGGCACAGCCGAGGGTCGGCGAGGAGATCGCGGCGGCGCGGGCGCTGACCAACCTGGCCCACCGGCTGATCGGCAAGGCCGGTGGCGACATCGAGGAAGTCACCCACTCCAAGGCACATTTGGTGATCTGAGATCCGTTGCGGCGAAGGAACGTCCGCCGCGGCGGCCCACCGCGGCCGGACGTCCTGTCGATCGCGCCCGGG
This sequence comes from Streptomyces hygroscopicus subsp. hygroscopicus, assembly GCF_001553455.1. Taxonomy (GTDB): domain Bacteria; phylum Actinomycetota; class Actinomycetes; order Streptomycetales; family Streptomycetaceae; genus Streptomyces; species Streptomyces hygroscopicus. Next base: position 37,382 of record NZ_BBOX01000125.1, read on the forward strand.
CGCCCGCCGGCGCTCGCCTTCAGCGGACGCGCTCGTGTTGAGCGGACGTGCTCGTGTTGAGCGGACGCGCTCGTACTGAGGGGACACGCGCTCGTGTTGAGGGGACGCGCTCGTGTTGAGGGGACACGCGCTCGTGTTGAGGGGACGCGCTCGTGTTCAGCGGACGCCGACGGTGAGCCGCCGGCCGGGGCGGACCGGATCCGGTTCGGCGCCGACGACCCGGTGGTTGCGCTCGTGCAGCCGCTCCCGGCCGCCCTGCCGCGTCGCGGGGACCGGCGATCCGATGGCCCGATCCCTGTGCCCTGGCACATAAGGGCGTTCGCGCGGGGAAGGCAGACCGAGGGGGCATGCACGGGAGGCGCCGGGGCACTCGGCCCCGCGGCCGGTAGACCCCGGCAGACGGCTGACCTCGGGAGGTCGCTCATGACTCAACGGAACGGTCCGGCTCCGCGGCACACGACGGCCTCGCGGCCCCGCTCGCTCCGGCCACCGCTGTTATCCGCGCTGCTGATGGGCGTGCTGGCCACGGCCACCGCGTGCGGCGGCGACACCGGGGACGGGGACTCCGCGCGGCACGCCTCGTCCGTCCCCTCCATCTCCTCCGCCGCGCCACCCTCCTCCGCCTCGGCCGCCCCCTCCGGGAGCCGGACCCCGCGGAGCGAGCGCCCCGCCTCGGGCACCGCACAGTCCGCTCCGCCCTCGGCGCGTTCCTCGTCCTCGCCCGCGCCCTCGCACGCGCCCTCCTCGCGGCCCGCCGCGGCGGCCGGGGTGCGCCGCATCTGCTCCGCAGCGCGGTTGACGCTCTCGGCCGGCCGGATGGACATAGGCGCCGGGAATGTGTACCTGCCCCTGGTGTTCACCAACAAGGGCACCACGACCTGCACCCTCACCGGATACCCCGGTGTCTCGCTGGTCGATTCCGCGGGCTCGCCGATCGGTGCCCCCGCCACCCGGCGCGGCACCACGCGCCCCACGGTCTCGCTGCCGCCCGGCGGCAGCGCCTCCACCAGCCTGCACACGCTCAACGAGGGCACGACCGACACCCCGTGCCGGCGCACCGCGCGGTGGATCCGGGTTTATCCGCCGGATTCCTTTGACGCGATGAAGGTCTCGGCGCGCTCGTTCCGGGTGTGCGGAGGTGTCTTCGAGGTCGAGGCGATGCGGTCCGGAACGGACGGATGACACCGGCATATCAGGGCGGGTCCGGGCGCGCGGACGTGTCCGAAAACCTTGACAGAGCGTGCGCCGACTGGCCGTGTTCGCCCTTTCGCAATCAAGAGGGGTGGGCCACCATGGGGATGCCTCGTACGAGCCGGTAGGGAGCGTCCGGAGGGGGACGGTGTCATGGAGCGAGTCGCGACCGAGGTCGAGACGGAGCTGCTGGACCTTTCGGGGGCGACACTCGAGGACCTCGAGCGGCACGAGGGGCTTTCTCCGGTGACGGAGCGGCTGCTCGACGTCGTCCAGTCCCCTCCGACGATCAGTAACTCGTCGGCGACGAACGTCGGCTGTGCGAGTTAGGCGGCCATGGCGTCCTCCGCCACACGGGGCCGCAACCATCGTTTACCGGCAAGGGTTTTCGCCGAGTTGGCGCGGAGTTCCGGCGGCCCGGCGGCCGTGGCCGAGCTGAGGTCGGGGCAGCGCAGCCGGGCCATGCTGCTGCTGCGCGCCCTGGTGGACATCGCCTCCGCGCACCCCGCGCTGCCCGGCCCGCTCCCGCCGCCCCGGGACGCCTGGCACCTGCTGGTCCGGGCCGAGCGCCGCTCCCCGGCCGCCGTGGACAGGCTGCTGCTGCACCCTCCCGTGGGCGTGTGGCTCAACCGCTGTCTGCGCAGGCTGCGGGGCCTGGAATCGGGGGACGGACCGCTGTGGAGCGCGGTGGGTCATCTGCATGCCGTGGCCGCCTCCGCCGCACTTCTCGCCGGAATCGACTTCTGCGGCGCGGTTCCGGTGCGCGATGGCGGGGTGATACTGCCGGCCCTGGGATTCGCCCGCATTCCGGACCGGGCCGATGTCGCGGAGGTGGTCATGACCGACCGGAAGGCGGCGGTTGTGTCCGGCCCGTATGCGGTGACGCTGCCCGCCGACTTCGCCGAGGAGGCCCCGGGCTGGCACGGTCTGCGGCGACTGCGCGGAGAACACCGGGGAATTGTCTGCTCGCCCTATGTCGATGACATCGATCCCTATCGCGACTTTCTCCGGATCCGAGGTCCGCAGCGGCTCACCGACAAGGAGCGACAGGGCTGGCAGGAACGATTCGACAGCGCCTGGCGGCTGGTCGCCCAACAGCGCGAGGTGGACCCACGGGGCATCGGCGCCTGCCTCTCCTCCGTCGTGCCCGTGCCCTATGTCGCCTGGCCCGAGCCGTTCAGCGCATCCTCGCCCGAGGCGTACGGATGTGTGCTGCTGGGCGGGGCCACGGACCCGCTGACCCTGGCCGCCGCGCTGGTGCACGAGGCCCAGCACATCAAGCTCAGCGCCCTGATGGACCTGGTACCCCTCATCGAACAGGGGCTGGAGGAGATCCACTACGCGCCCTGGCGGCTGGACCCGCGACCGCTGCGCGGGCTCTTCCAGGGGGTGTACGCCTTCGCGGGCGTCACCGGATTCTGGCAGGACCGGCTGCGGCGCGCCGGCTCCGGCCCCGCCAGGGACACCGCCGCCTTCGAGTTCGCCCTGCGCCGGGCGCAGACGTCCTCGGGGCTGCGCACACTCCTGGACCACGCCGAACTCACGCCCATGGGCGAGGAGTTCCTGCACCGGCTGGAGGAGCGGCTGGCCCAGTGGCTCGCACCGCCCGTACCGTCCGTGCCGGGACGCCTGGCGGCGGATCTGATCGAGGACCACCGGATGGTGCACCGCATGCGCCATCTGCGCCCGGACCCCGGGCGGCTCGCCCAGTGGGCGCGGGCCTGGCGGGAGCGGTCCGAACCGCCCCGGGAGCTGCCGGGGACATCGGTCCGGCCGACCCGCACCGAGGCGCTCACGCGCCCCGCGCTCGCCCGCCTCCGGTTCCGGGACCCGGAGGGGTTCGCCCGGCTGCGCGAGGGCGGGGGAGCGGGCTCGCCGGACGGCGGCGACGCCCTCGACCGGGCCGCTCTTGACCGGGCCGCTCTTGACCGGGCTGACCTCGACCGGGCCGCTCTCGACCGGGCCGCCCCTGACCGGGCCGCCCCTGACCGGGCCGACCTCGACTGGGCCGCCGGTGACACCACCGCCGCGCTGCGCCGCTACCGCGGCCGGGTGGCAGCGGACCCCGACGACATCGCGGCATGGGCCGGGCTCGCGCTCAGCCTGCCCGGCGGCCCGGCACGGACGGCGCTGCTGAGCCATCCGGAGCTGGTCCTGGCCGTCCACCGGGAAGTGCGCACCGCACCGGACACGGGTCCCGATCCGGTGGCGCTGGCGCGGTGGATCGGGGCGCGTACGGGCCGGTGAGCGCCCCGTGGCGCGGGCCGCCCGACCGGTGACCGGCACCGGGACGGGACGGGCACCGGCACCGGGACGGGCACCGGAACGGGAACGGGCACCGGAACGGGAACGGGCACCGGGACGGCACCGGAACGGGCACCGGGACGGGGACGGCGGGTCAGACGGCGATCGCCTCCACGTCGCAGTCGGCCCGGATGCCCCGGGCCGCCGCGACCGTCGCCGGATGGCCGGCGGTCAGCACCCGGCGCATCCGGCCGAGCGCGTCCTGGTGCAGCTCCTCCGCCCGCCTGCCCTCACCCAGCGCGCGCAGGTCCCCCGACAGGTTGACCGCGCACGCCAGCGTGGTGGGGTGGTCCTCGCCCAGCCGGGACCGGCAGGCCGCCAGGGCCTCGGTGTCCAGGTCGTGGGCCTCCTGGTAGTCCGCCAGCGTGTAGTGGTCGCTGGCCATGTTGATGGCACAGGCCAGCGCCACCGGATGGGCGGCCCCCACCCGCTCCACCAGCAACGGCAGCGTCTCCTTGTTCAGCGCGAGCGCCTGGTCCGTCTCGCCCAGCAGCCGCAGCGTCACCGCCAGGTCGATCGCCGCGCTCAGGGTCACCGGATGCCGTTCCCCCAGGGAGACGCGCATCTCCTCCAGGCACTTCCGGCCCAGTTCCCGCGCCCCCTCCAGATCGGCGGTCTGACGCAGGTCCATCGACAGGTTCAGGGCGGTCGTGGTGATGTGGAGGTTGGGCTCGGTGTAGCGCAGCTGGTAGCGCTCCAGCACCTCCCGGCTGAGCTTCAGCGCGCCCTCGTGGTCGCCCGCCTTGCGGCGCGCCACGGCGAGGTTCCGCAGGGCGTAGACCCCGATGGGCGCGTTCTGCGGGAGCAGCTGGCGGACGCGGGCACAGGTCTGCTCCAGCATGTCGCGGGCGGCCATGTAGTCCCCGCTCTCGCGGACGTCGATGGTGAGGTTGGCCTCCACCAGGATGGTGAGCAGGGCCTCCTCGCCGAGCACCAGACCGGCGGTGCGCCGGGCCTCCTCGTCCACCTGCCGGGCGTGTGCGTAGTCCCCGGCCGCGCGCAGCGCCACGCCGTAGTCGTTCGCCGCGGCGATCGTGTACGGGTCCTCGTCCCCGAACAGCCGCAGGGTCCGGGCCCAGCGGTCCTTCTCCAGTTCCACCGATCGTGCGAAGTCGCCCTGGTAGCGGGCGTCGACGGCGACCGCGCCCAGCGTCACCAGGGTGTTCTCGTGGTCCTCGCCCTCGCGGGCGCGCTGCAGCTCCAGCGTCCGGCTGTTGAGCGCCCGGGCCTCCTCGAAGTGGCCGAGCACGGTCAGGACATGGCCCAGGGTCCGGGAGACGGCCAGCGTCTCCGGACTGTCCTCACCGAGCGTCTCCACCCATTTCCGGCGCACCTGGTTGCCGAGTTCCAGCGCGCCGTCGTGGTCGCCCCAGACGTAGAGGAAGCGGACCAGGTTCCGCACCATCTGCCGCACCCACTTGTCGTCGCACTCCATCGCCCGCGACGCCCGGACATGGGAGAGGAGGTCGGCGTACCGCCCCCAGTTCGGCGGAGCGACGTCATTGGGGTCGCCGAAGGCGAGCAGCACATGGGCGCTGTGCCGCATGTCCGCCTGCTGCTGCGGGGACATCTGGCCGATCAGCACGGCCTGCACCAGCCGGTGCATCTCGATCGTGTTGCTGCGGTGATTGATTTTGATCAGGGCGTAGCGGTTGATCTCACGGATCGCGTGGCCGAGCTTGATGGGGTCCTGCAGCACCTCCGACAGCTCGGGCGAGAGGGAGACTCCCCGCACCCCCGAGAACAGCCGGCGGGAGATCGGCTCGGGCGCGAAGAACGAACACATCTGGAGCAGTTGGAGGGCGCCGGGATGGGTTTCGGCCAGCCGGCGCAGCGACATGTTCCAGGCGGCCGCGACCGGTTCGGGGTAGTCCACCGGAACGCCCGCCGCCAGCAGCTCGCTGCGGCGGGTGGAGACATCGGCCCGCTCGTCCTCGAAGACCTGCAGATACTCGTCGACCGGCATACCCGTCTCGGTGAGCCACGCCGCCGCCTGCTCGATCGCCAGCGGCAGGTCTCCCAGGGCGTCGGCGACCCGGTCCGCCTGGTCGCGGGGCAGCTCCGGCCCCCGGCGGCGCAGCAGTTCGATGCTCTCCTCCCGCTCGAAGACGTCCACCTCGACGGTGCGGGCGGCGCGCGACCACTGCGCGTTCCTGGAGGTGACCAGGATCCGGCCGGGCCCGCCCGAGGGGAAGAACGGCCGCACCGTCTCCAGCTCCTCGGCGTTGTCGAAGACCAGCAGCCAGTCCCGGCACGGGCGTCCGGTGCGCAGCGCGTCGAGCACGCTGGGCACCGCCGTGTTGGCCTCCATGCCCGCGTGCAGCCCGAGCCGGTCGGCGAGCTGGACCAGCGCCTGCCGGATCTGCTCGGGGCGCTCGGCCGGGATCCACCACACCGCGTCGTAGTCGGCGGCGTGCTGGTGGACGTACTCCAGGGCGATCTGTGACTTGCCCACCCCGCCGAGCCCGTGCAGGGCCTCGGGCAGCACGGCGGCCGTGCCCTCGCTCCTCAGCCGCTCGTGCAGGGTGTCGAGCAACGACTGCCGTCCGGTGAAGTTGTTGTTCCGGGGCGGCACATTTCCCCAGATGGCCGGGGGTTCCCCGGCACGGCGCTCCGCCACGGCGGGCAGCGACCGGGCAGCGGTCACGGACACGAATGTTCCTCTCGGATGCTCCCTCGCCGCACCCGGCGTGCCGTGCGCCGGCGGGGATGGTGAATCGTCGGCCTGGGACAGCGGGTCGGTTCGGGGAGTCGTGGCGTCAGTCACGGCAACCGCCTCGGAGACCACATGTTTTCCCCTGTGTGATGCGTCTTCAACGGGATCGGGTCGGCTTTCCCCCGGGCGGGCGAGCGCCTGATGAGCCAGGACAAGGGCGCGAAAGGAGCGCGCACCTTCCAGATACGGTCCGGACAGCGCCTGGTAGACCTGCTCCTGGAGGCGGATGTACGGCAGCAGGCGCTCCGTCTGGGGAAGGTCCCGCACCGGCCCCGAGGGATGGTTGAGCAGATCGCGCAGCATCAGCAGCGGTTTCCAGCGGCGGCCCAGCCGGTCCAGGACGCTGCCGAGGATGTACAGCGACTCGTCCCGCATCCCGGCCGACAGCAGCAGTTCCCGCACCCCGTCGTGGAACTCGTAGCCGATGCCCGTCTCGTCCAGCGGGTCGGCGGTCCCCACCTTGCGCAGCAGTCCGCCCAGCAGGACCTCGGCCAGATCCCCGGGGCTGCCCTCCGGCTGGTGGATCCCCTGCACGAACTCCATCACGGGGATGTTCAACGGGGCGGCGGCCAGCCGGGACGCCAGCCGGAAGGCGCTCGGCGAGGCGGTGGCGCGGAACCGGAAGACGCGGTCCCAGGCGGTCGGTTCCGGTTCGGGCTCCCAGCGCTCGGCCGGCACCCCGGGCAGCAGCGCCATGGTGTCCTCGCCGCGCGGCGACGGCCGGGCCACCAGCCGTGCCCAGTTGCCCATCCACCGCGCGTCCAGCTCCAGCACCGGGACCGGCGGCTCGCCACCCGGCCAGGCCCCGCCGTCCGCCCGCCGCCAGGTGCCGTTGGGGGCGCCCGGTTCGGGCACCCGCACCCGCACCCGCTCCGGCGCCACCCCGGTGTGGTGCCAGCGGCCCTGGCGCAGGACGTGCAGCACCGCGACCGACGCGCGCCGCGCCCAGCGGGCCAGCGCGCGCTGGGCGCTGTCATCGGCCCAGGCCGCGCCGATGCCGTCGGTCAGCACCAGCACCACCCGCTTGCCGCGCGGCGCCATCCCGGCGACCGGCGACCGGTCCTCGGGCAGCGGGTGGTCGGTGTTCAGCCGGAGCACCCGGACGTCCCGGAAGGCGCCGGTGCGCTCCAACACGGTGACCAGGTGCGCGGCCGTCCGCCGCCACACCACCATCGAACTGCCGCCGTCCACCACCAGGACGGCGTCCATCCAGCGCTCGCGCACCGGCACGCGGTCGGGCACCCACAGCCCCTCGCGCGCCGCGCGCTCGGCCGTGGCCTCCTCGTCGACCTCCGTCTCGACCGGCGAGGGCGAGGTGCGCTTGAGCGGCCGCAGCGCCCGGGACAGCGC
>NZ_BBOX01000126.1 GCF_001553455.1 Streptomyces hygroscopicus subsp. hygroscopicus
GCTCCGGGCCGCCGGGCTCCGGGCCGCGGAGCCGCCGGGCTGCCGGGCTGCCGGGCTCCGGGCCACGGGGCTGTGGAGCCGCCGGGCCGCCGGGCTGCCAAGCTCCCGGGCTGTCGAGCTGCCTAGCCGCCTGGCCGCCGGGTTCCGGGCCGCGGGGCTGCCGGGCCGCCGGGCCGTCGAGCCGCCTGGCCGCCGAGCCGCTTCCGTCGTCCGGCGAGGCCGAGGTTGAGATGGTGCGTGGCCCGGCGGGGCCGCGCCGGGCCGCGCGCATCGATCGGCGTGGCGTTCGCCGCAGCCGATGCGCACCCGTACGCCCGCGCATCGGCTACGCGCGGGCCGCGCTCCGCCATCCGAGTGGAAACGCTGTGCGTCCTCTGGCCCATCTGACGTAGTCCCCTGCTTACTTGCAGATACCGACTGGTGGGTCGCCCATACCTCTGTCGGGGGACAGTCGGCTTGTCCGCTTGACGTAGGCAGGCCGACCGTATGGGCACCCCCAGGCAGAGGCCATGGCTCCGCGCGGCCTGTACCGCGCGGAGCCGGGCGGCTCATCCCCCTGCCAGCAGGAAAGGGCGGCCGCCTCCATGTCCACCACCACGGTGACCTCCACACCGAACCCCTCCGTCTTCGGTCAGTCCGTCACCTACACCGCCACCGTCACCGGTATCACCGCCGGGTCCGCTCCGTTCGGGGACGTGACCTTCGTCCTCGCCGGCGGTCCGACGCTGGGGCCCGTGACGCTCACCGCCACCGGGCCGGACTCCGGCACGGCCAGTGTCACCGACTCGTCGCTCGCCGTCGGCTCCCATCTGGTCACCGCCACCTTCGTCAACTCCACCGATCCGTTGGACAACTCCTCCGGCACGACGATCCAGCAGGTCAACCTGGCCGCGACCACCACCACCGTCTCGTCCGTCCCGCCCGCGCCGGTCTGCGGGCAGACCGTGACGCTGACCGCCCACGTGGCGGCCGTGCCCCCGGGCAGCGGCACCCCCACGGGGACGGTCACCTTCATCATCAGCGCCGACGGGCCCACGGTGACCGGAACCCTCGACGGCTCGGGGAACGCCTCCGTCACCGTCCCCGGCCTGGCCGTGGGTGCCCACCAGGTCGCCGCGTTCTACAGCGGCGACACCGACTTCGCCGCGTCCAACTCGCCATTGGTGCCGCTCACCGTCAGCCCGGCCTCCTCGACCACGACCCTCACGGTGTCCCCCGCCTCGCCGGTCTGCGGTGCGGCGGTGACCCTGTGCGCGCAGGTGGCGGTGGTGGCGCCCGGCACCTGTACCCCGACGGGCACGGTGACCTTCTCCGTGGCGGGCGGGCCGACGCTCACGGGCACGCTGGACGGAACCGGCCAGGCGTGCGTGACGACCAGTGCCATCCCGGTGGGTACGCATGCCGTGACGGCCACCTACGGCGGCAACGGGGATGTCGTGGGCTCCTCCGGCACCGGATCGGTCACGGTCGGCCAGGGAGTGTCGACCACATCGGTCACGGTGACACCGGCCGCTCCGGTCTGCGGTGAGGCGATCACCATCTGTGCGCAGGTGTCGGTGGCGCCGCCGAGCACCTGTACGCCCACGGGCACGGTGACGTTCGCGATCACCGGCGGCCCGACCCTGACCGGCACGCTGGACGGAACCGGCCAGGCATGTGTGACCACCAGCGCGCTGACGACCGGGTCGTACACCGTGACGGCCACGTACGGGGGCAGCGCGGATGTCGCGGGCTCCAGCGGCTCGGCGCCGATCACCGTGGGCCAGGGCACATCGGCCACCTCGGTGAGCGTCTCGCCCAGCCCGTCCGTCTGCGGTGAGCCGGTGACCATCTGCGCGGACGTGACCGTCGCGCCGCCGAGCACCTGCACACCCACCGGGAACGTGACGTTCACCGTCTCGGGCGGCCCGACCCTGACCGGCACGCTGAACGGGGCCGGTCAGGCATGCGTGACCACCAGCGCCATCCCGGTGGGCACGCACACCGTGACCGTCGTCTACGCGGGCGACACGAACATCACGAGTTCGACGGCCAGCACGCCGATCACGGTGAACCAGGCGGCCTCCACGACCGCCCTGACCGTCTCGCCCAACCCGGCGGTGTGCGGTCAGCCGGTCACTTTGTGCGCACAGGTCACCACGGTGGCGCCGGGTACCTGTACGCCGACCGGGACGGTGACGTTCGCGATCGCGGGCGGCCCGACGTTGACGGGGACGCTGGATGTGACGGGCCAGGCGTGTGTGACGACCGGTGCCTTGCCGGTGGGTACGCATGCGGTGACGGCTACGTACGCGGGCGACGCGGGTGTGGCGGGTTCGTCGGGTTCCGGCTCCGTCACGGTGGGGCAGGCCGCGTCGACGACCACGCTGTCCTTCCTGCCCAGCAACCCGGTGTGCGGCCAGCCGGTGACCCTGTGTGCGCAGGTGACGCCTGTGGCGCCGGGGACGTGTGTCCCGACGGGATCGGTGACGTTCACGGTCGCGGGCGGCCCGACGCTGACGGGGACGCTGGATGTGACGGGCCAGGCGTGTGTGACCACCAGTGCCATCCCGGTGGGTACGCATGCGGTGACGGCTACGTACGCGGGCGACGCGGGTGTGGCGGGTTCGTCGGGTTCCGGCTCGGTCACCGTCGGCCAGGCCGCGTCGACAACGACGGTGACGGTGTCGCCTGTTTCTCCGGTGTGCGGTCAGTCCGTGACGGTGTGCGCACAGGTCACCACGGTGGCGCCGGGTACCTGTACGCCGACCGGGACGGTGACGTTCGCGATCGCGGGTGGTCCGACGTTGACGGGGACGTTGGATGGGTCGGGTAAGGCGTGTGTGACGACTGGTGCGTTGTCGGTGGGTGCGCATGCGGTGACGGCTACGTACGCGGGTGACGCGGGTGTGGCGGGTTCGTCGGGTTCCGGTTCGGTCACGGTGGGTCAGGCCGCGTCGACGACGACGGTGACGGTGTCGCCGGTTTCTCCGGTGTGCGGTCAGTCGGTGACGGTGTGTGCGCAGGTGACGCCTGTGGCGCCGGGGACGTGTGTGCCGACGGGGTCGGTGACGTTCGCGGTCGCGGGTGGTCCGACGTTGACGGGGACGTTGGATGGGTCGGGTAAGGCGTGTGTGACGACTGGTGCGTTGTCGGTGGGTACGCATGCGGTGACGGCCACGTACGCCGGTGACGCGGGTGTGGCGGGTTCGTCCGGCTCCGGCTCCGTCACCGTCGGCCAGGCGAGCACCACCACCACGCTCACCTCCTCGCCGAACCCGTCCGCCCCCGGCCAGACCGTGACCTTCACCGCCACCGTGTCCGCGCTGCCGCCGGCGACGGGCACCCCGACCGGGACCGTCACCTTCCTGATCAGCGGTGGCCCCACCCTCACCGGCACGCTGAACGGCTCGGGACAGGCCACCGTCAGCACCAGCGCCCTCACCGCCGGACCGCACACGGTCGTCGCCACCTACGGCGGCGACGGCTGCTTCGCCGGTTCGACCTCACCGGCCATCGTCCAGACCGTGGTCGTGGCGGGGACCACGACCACCGTGACCGCCACCCCGGCCACCATCCGGCTGCGGTTCAACGGCACGCTGGTCATTCCGACCATGAGCGCGACGCTGAGGGACGCGTCGAACAACCCGCTCCCCGGCCGGACCATCACCTTCGTCGCCAACTCCGCGCTGGGCCCGATCACCCTGGGCAGCGCGGTCACCAACGCCAGTGGCACGGCGACGCTCAGCAACGTCACCGTGGATCCGACCGTCCTCACCGCCTCGACGTACACCGCCTCCTTCGCCGGCGCTCCGGGGCTGAGCCCGTCGTCGGGTTCGGCCTCGCTGACCTTCCAGCCGACGCCGATCCTCCCGTAACGCCCGGAGGTCGGCGGACACCTGGAGCAGACACAGCACACGGCAACAGACACAGGACACAGCCACACAGGACTCAGCCACACAGGACTCAGCCACACAGGACTCAGCCACACAGGACACAGGACGCAGCCACAGGAGACACCGCACGCCCGCGCCGGACCGCCGCACGGCGGCCCGGCGCGGGCCGCCGTGCGGACGCGGAGCCTCCACCCCGCCCACCGGCGTCACCACCGGTGGGCGCCCCATATGCTCATCCGCATGAGCGATGCAGCGCAGCTGGACCCCGAAGACCGCAAGATCATCACGCTGGCCCGCTCCGCGCGGGCCCGCAACTCCGTGGCGGAAGGTGCCGCCGTCCGCGACGAGACGGGGCGTACCTACGTCGCCGGCACCGTGGCCCTCGACTCGCTGAAGCTGAGCGCGCTGCGGACCGCCGTCGCCATGGCCGTGGCGAGCGGTGCCACGTCCCTGGAGGCCGCGGCCGTGGTGACCGAGGCCGAGAGCGCGTCCGAGGAGGACCGCGCGGCCGTACGGGACCTCGGCGGGGCCGGGACCCCGGTGCTGGTGGCCGGCCCCGACGGCGGCTTGCGGACCACCCTGCCGGCCTGACCCACCGCCATCGGCGGTCGCACGGGGCCGGGACGGCCTGGTCCGAACCGGTCGGGGGGATCGGGGAGAATGGGGTCCATGACTGCCCGTACCTCCCCGTCCTCGACCGAGCAGCGGGAGACTCCGCACCGCTCGGGCTTCGCCTGCTTCGTCGGCCGCCCCAACGCGGGCAAGTCGACCCTGACCAACGCGCTGGTGGGGACGAAGGTCGCGATCACCTCCAACCGCCCGCAGACCACCCGCCACACCGTCCGTGGCATCGTGCACCGCCCCGACGCCCAGTTGGTGCTCGTCGACACCCCCGGTCTGCACAAGCCGCGCACCCTGCTCGGCGAGCGGCTCAACGACGTCGTGCGCACCACCTGGGCCGAAGTCGACGTCATCGGCTTCTGTCTGCCCGCCGACCAGAAGCTGGGCCCCGGCGACCGCTACATCGCCACCGAGCTCGCGGGGATCAAGAAGACCCCCAAGGTCGCGATCGTCACCAAGACCGATCTGGTCGAGTCCGAGCAACTGGCCCAGCAGCTGATCGCCATCGACCGGCTCGGCAAGGAACTGGGCATCGAGTGGGCCGAGATCGTCCCGGTGTCGGCCGTCGGTGACCAGCAAGTGGGTCTGCTGGCGGACCTGCTGGTCCCGCTGCTGCCGGAGGGCCCGACGCTCTACGCGGAGGGCGACCTCACCGATGAGCCCGAGCAGGTCATGGTCGCCGAGCTGATCCGGGAGGCCGCGCTGGAGGGCGTACGGGACGAGCTGCCGCACTCCATCGCGGTGGTCGTGGAGGAGATGCTGCCCCGCGAGGGCCGCCCCGCGGACCGGCCGCTCCTCGACGTCCACGCCAACCTCTACATCGAGCGGCCCAGCCAGAAGGGGATCATCATCGGTCCCAAGGGACGCCGCCTGAAAGAGGTCGGCACCAAGTCCCGCAAACACATCGAGGCGCTTCTCGGTACGCCGGTTTTCCTGGACCTTCATGTGAAGGTGGCCAAGGATTGGCAGCGGGATCCGAAGCAGTTGCGGAAGCTGGGGTTCTGAGGTCGGCCCTTACGCCGGTCGGAGGCCGGCGCGGGCGCCCGAAGCCCGGGAGGCCGCCCGGGGCCGAGCGGTGCGAGGGCGGCAGAAGGAGGGGGCTCGAGGCGCTCCTCGGTACGCCGGTTTTCCTGGACCTTCATGTGAAGGTGGCCAAGGATTGGCAGCGGGATCCGAAGCAGTTGCGGAAGCTGGGGTTCTGAGGTCGGCCCTTACCGCCGGTCGGGGGTTCTGAGCCGCCCGGCGGACGCGTTGCCACCCGCCCCGGGCGACCGTGCCCGGGGCGGGCGCGCCCCGGCGGCCCGCACCCGCATCCCCCGCCGCGCTCCTATGCGCCCCGGCGCGCCCTCCGGCCCGTTACGCCCCCTCCTTCAGCACCGTCCGGATCAGTTCCCGCTGGGCGTCGCTCAGGTGGGGGTCCGCGGCGTGGATGGTGCGGCCGTCGACGGTGATCTCGTACTGGAAGCCGTCGGGGACCCCGCGCGGGGCCGTGGTGTGGCCGGTCTCGACGGCCTGATGGGCCAGGGCGTCCAGATGGGTGGCGTCGGGCCGGCCGGTGGTGTCCAGCTCGGCCCGGCGCTCGATTCCGGCGAATCCGCCGGTGCGGATGACGGAGATGCGCATGGCTCCATCACTACCCGATGGCGTGCCCTAGCGCGCGCCCGCGTGGGCCCGCAGATCGGTGATGCCCACCTGCGTCCATGCCTCCCGCACCGCCGCCTGCTCCTCGCCCTCGCCGTAGCGGGCGTGTGCCGCGGCCACCGTGAGCTGGGCGAAGTCGGCGAACTCCGCGTCGGAGGCCAGGTCGCCGCCGGTCAGCACGTCGTACCAGATCTGCCCGGCGCGCTCCCAGGCGTGGCCGCCCAGGGCGGTGGCGGCGAGGTAGAAGGCGTGGTTGGGGATGCCGGAGTTGATGTGGACGCCGCCGTTGTCCCGTGAGGTGCGGACGTAGTCGTCCATCGTGCCCGGCTGGGGGTCCTTGCCCAGCACATCGTCGTCGTACGCCGTGCCCGGGGCCTTCAGCGAGCGCAGCGCCACGCCGGTGACCCGCTCCGTCAGCAGCCCCGCGCCGATCAGCCAGTCGGCCTCCTCGGCGCTCTGGCCGAGCGCGTGCTGCTTGACGAGTGAGCCGAAGACGTCGGACATCGACTCGTTGAGCGCCCCGGACTGGCCGAAGTACTCGAGGTTGGCGGTGTACTGCGTGACGCCGTGGGTGAGCTCGTGGGCCATGACGTCGATCGGGATGGTGAAGTCCAGGAAGACCTCGCCGTCCCCGTCGCCGAAGACCATCTGCTCGCCGTCCCAGAAGGCGTTGTTGTAGTCCTCGCTGTAGTGGACGCTCGCGTTCAGCGGCAGGCCGGAGTCGTCGACCGAGCGCCGGCCGTACGCCTTCAGGAAGAGCTCGAAGGTCGCGCCGAGCCCGTCGTAGGCGCGGTTGACCGAGGCGTCCGCGCCCGCCTGGTCGCCTTCGCCGCGCACCTTGCTGCCCGGCAGCGTGGTCTTGTGCTGGGCGTCGTAGATGGTGCGCCGGGGCTTGTCGGAGGGGGCGGCGGCACGCGCGGCGGGGATTCCGCGCACGGTGGTGATCCGGCGGCGGGTGCGCTGCAGGGCGTCGTGCTCCAGGGTGCGGCGGGCGGGATCGGCCAGCGAGGCGTCCTCGGCGTGGGACAGCTTGTCGAGCACGTGCGGCGGCACGATCGTGCAGAAGGCGGTGCGGTGGGGTCCGGGGGCGGCGGTGCGGCGGTGACCGCGGGCAGAGGCGTTGGCGTCCATGGGGTCCATGGCTGGCAATGTCGCACCGCGTCGTACGGGTGTCACGCCTTGCGGTCATGATTGCTGAAATCGAGTGGAAGATGCGTATTCCTCCGCGAAGCATGCGCCGGTCCGCATGAGGCACATGTGCCGGTCCGCATGAGGCCCACGCGGCGGTCCGCGTGGCACATGCGCCGGTCCGCGTGAGGGCACATGCGCCGGGCCGCGTGAGGCCCACGCGGCGGTCCGGGTGAGGCATGTCCCGGTCCGTATAGTGATACGGGTCCGCCGTGTCCCGTCCGTCTCGGTTAGGCTGCTTCCCATCATGCGTTTCGGGCTGCTTCTTCTTAGCTGCCGCGGCGAGGGCCTGTAGTCGAAGGCCGACCCCCTCCCCGCGGAGTTCGGCGTTGCGGTGATCGCGCCCCGTCGGCCGCCCCCAGGACTTCCGCACAGCGGATCCGTCCAGCGGACAGCGGATCTACACAAGGAGCCCCGCGCACCATGACCCACTCCGATACGCCCGGCCATTCCGAGATCTCCGGCAACGCCGTCGGCCGTCCCACGCCCATCACCGCCGCGACCGTCACCCAGCGGCCCTCGGGCATGCCGATCCACAAGTACGGCCCCTACGAGGCCGTCGACATCCCGGACCGCACCTGGCCGAACAACCGCATCACCGCCGCCCCGCGCTGGCTGTCCACCGATCTGCGGGACGGCAACCAGGCGCTGATCGACCCGATGTCCCCGGTCCGCAAGCGCGCGATGTTCGACCTGCTGGTGCGCATGGGCTACAAGGAGATCGAGGTCGGCTTCCCCTCCTCCGGCCAGACCGACTTCGACTTCGTACGGTCGATCATCGAGGAGGGCGCGATCCCGGAGGACGTGACGATCTCCGTCCTCACCCAGGCGCGCGAGGAGCTGATCGAGCGCACCGTCGAGTCGCTGCGCGGGGCGCACAAGGCCACCGTGCACCTGTACAACGCCACCGCCCCCACCTTCCGCCGTGTGGTCTTCCGCGGCACCAGGGAGCAGGTCAAGCAGATCGCGGTGGACGGCACCCGGCTGGTGATGGAGTACGCCGACAAGATCCTCGGTGATGACACGGTCTTCGGCTACCAGTACAGCCCGGAGATCTTCACCGACACCGAGCTGGACTTCGCGCTGGAGGTCTGCGAGGGCGTCATGGACGTCTGGCAGCCCGAGGCGGGCCGAGAGATCATCCTCAATCTGCCGGCCACCGTCGAGCGCTCCACCCCCTCCACCCACGCGGACCGCTTCGAGTGGATGTCGCGCCATCTGTCCCGGCGCGAGCACATCTGCCTGTCGGTGCACCCGCACAACGACCGGGGCACCGCGGTCGCCGCCGCCGAGCTGGCGATCATGGCCGGGGCCGACCGGATCGAGGGCTGCCTGTTCGGGCAGGGCGAGCGCACCGGCAATGTCGACCTGGTGACGCTGGGCATGAACCTGTTCTCCCAGGGCGTCGACCCGCAGATCGACTTCTCGCAGATCGACGAGATCCGCCGCACCGCCGAGTACTGCAACCAGATGGAGATCCACCCGCGCCACCCCTACGCGGGCGATCTGGTCTACACCGCCTTCTCCGGCTCCCACCAGGACGCCATCAAGAAGGGGTTCGAGGCGCTGGAGGCGAGCGCCGCCGAGCAGGGCAAGACGGTGGACGAGATCGAGTGGGCGGTCCCGTACCTGCCCATCGACCCCAAGGACGTCGGCCGCTCCTACGAGGCCGTGATCCGGGTGAACTCCCAGTCCGGCAAGGGCGGCATCGCCTATGTCCTGAAGAACGACCACAACCTGGACCTGCCGCGCAGGATGCAGATCGAGTTCTCCAAGACGATTCAGGCCAAGACCGATGCCGAGGGCGGCGAGGTCACCCCGGACCAGATCTGGGCGGTCTTCCGGGACGAGTACCTGCCGACCGACGACAACCAGTGGGGCCGGATCGCGCTGCGCAGCGCGCAGACGTCCACCACCAGCGAGGGCACCGACGCGCTCACCGTCGAGGCGGTCGTGGACGGCGCCGAGACCGTGCTGACCGGCACCGGCAACGGCCCGCTGGCGGCCTTCTTCGACGCCCTGGCCGCGATCGACGTGGACGTACGGCTGCTGGACTACTCCGAGCACACCCTGAGCGAGGGCGCCGCCTCCCAGGCCGCCTCGTACATCGAATGCGCGATCGACGGGCAGGTGCTGTGGGGAGTCGGGATCGACGCCAACATCGTGCGCGCCTCCCTGAAGGCGGTCGTCTCGGCGGTGAACCGGGCGCGGCGGTGATCTTTCACCGGACGGGTCCGTCACCCCGTTGACCTGTCACCCACACGGGCCCCGTTCACCGCATGAGGTGGGCGGGGCCTCGGGTTTGGCCTGTTGTCTCCGTTCGGGGTACTGACGCCACATCATGGATGTGGCTAGCATCACGTCAACGCGGCAACGTGGCCGAAGCGTTATGGAGGTGTGACGTGGTGCACCGGCGAGCCCGCCGTGACCGTGACCTGTGTGTGGTAGGCGTACGCACGCTGTGGCGGACCGTCGGCGATGGTGAGTTCTTCTGCCCGGAGTGCGGAGGCGACCGCAATTACCGCCGCCGCACCGGCCGCCGCCGCATCGTGCTGCTCGGCCTGCCGCTGCTGCCGCGCGGACCGGTCGCCCCCATTGTCGAATGCGCCGCCTGCGACAGCCGTTACGGCATGGAGGTGCTCGACCACCCGACCACCACCCGCTTCTCGGCGATGCTCCGCGACGCGGTGCACACCGTGGCGCTCGCGGTCCTCGCCGCCGGCGGCACCGAGTCGGCGGCGGTCCGGCAGGTCGCGGTCGGCGCGGTGCGCGCCGCCGGGTTCGCCGACTGCGGTGAGGAGCAGCTGCTCGCCCTCATCGAGGCGCTCGCCGCCGACACCGGGCGGCTCCCGGGCGCGGGCAGCGGTGAGCGCGACGGCCTGGACCCGTGCGGTACGGCGCTCGCCATCGAGCTGCACGAGTCCCTGGAGCCCCTGGCACCGCATCTGGCCCCCACCGGCCGGGAGGCCGTCCTGCTGCAGGGCGCCCGGATCGCCGTGGCCGACGGGCCGTACCGGCCGGCCGAGCGCGCGGTCCTGGAGACGGTCGGCCGGGCGCTGATGATCTGCCCCGACGACACGGCCCGGCTGCTGGCCGCGACACGGGCGGCGTTCTGACGTTCAGGTGCTCAGGTCACCGGGCACCGTTGGGCTTCCGTGCGCAAGGAGCTCTACGAGGGCGACAGGGTCGAGTACGCGGTGACACAGGGACCGAAGGGGCCGCAGGCGGAGAACGTCGTTCGGCAGAAGTAACGATGCGGGAGCATATCTAGGGGCTCCGCACCGACCGTGAGGTCACTGGGACGGAGCCTCGGCGCTGATCCGCCGAAGCGACCGGGCAGGACATCGGGAGCCGTGTACCTGTGCTGACGCCAGCTCAAACTGCACGTGTCGCCGGGTCGACGCGCCTGCGCCCTGGAGGGTCACGCAGCGGCCGCCCCACTTCACGCGGCTTTGCAGGGTGACCTTGGCCTGGACGAGGGCGAGGTAGGGCAGGATGACCCACCATCACAGGTCCCAGGAGCTCATCGGCTCTCCTTGGCGCTCATGAATGCTCTCGTGGTCGGGTAGGGGAGCGACGCCGGTTGCCCGGGCGCGGGCTGGCGATCCAGTCCGGTCTGTTCTGGTGGCCCGAAAGGTTCCAGGCCGACCTGTTCGCCCGGTGGTCCCTCGACGGCCAGCCTGCCCCAGGCGTCGCGCTCACGCCGGGTTGGTTCGGGCAGGCGGCCGCAGAGCGTGTCGAGGACGCCGGCGTAGGGGGTGGAGTGTTCGTGGAGGGCTTGGCGGAGGAGTTCGAGGCCGGCGTGGCACTGCAGGAGGATGCGGTGGCCGCGGAACTGGCTGCCGCCATCCGACGGGGCGAAGCCCGGCAGGGGTGGCGGAGCCGCCGACAGCTGGTCCTCGTCGTGGGCGGCGAGATCGGCCACCCCGCCGGGATAGTCCAGGGAGCAGTGCTGAGCCATCAGCGCGCCGCTGCCCTCGGCATGCACCTTGGGGATGTACGAAGCCATCTCCCCCACCGACGGCGGCTACTTCTTCGCCCTGTCCTCGCTCTCGCGGGTCTGCTCGCGGTCATGGCCTCTGGGTGACCCGGTGCACGAAAGCGGGCGGCAGGTTCGCCCACACCGTCTTCGAACGTTCCAAGCGGTCGAAACGGCAGGCCAGTTCGGCGGTGAAGTGGCGGGCAGGCGGGGTCCAGGCCGCGTGCAGGTAGGCGAAGGTGGTGAACCGGCCACCGGGCGCGAGGACTGCGGTCACGGCATCCAGGATGTACCCGCGCTGGTTCTGCGGCATGACCGTCCACGGCAGCCCGGAGACCACCGCGTCGACCGGTCCGCCGACCACGACGGCCAGCTCGGCCGCCGAACCCTGCACCACGGTCAGCCGTGTGTCGCGCCGGGTGGCCGACAGCCGGGCGGCGAGCACCGGGTTGAGCTCGACGGCGACGAGCCGTGCGTCGGAGGCGAGCCGGGCGAGGATCGCGTCGGTGAACACCCCGGTCCCCGGGCCGAGCTCGACAACGGTCCGGGCCTGCTCCAGGCCGATGCCCTCGGTCATCGCGTACGCCAGTCGTCGTGAACTGGCCGCCACGGCACCGGTCATGAGGGGCCGTCTGAAGAACTCTGTGGTGATCGACATGGCGGCCATGGTGGAAACGCCCCGGGTGGCCGCACGTCGTATCCCCGGCCGGTGTCCGTACGACTGCGGGAGGACCCCGTGACGCCCGCCAGGACGATGCCGGGGAGCGGGCCCCGGCCGTAGCGTGAGGCGGTGCACCGGCTGATTGAGACCCTGCCCCGCCTGCGGCGCGGACATCCGTGGCTGACGGACCTGCTGCTGGTCGTGCTGGTTGCCGTGCCCCCGGTGATCCGCCCGCAGCCGGGCTGGCGGCCGGTCTGGGTGCAGGCGGTCGTGTACGCCGCTCTGGTGCTGCCGCTGCTGTGGCGCCGCCGCCGGCCGGTGCTCGTCGCGGCCCTGGTGGCGGCCGGGTTCTGGGCGCAGTACCTCGGGCAGGTGTGGGGACAGGAACCGGGACGCGGCGCCGTCGCCCTGGCCGCGGTCCTGGCCACCCTCACGGTACGCGGCCTGCGCCGGGCCGCCGCAGCGACGGTGATCTGTGCCGCCGGCTGCGTCGTGCTGTGGATTCCCGCCTGGCAGCGCGACTACGGGGGCCCGGGTGCCCGCGGTGCCTGGCCCACCCCGCTCGCCGTGGGGCTCCTGCTGGCCGGGGCCTGGGTGTTCGGCGAGTACGTCCGTGCCCGGCGCGCCTATATCGCCGAGTTCGAGCGGCGGGCCGCGCTCGCCGAGTCGGAACGCCTCGCCCTGGCCCGGGTCGCCGTCGCCGAGGAGCGGGCTCGCATCGCCCGCGAGATCCACGACGTCCTCGCACACAGCGTGAGCGTGATGGTGCTGAACGCCGAGGGCGGCAGGCTGATGCGGCACGCCGACCCCACGGTCGTCGACCGCACCCTTGGCGTCATCAGCGCGACCGGCCGCGACGCCCTGGACGAACTGCGCCGACTGCTGGAGGTGCTGCGCACCCCCGACGAGGACGCCCCGGCCGGCAGCCCCGGGGCCGGGCCCGATCATGGTGGGGCCGGTGAGTCCCTCTCGGCCGATCTGCGGCGGCTGGTCGGGCGCCTCAACACGAACGGCACGCGCGCCCGGCTGGACCTTCGCGGAGAGCCAGGCGGCCTTCCGGCGGATCTCACCGTGCAGACGTACCGCATCGTGCAGGAAGCGCTCACCAACGTCGTCAAGCACGCGCCGCCGGACGCAACGGTCCATGTACGGGTCGACACTGGTACCGACGGGCCGGGGCGGCTGGTCCTCGTCAGGGTGGAGAACTCGGCCGGAGCGGGAGCCGTCCCGGAGCACCCCGCCCGACTGCTCTCCTGCGGTCACGGACTAACCGGCATGCGCGAACGCACCGCCCTGTACGGCGGGAGCGTCGACGCCGGACCCACACCCGACGGGGGCTACCGAGTCACCGCCTCCTTGCGCCCCACCAAGCCCGAGCCCACCACGGCGACCCCATGACCAGCCCGGCCCCCGCTCCGTCGTCGTCCCGGGTGCTGATCTGCGACGATCAGGAGCTGATCCGGATGGGACTGCGCATGGTCATCGACAGCCAGCCCGACCTCACCGTGGTGGGCGAGGCCGCCGACGGGGATGCCGCGATCACCGGCGTGGCCGCCCTGGAACCGGACCTCGTCCTGATGGACGTACGCATGCCCGGCCTGGACGGGCTCGCCGCGACCGAACACCTCTGCGCGCAGCCCCACGGGCCCCGCATCCTCGTCGTCACCACCTTCGACCTCGACGAGTACGCCTACGCGGCCCTGCGCGCCGGCGCGAACGGCTTCCTCGTCAAGGACGCCCCCGCCGAGGAGATCCTGGTAACCGTCCGGGCGGTACTGCGGGGGGAGGTCATGGTGGCGCCCTCACTCACCCGGCGCCTGGTCGAACGCTTCGTCCTGCAATCCCCCACGTCCGTGCCCGCCCAGCGCAGCCGCCTGGCCGCGCTCACCGACCGGGAACGGGAAGTCCTCGCCCTGGTCGCCCGAGGGCTGGCCAACGGCGAGATCGCCGACCGCCTCTTCGTCGGGGAGACGACCGTCAAGACCCACCTCGGCCGCATCCTGACCAAACTCGGCCTCCGTGACCGTATCCACGCAGTGATCTTCGCCTACGAAAGCGGGCTGATACAGGCCGGGGACTGAACAGCGACGGGCACAGCGTCAGACTGCCCGCATCGCCGTGTTCCCAGAACTACCTGCGGTGGGTCCCGCGTTCCTCTCCGCTCCGGGAGCCAGCAGCCGGCGGATGCGCTCGTACTCGGCCGCCATCTCCAGTGTGGCGAGGATGTCGTCGAGGTCGGCGGAGACCTCGTGGTCGATGTCCTCGATGGAACGGATGGCGAGTTCGTAGACCTCGCCGCGCCGGTTCTGCTTCAGGTAGCTCTTCCAATGCGCCAACGCGCCGATGGCGGTGAGGACTCCGGGGTCCAGATCGTCATCGACCAAGATGCCGTCATAGATCGTCGCAAGCTCGTCGTGCAGCTCGGCAGCGCTGATCGTCAAGACGTTCGCGCAGGCGGTGGCCAGTGCCGCCCGGGCCTCTTCGGTGAGTTCGTCCTCAGCCGCACCGCGCAGCAGCTCCGGCCGCACCAGACGAGTGACCGTCTCCTCACCGAAGGCACGAACGCCACCCTCGGTGGCCCCGACGACCAGCCGCAGAACGTCCGCCTCAAGCTCGCCGTAATCCACGACCACAGCCTAAGCGGGGTGCCACCGAGACCTGGACCGAGGGTCGACGGGAAGAGCCCGAGGCCGTGATGCGCTCGGGTTCACCCGCACCGACGGGCGACGGCATCGCGGCAGCATCGCCACAGTGTTTCGCCCCTCCGGGTCAGGACGCTGTGGCGGAGCGGGTGTTCTGCGCGAAGACCGGCTCCACCGTTTCCAGCTGCTGCCTCGTTCCGGAGGAGGTCGGGACCGCTAGGCCGTTGTTGGCTACGAGGGGCACAGGGCAGCGGTCATCAGGGCGAGGGCCGCGGGGCTGGCGTCGGCGTCGGTGCCCCAGTCCGTCCAAGCCACGGTGACCTGGCGGGTGCCGTCGAGTGTGTGGAAGGAGATGGTGCGGTAGCCGGGAGTGCCGCCGCCGTGGCCCACGATCGTGCCGCAGGGGAGCGTGGCGATCTCCAGGCCGAGGCCCCAGCCGCCGCTGGTGTCGGCGGTCATCTCGCGCAGCTCAGCCGGGCGCAGGAGGCTGCCGCTGAGCAAGGTTCGGAAGAAGCGGTCGAGGTCGGCGGTGGTGGAGATGATCTCACCCGCAGCGCCGGCGACGGACATGTTTACGGTGGTGAAATCCACCGGGACGAGTGTCCCGTCCGCTTTCTCCACCGGTTCGTAGCCGTGGGAGTGGGGCCCGGTGATGAAGGGAGAGGAGCCCGGCAGGCGGGTGTCCCGGAGTCCGAGGGGCCGGATGATGCGCTGGTCGATCTCGGTGCGGTACGAGCGGCCGGTGACCTTTTCGATGATCATGCCGAGCACGATGTAGTCCGTATTGGAGTAATGGTGATCGGTGCCCGGCGGGAACAGCAGAGGGCGGTCCCGGTTGCCGTCCTTGACGGCACGTCGGACCAGCTCGGCCGGTGTCCAGGTGCGGAAGCGGTCACGGGGGGCGTCGCCGTCGAGCAGTCCGTCCGTGTACTCGGGCAGGCCGCTGGCGTGCTGGAGCAGGTCCCGGACCGTGATCCGGTCGCCTCCGAGGGCGGGAACGAGGCCGGGGAGCCACCGCTCGGCGGTGTCGGACAGACGTAGCCGCCCCTCCCCCACCAGTTGGAGCACCACGGTGGCGGTGAACGTCTTGGTGACGCTTCCGGCGCGGAAGCGGCCGTTGGCGGGGGCCGGTTGCCGGCCGTTGAGCCTGGACTTGCCGCTGCTGCCGCGCCATACGGCGTCGCCCTGCCGGACCTCGGCGACCGCGCCGATCGCTCCGGTTGCCGTCACCCGGTCCAGCGCCGCCTGCAACGCGCTTCCGTCCGGTGCCACGGCGGGCGGCGCGGCGACCGCACCGCCCGCCGTGGGAACCAGCGCGCACACCGTCAGCAGTGCCAACGCCCCGAATCGTGAGCCCCTCATCGTTCTCCCGCCCTCGCTGTTCCCTGTGATCCCCGTCGTACTGGCGTGGACGATGGTGCCCGTCCACGCCAGTACGACGAATCCACCCCGGGAACGAAGGGGTTTCCCGGAACAACGGATCCGGCCACCCCGACGCCGGGATCGGGGGTTCCCCTGGCCTCACCGCGATCGACCCGCCGGCCTGGATGCGTCTCCTGCTGCGGGACGGCGAACTCGCGGCTGCCGGACCGAGGAAGCTCCGCTACCGGCTGCTGCACGTCACCGCACGCCTCACCCGCGACGGCCGCCGACTGCGCCTGCGGATATCGGCGACCTCGCCACAGCCTTCCACCGCCTCGCCGCACTTGCCCCGTCCCGCCGACTGACCGGCAAACCCCTGCTCGCCCACGACCCGAAAGACCTTGGAGAACCCGACCACCGCGCCGGGACGCCGCCATGCCCAAGCGGTGAAAACACCCCGCCCACGCGCCAGTCGACGATCAACGACGTCTCATCACCCCAACCGAAAAGCCGGGATAGTCTGCCGGAATGGAGGTCGTCGAGCGGTCGCCCGCCGTCGGCGTGGGGCAATGAACGGCTTCGCGGGGCACGTGTGGGGCCTCTCCCTCGTCGCGGCGGTCTGCGCGCTGATCATGGTCCATCTGCTGGCCGTACGCACGACCGCCGGTTCCTCCCTCACGGGAGCCGTCGTGCTCACGCTGGCCGTCGCCGCGCTCCCCGCCGTACGCGGTGAACCGCCGCACTACGTGGCGGGGGTCGCGCTGACGGCCGGTGGGGTGGTGGCGGTCGTCTGGGCGACGGGCCGCTCCCGCCGGCACCGGTCGGCCCGCCGGTCCGCGCTGGCGGACTACGAGGCCGGCACGGCGGCGGTCCCGCTGTTCGCCGCGCTGGCGGAACGGGACCGGCTGGCGGCGGAGCTGCACGACGTGGCCGCGCATCGGCTGACCGGGATCGTGGTGGCCGCGGGCGCCGCGCTCAGGCTCGCCGACCGGGAACGGACCGGTGACGCGCTGCGCCACGCCGACGAGGCGGGCCGGGAGGCCGTCCGCGAACTGGAGCGCCTCACCGAGCTGGACGCGACCGCGGCCGGCTTCGCCGAGGTCGACGCGCTGGCCGCCGCGCACTCGGTGGACTACCGGCGCACGGTCGACAAGGCACCGCCGGGCAGTACGGAAGCGACGTACCGGGTCGTCCGGGAGGCGTTGACCAACGCGGCCCGGTACGCCGAGGGCGCGACAGTGCGCGTCCGGATCGAGCCGACGGACGACCGGGACAAGCCCGTACGGGCCGGCGGCGATCACCTGTTCGTCGTCACCGTCACGGACGACGGCGGTACGGCCGTCGAGCCGGGCCTCGGGACCGGGCGCGGTCTCGCGGGGCTGGCGGCCACGGTCACCGCGACGGGCGGGACGTTCCGCGCGGGACCCGTGAGGCAAGGCCGTCGAGAGGGCTGGAGCGTGCGGGCCTCGCTGCCTGCGGCCACGGTTCTTCCCCTCCGCCGGTGGCCCTTGTGGCGTGGGACGGCCGCGCTCGACTACGCGCTGGTGGCCCTGGCGATCGCGCTGTCGCTCGGCGCGAGCCTGCTGTCGGCCGACGTACCAGCTCCGTTCGGCGGCCTGCTGCCCGCGCTGGTGACCATCGTGCTGTCGGGCCTGCACGCCGTGCCGCTGGCCTGGCGCTCACGGGCGCCCGGCCGCGCGCTCGCGGCGGTGCTGTCGGCGCTGCTGCTGTGGTGGGCCTGCGACCGGACGGGCTGGACCCAGCCGCCGGTGAGCGACATCTTCCTGGTGTACGGGTGGGTCGAGCTGACGCTCGTCCACAGCGTCGGAGTGCGTCTGCCGTGGCGCCGAGGCCTGTTCGCGCCGCTCGCCGTGGCCGCCGTGGGCGGGCTCGCGCTGGCGAGCGGCAGCGGCATCACCGGCAGCCGTACGGCGGCCTGGGCCGTACTGGCGGGCGTGCTGGCCGTCCCCGCCCTCGCCGTCTGGTCGTGGGGGCGCCGGACCGCCCGGCGGTATGAGCGGCTGCGGGCCGCGGACACCCGGCGGCGGGTCCTGCTCGACGGGGACGCCGATGCGGCGGTGTCCGCGCAGCGTCTGCTGTTCGCCACCGGGCTGCGGGAAACGGCGCTCCGGCACGCGCGGGCGGTCGTCGCCGCAGCGGAGGAGGGGGACCTGCGGGCCGTGCGGGAAGAGGCCCGCGCCGGACTGACCGCTCTGCGGGACCTGCTGTCCGGGCTGCGCGCAGGGGACGACACCGACGACGCCCCTCCGCCCACCGTCTCCGGGATCACCGCGCTGGCCGCGCGCTACGGCGCCGTCGTCCGGTACGTCGGAGCACGCCGTCCGCTGCCCGCCGCCGTGGAGGTCTTCGCGTACCGGACCGCCTCCGCGCTCATTGCGGTGGGCGTCACCCTCACCGTGCGCACGCTCACCGACGGCGTGGAGGTTTCCGGTCCGGCACCCGCCGTTCCCGCGGTGGAGCGGCGGCTGCGCGCCCTCGCGGACGCCGCCGGCGGTACCCTCTCGACGACCGACCGCGGTGCGGTACGCGTATGGCTCCCGGAGGCGTTCCCATGGCGATCAGAGTGACCGTCGCGGACGACCAGGCCGTCGTACGGGCCGGGATCGCGGCGATCCTCGACGCGGAACCCGACCTGTGCGTCGTCGGGCAGGCGGCGGACGGCGACACGGCGGTCGAACTCGCGCTGTCGGCGCGGCCGGACGTCGCGCTGATGGATGTCCGGATGCCGGGGATCGGCGGGCTCGCGGCGACCGCCGCGATCACCGAACGCAGCCCCGCGACCCGTGTTCTGGTGCTCACCACCTTCGGTCTCGACGAGTACCTGTTCGCCGCGCTGCGCGCCGGGGCCGCCGGTTTCCTGCTCAAGGACGCCGAGCCGGAGCGGGTGATCGACGCGGTACGGGTGGTCCACGGGGGCGCCGCGCTGCTCGATCCGGCGGTCACCCGCACGCTGATCGACCGGTTCACGGACGGGCCCGGTCCGCTCGACACGGCCCGGCTCGACCTGCTCACCCCACGCGAGACGGAGGTGCTGCGGCAGGTCGCGCGGGGGCTGTCCAACGCGGAGATCGCGGCGGTGCTGGGGGTGAGTCCGCCCACCGTGAAGGACCATGTCTCCGTCCTCCTCGGCAAGCTCGGCGTACGCGACCGGGTGCAGGCGACGATCGCCGCGTACGAGACGGGGCTGATCCGGCCGGGCAGCGGGCCGTGAGGTGAGTCGGCACCCCGCCGTGAGGTGGGGGTGACACCCCGCCGCCAGGCGGCCCTCGCACGCGGCGGGACCGTCCCTGAGCTGGACGGATCGCCCGCGTCGGCTTCCTAGTCTCGAAGGCATGTCACGCATACTTCTCCACCGTGTCGCCGGCGGGGTCCTGCTGTTCCTGGCGCTCTTGCTGACCCCTGCCGTGGCGGTGGCCGGTTTCCTCGGCGCGGCGTTCGCCACCGCGAGCGTGCCGGTCCTGGTCATCGTCGGTCTCGTCTGCGGCGCCGTGGTCGGCGGACTGCTGGGCCGGGCGGCGTTCGCCCTGTTCGGCCTCGACCGCCGCCCGGCCCTGCGGGCGTCCGCGTTCCTCACGGTCGGCCTGACCGCGGCCGTCGCCGTCCTCGCCGCCGTCACCGTCCTCCATCCGATGCCCACCACGACGGCCGCCTCCGCCCCGCCCGGCGTGCGGTTCTGGGATCTGCCGACCGGTTCACGCATCGCCTACGTCCACACCCCCGCCACAGGCAAGGCCAGACCGACCCCGGTGATCTTCCTGCACGGCGGTCCTGGCACCCCCGGCGAGGGCGTCCACACCGGGGGCCGTGAACTCGCGGCGGACGGCTTCGACGTCTACTCCTACGACCAGCTCGGCGCCGGCCGCTCCACCCGGCTGCGGGACGTCACCGGATACACCGTCGCCCGACAGGTCGCCGACCTGGAAGCGATCCGGCGCACACTCGGCGCCGACCGGATCACCCTGGTCGGCCAGTCCTGGGGCGGATCACTCACCGCCCAGTACCTGGCCGCCCATGGCGAGCACGTCGCCAAAGCGGTCTTCACCTCGCCGGGCGCGCTGTGGGGCCGTCAATACCCCGGCTCCAAGGCCGGGCAACCCTGGAACCGCCTCTCTCCCGACCAGAAGGCCCGGCTCGACCGGCTGAACAGCGCACCCCGCATCATCGCGGCGAGCCTGCTCCTCCAGATCAACCCCGGCGCCGCGCACGCGCTGGTCGGCGACCGCGAGGTCGACCACTGGATGCACGAAGTCGCCCTCCAGGGAAAAGACAGCACCTCGTGCGAGGGCGCTTCGCCCACCACGGCGCACGACAACCCTCAGGGCTTCTACAGCAACCAGATGACCGTCAGGGACTTCGAGCAGCTCCCCGACCCCCGGCCCCGTCTGCGCACCCTGCACGTCCCCTCTCTGATCATGCGAGGGGAATGCGACTTCATCAAGCCCGCCGTGACCGCCGAGTACCAACACACCCTCGCAGGCTCCGAGTTGGTGACCGTCCAGGGAGCCGGACACTCCATCTCAGGTGAACAGCCCGGCCGCTACACCGCACTGCTGCGGGCCTTCCTCCTGGACGAACCGCTGCCGACGGGCACCGGCTGAGTCGGAACCTGGATCGGCTCACGGACGTCCCCACCCCCGCCGGGCCGACACCTCGCCAGATCGGTGTTCCCGCGACGGCAACATCACTGTCGATCGTCGACGTCCGGCAGGGCAAAAGACGGGAGATGCTTGACAAAGCCGATTCCACAGAACCGGGCGAACCGGCAACCCCAGGGTTCGAACATGTTCGTACGATCGGGTTATGACTGCGAGAAGAGAGCCGATCAGCCGTGAGCGTCCGGCGAAGCCCGCCCTGTCCCGGCGCTGCATTGTGGACACCGCCGTGCGGATCATGCGGGCGGAGGGGCTGGGGAAGGTCACGATGCGCCGCCTGGCGCAGGAGCTGGACACCGGCCCGTCGTCGCTGTACGTGTACGTCGCCAACACTGCCGAGTTGCATGCGGCCGTCCTGGATTCCCTGCTCGGCGAGGTCGACCTGACCGGGCGGGACGGCGGTGGGGACTGGCGCGAGCAGCTCCGCGCCGTCATGACGTCGTACACCCAGGTGCTGTTCGAGCACCCGCAGCTCGCGCGGGCCGCACTCGTCGCCCGCCCGAGCGGCGAGAACTACCTGCGCCTGGTGGAGCGCATCCTCGACCTCCTCTCGCAAAGCGGCGCCGGCCGCGAGCAGGTCGCCTGGGGGGTGGACAAACTGCTCCAGGATGGGACAGCAACCGCTGCCGAGCATTCGACGCGTGAGCACGACCTCGCCTCCGGGGACGACTGGAACGCCACCGTGCGGGCGCTGCACGCCGTGGACGCCAGCACACATCCGGCGATCACCGCGCACATGCCCGCCCTGATCGACGGCTCGGTGCCGGACAGGATCCGCTGGAGCTTCGACGTCCTCGTCAACGGCATCACCCACACACCCGTCCCGGGCGCAGGGGACTGAGCCTGAGGCCGGGCGGCCCGCCCGGGCGGCGGATGCGGCTTGGGAACGCGCGTTTTCCTCGCCGCCTGCCCGCGCTCTGACGAACTTGTTCGTAACGAACGTGTTCGGTACGGTGAGGGGGTGGCCGAGGCATCCCTTGCCGCCCCGTCGCCCACGCCGCCCCTGCACGGAGCCCTTGCGGCGTCGGCGGCGATGACTCGGCGCACCGAGGCGTTTTCCCCTACTGCTTTCGGAGGCCCCCATGAGCACCCGTCATTTCCCGATAGCGATCATCGGGGCAGGTCTCGGCGGCCTGACCGCCGCCCGCGTCCTGCACGTCAACGGCATCGAGTCGGCGATCTTCGAGCTGGAGGCGTCGGCGGCGGCCCGCACGCAGGGCGGGATGCTCGACATCCACGAGGAGAACGGCCAGAAGGCCCTGCACGCCGCCGGCCTCCACGACGACTTCCTCAAGCTCGTCCACGAGGGCGGTCAGGCCATGCGCCTGCTCGGCCCCGACGGCACGGTGCACGTGGCCGAGGAGGACGACGGCACCGGCAGCCGGCCGGAGGTGGACCGCGGCGACCTGCGTGACCTGCTGCTCGACTCCCTGCCCGACGGCGCGATCCACTGGGGCCGGAAGGTCACCGGGGCCCGGGCGCTGGACGACGGGCGTCACGAGGTGACGTTCGCCGACGGCTCGGCCATCACCACCGATCTCCTGATCGGCGCGGACGGCGCCTGGTCCCGGATTCGGCCGCTGGTCTCCAGCGCCTGGCCCGCCTACACCGGCATCTCCTTCGTCGAGACCGACCTGTTCGACGCCGACACTCGCCACCCGCGCAGCGCCGCGGTCATCGGCGGCGGGTTCTTCATCGCCCTGGGACACGAGCGCGGTGTCCTCGCGCACCGGGAGACCGACGGCAGTCTCCACGTCTACACGGCTCTCAAGGCCGACGAGGGCTGGCTGGACACGGTCGACTTCACCGACCAGGCCGCTGCCAAGGCCGCGGTCCTCGCCCACTTCGAGGACTGGGACGAGGGCCTGCGCGGCCTGGTCGCCGACGCGGACACGATCACCCCGCGCCGTATTCACGCCCTGCCCGTCGGCCACCGCTGGGACCGGGTCCCGGGCGTGACGCTGCTCGGTGACGCCGCCCACGTGATGTCCCCCTTCGCCGGGGAGGGCGCCAACCTGGCCATGCTCGACGGCGCCGAACTCGCCCTGACCATCGCGGCCCACCCCGGCGACACCGAAGCCGCCCTGGCCGCGTACGAGGAGGCCCTCTTCCCGCGCAGCGAGGAGTCCGCCGCCGAGTCCGCCGCCAACCTGGACACCATGTTCGGCGAGCGCGGCCTGGAGCAGATGGTCGCCCTCTTCACCTCCGGCCCGGCAGCCCAGTGAGGCCAGCGCTTACGGCCGCCGCGCCCTCAGCCACCGAGCACCCTGCATCCAGGAGGAGGAACTCATGACCGCACCCCTGCAGCGCGCCATCCCCGTACGGCCCGGCCTCGACCTCGAAGTGCGCGAGGCCGGCACCAGCGGCAGCCCGGTCCTCGTCCTGCACGGCGGCCCCGGCCCCTCCAGCATCACGCCCCTGATCGACCACCTCGCACCGGATCACAGGGTGGTCGCGCCCACCCATCCGGGCTGGGAGGGCACCGTACGGCCCGACGATCTGGACTGCGTGCCCGCACTCGCCGCTGCCTACCTGGACCTGCTCGGCCACCTCGGGTGGAACGACGTGACGGTGATCGGCACGTCCTTCGGCGGCTGGGTGGCCACCCAGACCGTCCTGGATGACCGCGAGGGCCGGATCTCCCGGCTCGTCCTCATGGACGCCATCGGCCCCGTCATACCCGGCCGGCAGATCACCGTGCCCGCCGGGCCACCGGCTGCGGCGCCCAGAGCGCCGCAGGGCGGACCGTCCGCGCAGTCGATGGCCGCCATGCGCGCCTACGCAGGCCCGGCCATGGCAGACGCCAGCATGCTGCCCCGCCTTTCCACCGTCACCTGCCCGGTCCTGGTGATCTGGGGCGCCGACGACCCAGTCGTCACCCCGGACTTCGGCCGCGCCTACGCCGCGGCGTTCGGCCACGCACGGTTCGAACTCATCCCCGGTGCAGGACACCTGCCCATCCGCGAGGAGCCCGAGGCGGTCTTCACCGCTCTGGACTCCTTCCTCGCCCCCCGGGCCTCGGCCGCCGGCCACTGAACCCTGCCCTTGGTTCCCCGTCTGCGAGCCGGCGCCGGCATCGCCCTTCGGCAAGCGGGCGCCCATGGGACTCATCACGCGCGGTCGCAGACCGACCGCGCGGGGGCGGGGAACCGACCGTCCCTTTCATCCACCGGAGGCACGATGACGAAGATCGCGATCATTCTCGGCAGCACCCGCACCGGACGCGCCGGCGAACGCGTCGCACAGTGGGTCCTGGAGCAGGCCCGAAAGCGCGGCGACGCCGACTACGACCTGATCGACCTCGCCGAGGTCGACCTGCCACAGATCGACGAACCGTTCCCGCCCGCCATGGGCCGCTACACCCACCCCCACACCCAGCAGTGGGCCACGACCGTCGCCGCCTACGACGGCTACGTGCTCGTCACCCCCGAGTACAACCACTCCTTCCCCGGCGTGTTGAAGAACGCCCTCGACCGCGTCCACGCCGAGTGGAACAACAAGGCCGTCGGCCTTGTCTCCTACGGCGTCGACGGCGGCGTGCGCGCCGTCGAGGCGCTGCGCCCGGTCCTGGGCGCCCTGCAGCTCGCGGACGTCTCCGCGACGGTCACCTTGAACCTGCGCACCGACTTCGCCGACTTCGGCGCCACGTTCACCCCCGGCGACCACCAAGGCCCCGCCCTGACGGCGATGCTCGACCAGCTCCTGCCCTGGAGCAACGCCCTCGCCCAGACCCGCAACAGCGCAGCCCCGGCACTTTCCTGAAGCACCTCCCGCACGACCTCCTCTCTCACGACGGCCCCGGCCCGCAGCCCACTTCGCACGCCAGTCAAGAGCTGCGCTTTGCCCGCGAGCAGGGCCGCGACACCGGCCACGCTGCGGCTCACACACGCGCCCCGCTCCCGGGGAGCCGCAGCACGGATGAAAGGTCGACCATGACCGACTACCGGATGGACCAGACACTCACCCTCGGACCCGTCACGCTGACGGTGGCCGACCTGGAACGCAGCGTGCGCTACTACACGCAGGTCGCAGGCTTCCGCCTCCTCGACCGCCAGCCACAGCGAGCACAACTGGGCGTGGAAGGACAGGTGCTGGTCGACCTCCACGAGGTCGCCGGGGCCATCGCGCCGCCCCGGTCGAGCCCGGGGCTCAGCCACTTCGCCCCGCTCGTGCCCACCAGGGCGGACGTGGCCCGCTTCACCCAGCGGCACCTCGACGCAGGATTCGACGTCGACCTGCGCGACCACGTCGTGAGCCACTCGTGCTACGTCACCGATCCCGACGGCCACACGATCGAGGTGACCTGGGCCTGCCCGCAGGAACAATGGCAATGGACCGACGAGGGCCTGCCCGTCATGGTCGCCACACCGATCGCTGTGCAGGACCTTCTCGACGAACCCGGCGCGAGCACGCCCGCACCCCTGCCGGCCGAGACGCAAATGGGGCACGTCCAACTCAAGGCGACCGACGCCGCCCTCACCCGCACCAGGCCGTTCTACCGCGACCTGCTGGGCCTGGAGATCTACGCCCGCCTGGGAGACGGGTTCATCGGCGTCGGCGTGAGCGACTACCGCAGCCTCCTCGTCCTCACCACCCGGTTCAGCCCGCACGGAGGCACGCCCGCAGGAGCCGACACCGCCCGGCTCACCTGCGTCGACCTGCTCCTCACCAACTCGGAGGCGATCGAGCAACTGGCCGAACGTCTTACTGCCGCTGGCCACCCGCACCAGCGCACGGGAACCAGCCTGACCACACACGACCCCTCCGGGAACCCGCTGCGTTTCTCCGTACACAACACCGCGAAACCGGCATCCAGGACGGACACGTAGCACCCGCCCCGCGCACTGATCGGCGGCCTGCACAGGCGCATCATGCAGGCTGCCGATGCGCCGCCACGCCGCGAGCCGCGCCCGCTCTACTGCACACCTTGGTGCGAATCCGTTCGTAGCGAATGCGTTCGGTCGGCCGCTTCGTGCGCCTCGTCACGCCGTCCCCCAGATCCACAGAAAGGGGTGATCTGTCATGGCGACCCCTTCCATACCGGCCGGCACTGGCGACAGCGTCACCGTCCCCAAGGACAACCGCTGGGTCCTGCTCGGCATCATGCTCGCCCTGCTGCTGTCGATGCTCGACGGCCTGATCGTCGGCACCGCGATGCCCACCGTCGTCGCCCACCTCGGTGGCCTGGACCACATGTCCTGGGTGGTGACCGGCTACACCCTGGCCACCGCCTGCTCCACCCCGGTCTGGGGCAAGCTCGGCGACCTGTTCAACCGCAAGACGGTCTTCCTCACCTCGGTCGCCCTCTTCATCGCGGCCTCCGTGCTGTGCGGCACGGCCGGCTCGATGACCGAGCTGATCATCTTCCGGATCATTCAGGGCCTGGGCGCGGGCGGCATGGGGGCAGGCGCCTTCTCCCTGATCGGCGCGCTGCTGCCGCCGCGAGAGCGCGGCAAGCACCAGGGCATGACCGCCGGTGTGATGGCCGTCGGACAGCTCGGCGGCCCCCTGGTCGGCGGGTTCGTCACCAGCCATCTGAGCTGGCAGTGGGCGTTCTACATCAACGTGCCCGTCGGCGTCATCTGCATCGCCTGGTGCTGGCTGCTGCTCCGCCTGCCGCCCGCGCAGCGCCGCGCGAAGGCCACCATCGACTGGCTCGGCATCATGTTCCTGACCGGCGCGATATCCGCGCTCGTCCTCGCCGCCACGTGGGCCGGCAGCACGTACGCCTGGCTTTCGTGGCAGATCACCGGCCTGGCCGTCCTCGCCCTTACCCTGCTCGCCGCGTTCATCGTCACCGAACGGCGCGCCACCGAGCCGCTGATGCCCTTGCGTATCTACAGCAGGCACCGCAACTTCCCTATCGCCGCGATCCTGCTGACCGCCAGCGGCATCACCGTGTTCGGAGCGACCCTCTACCTGCCGCTCTACCAGCAGGTCGTCCAAGGAGCCTCGGCCGCCAACTCCGGCCTCCTGCTGCTGCCCATGATGATCGCCACACTGATCACCTCCAGCATCGCCGGCAAGGTCATGACCGCGACCGGCCGCTACAAGATCTTCCCCGTACTGGGCACCCTGCTCATGGCCGTCGGCATGGGACTGCTGTCCACCATGAACACCGGCACTCCCCGCACCCTGACCTCCCTCTACATGGTGGTCCTCGGCGCAGGCACCGGCTTGTGCATGCAGATGTCCAGCACCATCGCCCAGAACGCCGTCGAACTACGCGACATCGGCTCCGCCTCCGCCGCCACCAACCTCTTCCGCAACCTCGGTGGCTCCATCGGCATCGCCATCTTCGCCTCCCTGTTCACCGGCACCGTCACCGCCCGCCCCACCCAGACAGCCCGCGGCCTCATCTACATCCACGACGTCGCCCATGCCACCCACCTGATCTTCCTCACTGGCGCCTGTATCGGAACTGCCG
Source organism: Streptomyces hygroscopicus subsp. hygroscopicus (assembly GCF_001553455.1). Lineage (GTDB taxonomy): Bacteria > Actinomycetota > Actinomycetes > Streptomycetales > Streptomycetaceae > Streptomyces > Streptomyces hygroscopicus. The sequence continues at coordinate 27,070 of NZ_BBOX01000126.1, forward strand.
CACTGATCGCCTCCGTACTGATCGAGGAAGTACCCCTCCGCGGCAAGTCCGCAGCCGCCGCTTCAGCCGTACCCGATGCCCAGACCGCGTGACTCTCACCCACCCGGCCCTCCCGACGCGTCATGCCGGGCGAGGGGCGTCGGTGGCTCGCCGCCCGAGGGGGCGTCAGCGGCTCGCCGCGTGAGGGTGCCTTCGGGCCGGTCAGCCCGTCTCCCGGCTGCCCCAGCCCTCCCGGTACGCCGCCCAGTCCTCGTCCGTCGCCGCGAAGTCCACGTACAGCGCCAGCCCGAAGCGCTCACGGCGGTGGTCCTCGCGGCCGAGGCCGAGGCGGGCGCCGCGGACGGCCGCCGGAACCGTTTCGGCCCAGGCATGACGGCCGAAGTTGTTGGTGTGGTAGCCGGGGAGGCCCATGAGGAGATCCGTGGTCGGCGGGGTGGCCTCGAGCGCGAGCGCCGTCTGCTGGGCCACATAACCGCCGTAGAGGCGCTCCAGCGGCATCGAGGTGTCGTACGACATCACCGCGATCTGGTCGACCCGCCGCGCCACCTGCCCGAAGTACGACTGTGACCACCACTTCGGGTGGCCGGTGAGGAAGCCCGCGACCGAGTGCAGGGCGGGCAGCGGGTCGATCTGGTGGGCCGCGACCGACAGCGGGGCGTGGCGGGCACGGGTGAGGGTGTGCAGCGCGTCGAGCAGCGCGAGGTAGGCGCGGTCCTCGGAGTGCAGCGGCTCCAGGTCGAAGTGGACCCCGTCGAACCCCGCGTCCAGCACCTGCCGCGCCGAGGCCACGATCCGCGTGCGGTTGGCGCCGTCGGCGAGGCTGAGCCCGGTCGGGCCCTCGGTGTCCAGCACGTCGCCGAGCCACGCCTGGACGCGGACGCCGGGCAGTTCGCGGTGCACGGCCTTCAGCAGCCACCCCGCCTTCGGATAGCGCCCGTCGGGCAGGGTGCCGTCGTGCTCCAACGGGCCCGCGTGGACGTACAGATCGCGGATCCCGGTGCCGCGCACCCGCCGCGCCAGCTCCCGCAGCTCGGCCTCGCCGTTGCGGCCGTCCACCCATGCGTGCCCGAGCCAGACGGCGTCCCGGCCCCGCGTCTGGGTACCGGGCCCGGGATCGCCCGCGTACAGCAGCCGCAGGGAGATCCCGGCGGCCAGCACCGCGAGCAGCAGACACCCCACCAGACCGGTCACGATGCGTTTGGGCCAACGCAGCCGGGGGTGGGACCAGCCGCGTACGAGGGTGCCGCGTGCCTGCCGGAGGGCGGACACCATGGCCAGGACTATCCGGGGTCTCGTCACGGGGGGAGCGTAGCCAGCCGGGCGGGCACGTTCTCACGTCCGTAGGGAGAGCGGGTCCTGGGGTTGCGCGGAGAGCGGGTCCTCGCGTCGTGCGGAGAGCGCCGAGAGGTTCTCATGCGCCGGGAACACGGCTCATACGCCGAACAGCGCCCGGCACGGCTCCAGCCCGGCCACCTCCACCGGGGTGGTGCGGTGCTCCTCCCAGTCCGCGCGGTCCAGCCGCAGCCGCTGAAGGGTGCGCGCCTCGCCCCGTACGGCGAGCACGGACAGCCCGTCGGGGCGGTAGCCGAGCCGCCGGGACACCCCGAGCGAGCGGCCGTTCTCCACCATCGCGCCCGAGGTCAGCGACCGCGCGCCCAGGCCCTCGAACGCCAGGTGCGTCACCGCGGCCCGCATCTCCGTGCCCAGGCCCTTGCCCTGGTGGGCGGTGCCCAGCCAGGAGCCGGTCTCGGCCTCCCGGGTGACCGCGTACGCGCTCGCGGACAGGTCCTGCCGTCCGATCACCGCGCCCTCGTGCAGCACCGCGAGGCTGAGCGTCCACTGCTCCGGGCGCCACTCGGCGATCGTGCGCAGCACGTGCTGGAAGGATGAGCGTCCGCGCTCCTGCGGGGGCGCGTCGGTCCAGGGGAGGCTGAAGGGCATCTCGGCCGGGTCGTGCACCCCGTCCGCCGCGACGGCGGCGAGTTCGTCGAGCCGGGCGAGGTCGGGAAGCCGCAGTTCGAGGCGCGGGGTGCGGAGGCGAAGCCCGTACAGGGGCCAGTAATGGGGGTCCATGACGGGAGGCTGCCGGACGCACGGCCGCCGCGTCGAACCATTTAGAACCCGAGGGCGTTTCAGGACCCGATTGCTGCTGAAGACCGCCCGCTCGTCTTGAGGATCCGCGCGCCTCGCGGGGCTCGCGCGCCTTGCGGGGCTCGCGCGCCTTGCGGGGCTCGCGCGCCTTGCGGGGCCTGCGCGCCTTGCGGGGCTCGCGCGCCTCGCGGGGCGCGATTGCCTCGCAGGGCCGCTCGCCTCGCAGGGCCTGCGCGCCTCGCAAGGCGCGCGAGCCTTGTGGGACCTGTGCGCCTTGCGGGGCCGTTCGCTCTCCGTTCGGGACCTGGGTCGCTGTTCGAGGACCGGCCCGGCCCCTCGACGCCCGTTGACGGTCCCACGGGCGTCCGTCCCGCGCGGCGGTGAACAATTCGGTTGCCGCCGCGCCGGGGCGGAACGCATCCTGTCCCGATGCTCATCCGACGAGAGACCCACTCCGATACGGCCGCCACCCGCGCCGTCACCTCGGCCGCGTTCACGAAGTCGGACACGGAGGTCCCGGTCGAGGCCACGCTTCTGGACGAACTCCGCTCCAGCGACGCCTGGTTGCCCGCGCTGTCGTTCGTCGCCACCACCGGCGAACGCGGCGAGGTGATCGGACATGTCGTGTGCACCCGCGGCCACGTCGGATCCGAACTGGCCCTCGGTCTCGGCCCGCTCAGCGTGCACCCCGCCCATCAGCGCCGTGGCGTCGGCCTCGCGCTCGTCCACGCGGTGCTCGGCGCCGCGGACGCCTTCGGCGAGTCGCTGGTCGCCCTGCTGGGCAACCCCGCCTATTACGGGCGGTTCGGCTTCCGTCCGGCGGCCGAGTACGGCATCACGGCCCCGGACCCGGCCTGGGGCGAGTACTTCCAGGTCCGGACGCTGACCGCCTATCAGCCCACCCTCAAGGGGCTGTTCTCCTACGCCGAACCGTTCGACCGGGTCTGAGCCCCGGGCCGCTTCTGCACCGGATCGGCGCGTCGGGCGGGGGGAAAGCCGGACGATCTGTTCCCGGCACACCGACTCGGACGCCGTCCACCGGCTCCGGGGCCGGGATCCGGCCCTCGGCGACGGTCCCGGACAGCGAGCCGAGCACCGTCGGCCCGCCGGTGACCGCCGGCCCGGCCCGGTGCCCGGCCGCCACGAGGACCGGGGACGCCGCGCGGCGGGCACGATCGCGTCGAAGGAGAGCAGCGCGGTGGTCCGCGCGGGACCGTGCGGGGCGGCCGGGTTCAGCCGAGCGGTCGCGGGCGCGGCCAGCGCTGGTCGGCGGCCCAGGCCGCGAAGGAGGTCCAGGCGATGCCCGGGAAGTCGGCCCGCAGCGCGGCCAGGTCCACGTCATAGCCGGTTTCCGCGAGGAAGGTGAACATGGCTCCCATGTCCGCGCTCGCCTGACGGACCGTGTCCAGCGGCACATGGCGGTACTCCACCGGGCCACCGGCCGCCGAGGAGATCGCCGCTGCCATCTGCCGGGGGGTGGGCGCGTCACCCGCGACCTCCACCCGCCGTCCGATCCACCGCCCGGGGTCGGCGAGCACGGCGGCCACCACTGCGCCCAGGTCGCGGCGGGCGACCTGCTGGAGCGGGGTGTCCCCGGGGACCGCGAGCGACAGCAGGCCCTCGGCGATCTCGTCCAGGCCGCCCAGGGTGTTCTCGAAGAAGTACGTCGGCGCGACCACGGTCGCCGGCAGCCCCGCCTCGGTCAGCTTCCGCTCGATCCGTGCCTTGCTCTCGAAGTGGGGGATACCAGTGGAACGGTCGGCCGAGGCCACCGAGGCGAGCACCAGATGCGCCAGCCCCGCCCGGCCGGCGGCCTCGATGATCGCCGCCCCCTGCCGCACCTCGGCGTCCGTGCCCGACTCGAACGGCGTCGTCACCGCGAAGGCCGCCGACGAGCCGTCGAAGGCCGCCGCCAGCGACGCGGCGTCGCTCAGATCGCCGGCGACCACGTCCACCCCCTGCTGGGCGAGCCGCTGTGCTCGCGGGTGCGCGGGGTCGCGGACCACGGCCCGGACACCATGGCCCGAGTCCAGCAACGCCCGTGTCACCGCACCGCCTTGTCCGCCGGTGGCTCCCAGCACTGTGATCATGAACAACTCCGTAGAACGGCCGAGACCAGCGGCCTCGGAGCGCGATGGGGCTCGATCATGGCCCCGTGCGCCCATGGTGGTACATGATCACTCGCCGGGCGGCAGACGCGCCGTCAACCGTGTCGCCCGGCCGTCCCGGCGCGGGAAGCGGCGCGCACCGCGTCATGAGGTCAGCTCTGCATCGTGAAGGCGGGGCCGCGTCGTGAAGGCAACGCGGCGTCATGAGGTCAGCGCGGCGCGCCGTTCCACTGCCTCCGAGACGGCGCGGCCGAGACCTTCCTCGATGCTCCCGCCGAAGGCGGCATCGGCGAACTGGGCGAACCTGGCGACCACTTCGGCACCGGCGCTCTCGGGGGAACCGGCGTCGAACGGCGGCTGCGGGGTGTACTCCATGGCCAGCTGGGAGAGTTTCGCGGCGTCCTCCCCGAGAACGCGGGCGATGAGGGTGAGCGCGAAATCGATGCCCGCGGTCACTCCGCCGCCGGTGGCCCTGTTCCTGTCGACGCACACGCGCTCGTAGGACACCTCGACGCCGAACCGCGCCAGTTGGGCACGCGTGGCCCAGTGCGTCGCCGCCCGGTAGCCGTCGAGCAGGCCCGCCGCGGCGAGTACGAGCGAGCCGGTGCAGACGGAGGTGATGTACGAGGCCGTACGCCCCCGGTCCACGAGGAAGTCGATCTTGTCCTGGTCGAGCAGCACCTCGTGGACGTGGCCGCCGGGCACGAACAGGATGTCCAGGTCCGCGGGGCAGTCCTCGAGCGTGACGGTCGGCAGGACGGCCAGACCGATGTCGGAGGCCACGGGTGCGAGTGAGTCGGACACCAGGTGGACCCGCATGCCCGCACTCGAGAAGGCCAGGTGCGGGCCGACGAAGTCGAGTGTGGTGTGCCCCTCGAACAGCAGCATGCCGACGTCCAGCGGACGTGCGGCGTCGCCTGACCGCGAACTGTTCCCGTGCGTGCCTTCGACGGTCAACTCGGTCCTCCTTATGCGTCGAGCGTGTGGAATCACGCCCATTCGGGAGGCTAGGCACCGGTCGGCGCCGGAACCATGAGCGTTCCTGCCGTCCCCGCGCGGATTCTCGCCAGCGCCCCGCGGGCCCGCCGGTGCCTTGGGGACTCGTCGCCGGAGGCCCGCCTGTGCCTCGCGGGCTCGTCGGCGCGTCCCGGGTCCATCGGCGGCTCGCGGGTCTGTCGGCGCCTCGCGGGACCATGGGCAGGCACCTCGCAGGTCCGTCGGCACCTCGCGGGTCCGCCGGTGCCGTCGCGGGCGGGGTGCGACGGCACCGGCGGACCCGGCCGGTACGCCCCGTCAGCCGAACTGGCCGGGCCGGTAGTCACCGGCGGGCTGCCGGACGATGACGTTCAGGCGGTTGTACGCGTTGATGACGGCGATGAGGGACACCAGGGCCGCGAGCTGTTCCTCGTCGTAGTGCTTGGCGGCGTTCGCCCACGCCTCGTCCGTGACACCACCGGCCGCGTCGGCGAGGCGGGTGCCCTGCTCCGCCAGCTCCAGCGCGGCGCGCTCGGCGTCCGTGAACACCGTGGCCTCCCGCCAGACCGCGACCAGGTTGAGACGCGTCGAGGTCTCCCCGGCCTTCGCGGCCTCCTTGGTGTGCATGTCGAGGCAGAAACCACAGCCGTTGATCTGACTGGCGCGGATCTTCACCAGCTCCTGCGTCGCGGCCGGCAGCGGCGAGTCCGTGACCACCTTGCCCGCCGAATTGAGGTGCTTGAGGAACGTGGCCGCGAACGGGTTGCCGAAGAGGTTCAAGCGAGCATCCATGAGGGGCTCCTATGCTGTTGCTCGGTGGTGGTGACACCTCCTTGACGGATCCGCCCGGCACGATGTGACAGAGCCGGATGTAGAGCCGGATGTGACGTGCGTCTCGCCGTCCCGTCGCCCTTCCGGCAGCCACGGCCTTCCGCCGTTCGGCCACGGCCGTGGTGACAGGCGGAGGGAACAGCGGCAGGCGATGGACGGAACACCGGACCCGGGTCTATGCCGGTGGGTGTGACCTGCCGGAACGCTGCGGGCAGTGGTGGACGGTCCCACGGGGGCGGCCGGCCGGCGAAGAACCCACCGCCGCAGCACCCCTCCCCGTCGCCTCACGGGCGCTCAGCTCTCCGTGGAGACAGGCGAACACCGCGCACACCAGCGGCATGACCACTACAGGCAGCAGGAGAAGGGCCACGGCTGTGGGAAGGATCATCACCAGCACACCGGTGATCCACACATTGTCGTCGCTGAGCCACAGCATTCCGAGTCCGGCGAGGTGGGCAAGGGGGGCGGCTGCGTACCGGGCCAGCCAGAAGACGAGCACGGCGGCCGCGGTGACCAGCGTGCCCACGCCGAGGGTGCGCCATCGTGCGCGGCGGGTCAGCACCCAGGAGCGGTACAGCGCCATGAGTGGGGAACGGCGCTCCAGCACCGTCTCGGCGGTGGCGACCGAGAGACGGAAGTACAGCAGCGGGCCCAGACACCCGATGGCGATCGGCAGTACCCACCCCACCAGCGTGTACTGCGGCGTCGCGGTTTCGTGCAGGGGCGTGGGCTCGACGCCAGGCACCCTGCCGCTGTCGGCGAGGCCCCACAGCACCAGGCCCGCCATCTCCACGGCGCCCACAGCCAGTCCGGTCAACGTGTTGACCAGGAAGGCGGCGGGAAAGCGCCGACGGGTGCGCCGCCACAACTCGCGGGTGGTCAGTGGTCCGCCGTCGCGCGTGGCGTGGGAGTTGCCGATGGCGTACGCGGTGTGCAGGACGGAGACGACGGAGAGGGCCAGGACGAGCAGCAGCAGCGACACCACGGCACCGGCCCGCACCAACGGGGGCATCCCGCCGTCGGCGTAGGCCACGTAGGAGTCCTCGTTGGCGATGTTGGTGTCCGCGTAGTCCCGGACGCCCTCGAAGGTGTCCCAGGTCGCCGCGAATCCGCCGGCCACGATCGCGCATCCGAGCACGGCTGTCAGGGCGGACACGCGGAGGGTGAAGCCGTACAGCGCGCTGCGGTAGCGTCCGACGACGGCGAGCGCCCCGCCGATGATGCCGCCCGGCTGCTCGGCGGGATCGCCCACGCCCTCGGCCACCCGGCCGGTCGACTGGTCTCCGTCGTGCGCCATGACTTGGCCTGACCTCCGTGCGGCTCCGTAGTGACGACAGCCAAGACGTCGAGCCGGGCGCGTGAGTTCCCGGGGCCAGGCCCCGTTGGCCTCCGCACCGAACCGCTGCCGGTGCCCCGCGAGCCTGGCGGCCGACGAGGCATACGGCAACGGCCCGCGGCTTCCTCTTCCTCGGCGCCCCGGCGGCTGCCCCACCAATCGGCCACGAACCTGAGCTACCGAACCTGAGCGACCGAACCTGGGCTACCGGCCGCGTCCCTAGTGGTGCCAGGCGCGCCCGCCGGTGTTGTGGATGAACCGCTGCAGCACCTTCATGGTGGTCAGGTACTCCTCGTCGGAGATGCCCGCGTGCCGCTCCGCCCACAGCTCGTCCTGGAGGGCGGCGGCCTTGTCGTAGAACGCCCTGCCCGCCGCCGTGATGCCCAGACGTCCCCCGGCGTCCTCGGTGATCCAGCCCTGGGCGATGGTCGCGTCGATCTCCGCCTCCATGGCCTCCGGACCGGTGTCGAGGTAGTTCCGGAGCAGCCGGGACACCTCGGCGCGGGTCTTGACGGTCTCGGCCCGCGCGACCTGGGCGAGGACCCACCACTGTGGCTGGGTGGTGCCGATCTCGGCGAGGGCGGCCCGGATGCGGCTGACGACGGCCTTGTAGGCCGCCCAGCTCCAGTAGCCGATGGGCTGGCGTATCAGTTCGGCGTCACTGTGTGAGTACTCCATGGCTGACCGGTCCCTCCGTTGGATGCGAACTCGTTCCACGGAGACGACCGTAGAAGTTAAACCAAAGGTGAGGTCAAGGCCGTCGCCCGGCCCCTGCGCGGCGTCCCGGCCCATGCGCGGCGTCCCGGCCCGTCCCGGTCAGTCCCGGCCCGTCCCGGCCAGGACGGGTCCGGGCGATCACGTCCGGACCCCCGGACCCGTCCTGGTACGGAGAGCGGAGAGCGGTGTCCAGCCCTCGAAGGTGGCCTTCGGCCTCGCGCCAGGCCCGCAGGGCGTCGTCGTGGCCGACCCGGATGGGGCGGGTCCCCATTCCGAAGCCCGGCCCGCTGGTCCGCGCGGGGAGGCCGGTCACTTCGAGTCGATCCGTCCCAGCGGATCGCCGGCCGCGGCCAGGGTGCGGCGGAGGGTGGGCCATGCCTCGTCGTCGAGGCCCAGCGAGGTACGCAGATACGCGAGGGTGGCCTGCTGGACGACCGCGACGCGCTCGGGGCTCTCGTCGGTGGTCCGGGTGTCGAAGGATCCCTGGATGCCGCCGAGCCCGTGCTCCGCGCCGAACAGGGTCAGCAGATCAGTGGCGCCGGGGCTGAGGCGGTAGCCGTCGGTGAACCAGTCCGGGCCGCGCACCGTCAGCGGGGACTGGTCGTGGTCACCGGCGACTACGAGGCTGGGCGTTTTCAGCTCGGTGAAATCGGGGCTCATGAACGGGAAGTACTGGGCGGCGAGCGGGCTCAGGTCGGCGCCGCCGGTCCCGGGCAGGCACAGCAGCACCGCTGCCCTGACCCGCGGGTCGGCCAGGCTCTCACCGGGTGTGCCGTCGGCGCCGACGACCCGGGCGCCCACGAGTGTGCTGGCGGTCTGGGCGCCCCAGGAGTGTCCGGCGACCGCGACGCGGTCGCGGTCGACGCGGCCGGCCAGCCCTGGCACCTGGGCTTCGACGGCGTCGAGCCGGTCGAGGATGCCGGTCATGTCGTCGGCCCGGATGCGCCAGATCAGCGGAGTGCGCGGGTCGTCGGGGGCGAGGCCCAGCGAGTCGAGGTGGGTGGGCTGGACGACGACGAATCCATGGGAGGCCCAGTAGCCGGCCAGAGGCGTGTAGTCGTCCATGGACAAGGTCATGCCGTGCGAGAAGACGACGACGGGCAGACGGTGGCCGGTCGTCGGTGCCGAGACCCGCACGTGAAGGTCCTGGCCGCGGCCGGGGGCGGTGAGGGTGACCGGTCCGACGGAGATGACCGGGCCGGCCGTGTCGGTGCCGACGTGGGCTGAGGTGGTGTCGCTCAAGGGAATGGATGCCTTTCCGGGTGGGCTCGCGGGCCCGCTCTGTGCGACGATCTGCCAGGACAAGGAAATGCGGAGCGTCGCTCCGCATCACAATACGGAGCAGCGCTCCGCTTTGCAACTGGAGGTGCCCACGTGTCCACGGACGAGACGCCGCCGTCCCGTGCCGGCCGGGCCAAGCGAGACAAGCGAGCCGATGTTCGCCGGAACGAGCAGAAGCTCCTGGACGCGGCCGCGGCCGTGTTCGTCCGCTCGGGGATCGACGCGCCCGTGCGGGAGATCGCCGCCGAATCGGGCCTCGGCATGGGCACCATCTACCGCCACTTCCCCACCCGGGCGGACCTGGTGGTCGCGGTCTTCCGGCACCAGCTCGACGCGCTCGCCGCTGTCGCGGACCTCCCCCCGGCCGCCGACACCCCTGATGAGGTCTTGCGGCTATGGGTGCACCGGTTCGCCGACTTCCTGGTCACCAAGCACGGCCTGGCCGAGGCGCTGCACTCGGACCAGGCCGGATTCGAGGCCCTGCACGCCGAGTTCGTCGAGCGCCTGCTGCCCGTACTCGACCAGTTGCTGACAGCGTCCGCCGCCGCCGGCCGCACACGGGCCGACGTACGGGCCTACGACTTCATGCTCGCCATCGGCAACCTGTGCATCGGAGTGGAGACCTTCCCCGACTACCAGGCTCGTCGCATGATCGACCTGCTGCTCGCCGGTCTCCTCCAGCCTGCCCCGGCGCCGACAGGCGGTGACCTGGGATAGCACCGGCCCTCACCGGCTCTCGTCAGCCCTCGCTGGCCGGCTCCGGACGTGATCGCCCGGACACGTCCTTCCAAGGTGCGTATCGGGTCGTGATGAACGAGTGGTTCGTGTGAGGCCCTTGATCCAGGTCATTGCGGCGCGCAGGTGGAGGCCGGCGAGGCAGCTGCCAGGGTCTTGCCGTACCGGGTGGCGATGCCGCGCCCGGCCTTGAGCTTGTTGATCAGGCGGGGCCGCGGCGATCCGGTGACCGCGCCGACGAACGTCGCGAGGCCGCCGTCCGCTACCTCTCCGGCGCGGTGGCATCCGACGGTCTCGACGGGGCGTCGGCCGTTTCCGTGCCGGAACCCGCTGTAACGGGGCCGAATGCCGGACGCGTCGGCCGGAATTCGCCATGGGAATTCCTCGCCTTCCGCCCCGTCAGCGCCTCTGCTGATCCTCAAAGGATTCCCGCAGGGCCCGGACAATGATTTCGTGCGTTTCGCCTCCGTCATTCCTGGTGACCGCAAGAATGCTCCGTCCGAGCCAGTTCGGGTCGTCCACGCGTACCAGGGCGATGTTCTCCGGTACGACCGGGGCGAGGATGTCTGGAATGACACAGACTCCGAGACCGGCGGCGACGAGTCCGAAACGGCTGTGCCAGGTCCGCGTACGGAAGGCGATGAGCGGATCGGTCAGCGTGGGCCAGGCGCCGAACTGTGGTTCGTCCCGGGCACCCTTGCCCACGATCCATGGCGCGTGGGCGAGTTCACGCACCGGGACGGTGCCTTCCATCGCGGCGAGAGGGTGTCCGCGTGGCACGCCCACCGTCAGCTCGCCGCCCGGCAGCGGGGCGATCCGCAACCCCTCCAGGGCCGGCTGCGGCAGGCCGGGTCCGGAGGCCACGACCGCGACGTCCAGCCGCTTGCTGATGATCTGGTGCACGAGCTGCGGCGAGGACGCCTCGGTGAGCGCGAATGTCAGCCTGGGCTGTTGCTCCAGTGCCCTGGCCAGCGCGAAGGGGAGCAGAGCGGCGTTCGCGGCGGGGAAGGCCCCCACCCGGACCCGCACCTCGGGTCCGTAGGCCAGCTCGTCGAGCCGTTCGTCCAGCCGGTCGAGACCGGTGAGGGTCTCGGTGGCGAACCGGGCGACGAGCTCCCCCGCGGGGGTCGTCCTGACGCCGCGCGCGCCGCGTACGAAGAGGGGCTGCCCCGCGGCTTTCTCGGCGGCCGAGACCTGGCGGGAGATGGCGGGCTGGGAGTAGCCGAGGGTGCGCGCCGCGCGGCTCAGGGAGCCGTGCGCGGCCACCGCGCGCACGACGCGGAGAGCGTTGATGCTGAGTTCGGGCACGGCACCATCGTAGCCGTCCGAGCCATGCACAGTCGTTATGGGAACGGTCCGATGATTGCATGTTACGCAGGGCCGAAAGGGGGTTTTCAGGGTCTAGTGTCGAAAGCGGCGGCAACGCCACCACCACTACCCCTGAAAGGATTTTCTGGTGAGCGAGTTCATTTCCCCTGACGACACCCGTTACGACGAGCGGGCGCGCGCCCTGGTGCGGATCGGGCGCGAGGCGATCGCCGTTGCTGACGACGAGAAGCTGGACGCCTACTTCGCGGATGACTTCGTTTTCCACGGCCCCGACGGCGACATGACGTACGCGCAGCTCCGTTCCTTCTTCGCGGCCATGCGTGCCGCGTTCGAGGGATTCGCATGCGAGCGGCGCACCATTGTCAGCGAGGGTGAGTACATCGGTGCGCGTACCTGTATGTCGGGGCGTTTCACCGCACCCTTCGAGGCGTCCCCGATCGGCACGATCGCGCCGAACGGGCAGCCGATGCGACTCGAACTCATCAACGTCTTCCGCTACCACGAGAACGGCCAGTTGGCCGAGGAGTGGGTCCAGTACGACAACGTCGGCTTCCTGCGTCAGCTCGGCGTCGACCTCACCGAGGGGCACTGACCGGCACTCCGATGGCCGTCCCGCCGCCCGGGTACCTTCAAGGGGTGTCTCCACGGAAAGACCGGGGAGGCACCCTTCTTCAGTCCCGGAACGAACCGTCCGCCCGGCGTGCGTGCCGCGACAGCAGGTGTCCGCACTGCGGGCAGTGCCGCCTGAACCCCTTCTTGATCAGATAGCTGATGCCGAGCGTGCAGATGTGCATCAGCCCCACCGCCGCGTTCTGGAACAGCCGCCCCAGCCACGACCTCGTACACGTCTCACAGTCCCGGCAACCGGCCGCCATGGCGTTTCCCTCCCACTCGTCGCTGACCTGCCCTGACGGAACCAGTGTGCGCAACGGAGAACGCCGCCGAGCCGCCAACCGCCGCCCCGCGCCGGGTTGTGACCGGCCCAGACCGCCCCCAGCACACGGCTGTGACATCGTGGCCGCGACATCGCGCGGTTCGTGACGCAGACCACAGAGAAAGGGTGACAGGGTGTTGTCGCGGGCGGCTGCGACGGTCGGCGGTATGACGATCACTGATGAGGACTGCCTTCCCGAAACCCTGGCCTTCAACGAGAAGTTCGAGGCCGCCGCGGCGAGCCGCCCGGCACGTGAGCAGGCGCCGAGCGCGGCCGAGCTGGCGCTTCTGCGGCGCAACCGGCTCGGCGCCGACACCCCGCCGGTGCGGCTGGAACACGGCCAGGACCGCGTCGTCGCGGGCGGGGTGAACGTGCGGACGTTCGTGCCGGACCGCGTCGACGGCGTGCACCTGCACATCCACGGCGGCAGCTGGGCGTTCGGCTCCGCGGACGGGCAGGACGAAAGGCTCTGGCGGCTTGCCGTGGAGGCCCGGCTGGCCGTGGTGAGCGTGGACTACCGGCTGGCGCCGGAGCACCCGTTCCCCGCCGGGCCCGACGACTGCGAAACGGCCGCCCGGTGGCTGGTGGAACACGCCGCGGCCGAGTTCGGTACGGAACGGCTGCTGATCGGCGGCGACTCGGCCGGTGCCCACCTCACCGTCCTGACGCTGCTGCGCCTTCGCGACCGGCACGGCATCACCGGCGCGTTCCGCGCGGCCCACCTGCTCTTCGGCGCCTACGACCTGTCGATGACGCCGAGCGTGCGGTTGTTCGGCCCCCGACCGCTGCTGATCAACACCGATGGGCTCCGGGGCGCCTACGAGATGTTCACCCCGGGGATGGGGGCGGAGCAGCGCCGCGATCCCGAGGTCTCCCCGCTCTTCGCGGACCTGGCCGGTATGCCGCCCGCCCGGATCGTCGTCGGCACCGAGGACCCGCTGCTGGACGACTCCCTGTTCCTGGCCCGGCGGTGGGAGTCGGCGGGCGCGCCCGTACGGCTCGACGTCATCGCCGGAGCTATGCACGGATTCACCCTGTTCCCCCTCACCATCACCGAGCGGGAACAGCGGCGTGAGCGGGACTTCCTGGCCACCGCGTGACGGTAGCGTCGGCTCCATGAACCGCACTGCCCGGCTGTACGCGCTGGTGGAGGAGTTGCGCGCGGTCGCGCCGCGGCCACTGACGGTCGCGGCGCTCGCCGCGCGATTCGAGATCAGCACCCGCACGGTGCAGCGCGACCTCCAGACGCTGATGGAGACCGGCGTCCCGGTGCGCACCACACCCGGGCGGGGCGGGGGCTGGTCCATCGCCGCGGAGATGACCCTCCCCCCGATCCACCTCACCCCCGAGGAAGCCTCGGCGCTGACCGCCGCGCTCGCCGCCGTCGGCGCCGCCACGCCCTACGCGGGCGCGGCCCGCACCGCGGCCCAGAAGATCGCGGCCTCGATGACCGGCCCCGCCTCGACGGTGGCCCGCGAACTCGCCGCACGGATCGTGACACGCCCGTCCCGGACGGACTCCGCGATCCGCACCGCGGTGGAACAGGCCCTCACCCACAACACGGCGCTGCGGCTGTCCTACACCGACGCGGCGGGACGCGAGACCGACCGCGTCGTGGAACCGGCCGGACTCCTCACCGCCGAAGGCCGTTGGTACCTCATCGCCTGGTGCCGCACCCGCCGCGCCGGCCGGGGCTTCCGCCTGGACCGCATCACCGCGGCGACCCCCACCGACGAGGCGGCCCGGCCCCACAACCTGTCCGACCTCCTCCTCGGCTCGACCGCCGCCGACGCGGTCCGGCCCACCGCGCTGGCTGCCCTCACGGGGTCTGCTCGATGAGGGGTTCGCGCAGCTCGCACCAGATGTGCTTGCCGGTGGGGTGCAGCCCGTTCTCCCAGGTGACACCCCAGGCGTAGGCCAACTCCCGCATCAGGAACGGCCCCCGCCCGCCCTCCTCGTCGAGCGCCGCGTCGCGGGGGTAGGGGTGGCGTTCCGGGGAGCCGTCGCGTACGGCGATGGTCGCGATGCGGTCGCGGACGGCCTGTGACCGTCATATCGACGGCCGCCCATCCGCCCGGGAGAGACGAGACGGCTGGTCTCCGCCGGTCGCTGGGCCAGGGCCTTGTGCTCGCGCACGTCGGCGGGGCCGACCGTCACATCGGCCGCTTGGAACTCCTCAGCGGGTCGGACCGCCTCAGTGCAGGGTCTGGAGCGCGTCGGTGCTGAACGGTGTGAGGTCGGCCTCCTTGCCGCTGAGGACCTTGTGGGCCCACTCCGGGTCCGCCAGCAACGCGCGGCCGACGGCGACCAGGTCGAACTCGTCCCGCTCCAGGCGCTCCAAGAGACCCTCGACGCTCGTCACGCCGACCCTTGTGCCGGGAGCGAAGGAGCTGGGGTCGAAGGCGGCGTCCAGCCCCACGGAACCGACCGTGATGACGGGCTTGCCGGTGAGCTTTTTGGTCCAGCCCGCCATGTTCAGGTCGAGGCCGGTCTCGGGGAACTCGGGCTCCCAGTAGCGGCGGGTCGAGGCGTGGAAGGCGTCCACCCCGGCTCGGGCCAGCGGCTCCAGCAGCGTCCGGAGCTCATCCGGGTCGGTGGCGAGCTTGGCGTCGTAGTTGTCGGCCTTCCACTGGGAGAAGCGCAGGATCACCGGGAAGTCCGGTGAGACCCGTTCGCGGATGGCGGCGACGATGTCGGCGGCGAATTTGGTGCGGGACAGCAGGTCGCCGCCGTAGGCGTCGGTGCGGTGGTTGGTCCGCTCCCAGAGGAACTCGTCGATGAGGTAGCCGTGGGCGCCGTGCAGCTCGATCCCGTCGAACCCGATGCGTTCGGCTTCCTGCGCGGCCTCGGCGAAGGCCAGGATGATCTCGTCGATGTCGGTGAGGGAGAGCGTCTCGCCCGCGCCGGGGGTGCCGTCGAGCGCGATGCCGGACGGGCCGACCGACGGGGCCTCGGTGAACGGCGGGCTCCCGGCCCGGCGAGTGATGCCGACGTGCCAGAGCTGGGGCACGATTCGCCCGCCCTCGGCGTGCACGGCGTCGACGACCCCGCGCCATCCAGCGAGCTGCTCCTCGCCGTGGAAGCGCGGCACGTTCTCCAGGTCGCCCGCGGTCGGGTGGCCGATGTAGGTGCCCTCGGTGATGATCAGGCCGGTTCCCGCAGCGGCCCGGCGGGCGTAGTAGGCGGCGACATCACCCCCCGGAATGCCGCCGGGGGACTGGGCTCGCGTCATGGGAGCCATCACGATCCGGTTCCGCAGTTCGGCCGAGCCCAGCGTGAAGGGCTTGGCCAGGTACTGGGCCGCGCGAGAGGTCATGGCGTCGCACTCCTGGGGGTGAGGCAGTAATGTGTGTTCGACAAAGATACACATCGCCGCCTGTGAAAGTGCAACTTTCATAGGTACTTTTTAAGTCAGGGTAGCGACGTTCGATATGCTTCGTCCGGGAAGAAAGGGTGGTGCCCCACGTGCTGGACGTCAGGTTCTCCAGCGCCCTGACGACGCTCTTGCTCCTTGCCGCCGCGGCCGAGGAGGGCCCGCCGGTGATGAGTTCCGCGCAGCTCGCCGAGCGGCTGGGCACCAATCCGAGCCTGGTCCGCAAGCTGTTGTCCTCACTCGCCAAAGCGGGTCTGGTCGAGTCGGTGATGGGGCGTACGGGCGGTACGAAGCTGGCCCGGCCCCCGCAGGACATCCCGCTCGCCGAGGTCTACCTCTGTGCGGTCGGCGACAAGCCGTTGTGGACCTGTCGCCCTGAGACCGAACACGAATGCCTGGTGTCGACGCACGCCGCCGGCTACTTCGAGCGTCTGACCGAGCGGGCCGAGCAGGCCGTGCTCACGACGCTGCGCGGTCAGACACTCGCTGACGCTCTGCGGGAGATCCGCTGCTCGGGCCACTCGCAGCCTCGCCTGAACCACTGAAGTAGTCCCGGGCTCGCTGTCCCCTCCACGCGGCCCGAACTCGCGAGGCCGGGGCGGACGGCTCTTGGACCCGAGGGCGGTGGCCCGTCACGGCGATGCGGGATCGCGCAGCTCGAACCAGATGTGCTTGCCGGTGGGGTGGGCGCCGCTCTCCCAGGTGACACCCCACGCGTAGGCCAACTCCCGCATCAGGAACAGCCCCCGCCCGCCCTCCTCGTCGGGCGCCGCGTCGCGGGGGTAGGGGTGGCGTTCCGGGGAGCCGTCGCGTACGGCGATGGTCGCGATGCGGTCGCGGACGAGGGTGTCGATGTGGATCAGCTGGGTGTCGGTGTGGCGATTGACGTTCGTCACGGCCTCGGAGACCAGGAGTTTCGCCGTGTCCGCGAGGTCGTGCAGGTCGTTGGCGTGGAGGAGGGCGGCGATCGCGTCGCGGCAGACCCTGGGGCTCTTGGGGGAGTTGGGGGCGCTGAGGCGGTAGGCGGATGCGGGTTCGGCGGCCTCGGCGACTTTGGCGACTTCGGGCATGGCGGTGTCTCCCAACGCGATGCGTAGTTGGTCCGATGCGCTGCGCTGTTGAGACCATAGGGCATTGAGTGCAGTCATGTACTGAATGACGAGAATCCCTGCACTCAATGTGGTGACACGGTAACGTTGCGACGACACCGCGTGACGATGAAGTTTGGGGGAGGTGAGGGGTGTGACGCACAGAGCATCCCCGAGTGCGAGGCGGCGCCGACTTGGCGCGGAGCTACGCAAGATGCGTGAGCATGCCGGGATGACGGTGGCCTACGCGGCTCAACAACTGGGCGCCGAGGGCGCACGGGTCAGCAACATGGAGTCGGGACGCCTCGGCGTGAGCGAGGAACGCGTCAGGATGCTGGCCGCCATCTACTCCTGCGGCGACCAGGCATACGTTGACGCTCTCGCGGCCATGGCCGCCGAGCGTGGCCGGGGCTGGTGGGACGACTATCGGGAGCGGATGGCCGTCGATGCGCTGGACCTGGCCGAGCTGGACTCCCACGCCGTGGGTCTGCGCGCGGTGCAGATCATGCACATTCCGGGACTGCTACAGACTGAGGACTACGCGAACGCCGTGTTCTCCACCGCCGAACCCGCACTCACCCCCGCGCAACGGCGAGTGAACGTGTCGTACCGGATGAGGCGACGTGAGGTGCTGGATCGGGAAGACCCGCCGCGATGCACCTTCCTTGTTCACGAGGCGGCGTTGAGGATGGAGTTCGGCGGGTCCAAGGTGGCCCGTGGACAGTTGGAGCGCCTGTTGGAGGCGTCGGAGTGGGACAACGTCACCGTCCGGGCCATTCCCTTCTCCGCTGGGGGATTTCCGCATGCGGGAGCCTCCGTGACGTACATGTACGGAGTGGTTCCGCAGTTGGATACGGTTCAGCTCGACACGCCCACCGGTGTGACCTCCCTGGATGGGGAGACACATCTCGCCAACTACCGGCGGATCCTCGACCGGACGGAGAGGCTATCCCTCTCACCTGCGGACACGCGCGATTTCATCCACGCCATCGCACAACGACTCTGAAGGTATCGAGATGTCCGACATACAGTGGCAGAAGTCGTCCTACTCGGCGGACGGCCCCGGCAACAACTGCGTCGAGCTGGCCCACGCCCCTGGCGCTGCGGTCCTTCTCCGCGAGAGTGACGATCCGGACGTGATCATCGCGACCACTCCTGCCGCTCTCCGGCAGCTGATGGAGAGGGTCAAGGCCGGAGGGTTCGACGACATGGCCGACCGCTGATGTAGGAGGCAGAGGGATGTCGTACGTACAGCGCTGGCAGAAGTCGTCCTACTCGGCGGACGGCCCCGGCAACGCTTGCGTCGAGCTGGCCCACGCCCCTGGCGCTGCGGTCCTTCTCCGCGAGAGTGACGATCCGGACGTGATCATCGCGACCACTCCTGCCGCTCTCCGGCAGCTGATGGAGAGGGTCAAGGCCGGAGGGTTCGACGACATGGCCGATCGCTGATGTAGGAGGCAGAGGGATGTCGTACGTACAGCGCTGGCGGAAGTCCTCGTACTCGGGAGAGGATGCCGAGCACAACTGCGTGGAACTCGCGCAGCGTGATGCCACCGCGATCCTCCTGCGCGAGAGCGACGAACCGCACACCGTGATCACCACCACCCCCCTCGCCCTCCGCGCCCTCACGCGTGCCGTGAAGGCGGGGCGGCTCGATCACCTGTCCCGCTGAGGGACAATAAGCGCCATGAGTCTGTTCCGCGACGACGGCATCGTGCTGCGCACCCAGAAGCTGGGCGAGGCGGACCGGATCATCACCCTCCTCACCCGCAACAACGGCCGCGTCCGCGCCGTGGCGCGGGGGGTGCGGCGGACGAAGTCGAAGTTCGGCGCGCGGCTCGAACCGTTCAGCCACGTCGATGTGCAGTTCTTCGCCCGCGGCGGCGAGCTGATCGGCCGCGGGCTGCCGCTGTGCACGCAGAGCGAGACGATCGCCCCGTACGGTGGGGCGATCGTCACCGACTACGCCCGCTACACCGCCGGTACGGCCATGCTGGAGACGGCCGAGCGGTTCACCGACCACGAGGGCGAGCCCGCCGTACAGCAGTACCTGCTCCTCGTCGGCGCCCTGCGCACCCTCGCCGCCGGGGATCATGAGCCGCATCTCGTCCTGGACGCGTTCCTGCTCCGCTCCCTGGCCGTCAACGGTTACGCGCCGAGTTTCGACGACTGCGCCAAGTGCGGGATGCCCGGTCCGAACCGGTTCTTCTCGGTCGGCGCGGGCGGGGTCATCTGCGGGGAGTGCCGGGTGCCCGGAAGCGTCGTACCCTCGGCGGAGTCGCTGACGCTGCTGGGCGCGCTGCTGACGGGGGACTGGGCGACGGCGGACGCGTGTGAGCTGCGCCACGCCCGGGAGGGCAGCGGGCTCGTGGCGGCGTATTTGCACTGGCACCTGGAGCGGGGGCTCCGGTCGCTGCGGTACGTGGAGAAATAGCGGTACGCAGAGAAACAGCAGTAGCAGCACAGAGAGCGAAGGCAAGAGGGAGACGTGGCAGGCATGGCAGGACGCGGGTTTCTGGGCCGACAGCGGCGCGAGTACCGGGCGCCGGACCCGCACCCGTCCGGTGCCCGGCCGCCGAAGATCCCCGGTGAGCTGGTGCCGCGGCACGTGGCCGTGGTGATGGACGGGAACGGCCGCTGGGCCAAGGAGCGCGGGCTGCCGCGCACCGAGGGGCACAAGGTCGGCGAGGGCGTCGTGCTGGACGTGCTCAAGGGCTGCCTCGAGATGGGGATCAAGAACCTCTCCCTCTACGCCTTCTCGACCGAGAACTGGAAGCGCTCGCCCGACGAAGTGCGCTTCCTGATGAACTTCAACCGCGACGTCATCCGCCGCCGCCGCGACGAGATGGACGAGATGGGTGTGCGGATCCGCTGGGCGGGCCGGATGCCGAAGCTGTGGAAGTCGGTGGCGCAGGAGCTTCAGGTCGCCCAGGAGCAGACCAAGGGCAACGACGCCATGACGATGTACTTCTGCATGAACTACGGCGGCCGGGCCGAGATCGCGGACGCGGCGAAGGCGCTGGCGGAGGACGTCCGGGCGGGCCGGCTGGACCCGTCGAAGGTGAACGAGAAGACGTTCGCGAAGTACCTCTACTACCCGGACATGCCGGATGTGGACCTCTTCCTGCGCCCCTCGGGCGAGCAGCGGACGTCGAACTACCTGATCTGGCAGAGCGCGTACGCCGAGATGGTGTACCAGGACGTGCTGTGGCCGGACTTCGACCGCCGCGACCTGTGGCGGGCGTGCCTGGAGTACGCCTCGCGGGACCGCCGCTTCGGCGGGGCGATCCCCAACGAGGAGCAGCTGAAGAAGGACTCCGAGAAGGACTCCCCGTCCGCGTAAGCGCGCAGGCGGCCGGCCGTCCCGGCTCATGGAGGGGGGAGCGATTCTTTCCGCGCTCGCGAACATAGCGATGGGGCTGGTGACCAGTCTCCTCGGCGGTGGGTTTGTCTGGCTGTGGGAGCGTGGCAAGCGCACCCGGACGTTGAACAGGAAGGCACGCTTCTTCGGTATCAGGCCCGGCGAGACCTGCCTCGTCGTGCTGCCCAACAAACACAACGCGCCTGGCACCGCGCATCACCGGGATGTGCAGGCCGTAGTGCAGGTGGCCATGCTCGCGGGCGAGTTGGGCGGTCACGTCGTGGTGGCATCCGACTCCCTCCGCGGTAGCAACGGCGACCGCACCGAGTTCTGTGTCGGCGGTCCGCTCGGCGACGCCAATATCCGTGCCGGTGGGCACCTCGCGGCGTATCTTCCGGGCGTCACCCTTCATCCCTACAGCGACCGGCCCGATTCGGTGGCCTTCTCGGTCGGCGGTGAACAGTACCTGTTCGACCGCGGCAACGCGGAATACGCCCTCGTCGCGAAGTTCACTCCGCAGGAGTCGAGCCGCCCCGTGGTCTTGGTGTGCGGGCAGAGTGCGCTGGCGAATCAGGCTGCCATCCACTTCCTCCGCCGCGAGTACGCGCGGGTGGCCACTGAGATCACGTCGGAGGAACGCTACTGTCTGCTGATCAAGATCTCGGACATCCGGACCTACGAGTTCCACAGGGCGGTACTCGAACGCGACATCTCCGCGGCCGCGTTCGCACAGCCATGAGCGCTCACCGCTGCGCCACGGCGCCGAGCACCACGGCGGCGGCCTCGCTCCACGGCACTCGCTCCGCGAGTCGCGCACGCAACTCAGCCGTCTGCCGGAAGGCACCTTCGCGGTCCCTCAGCTTCCGGTCGATGGCCCGTGCCCACTTGCCCGTGTCCTTTTCGTCGTCTCCGGACATGGACACGACGAACTGGTCGGCCGCCTCATGCCCAAGTGCCTCGCGCAGGAGCTGGGCGAGACCGCTCCCCGAACTGACGAGAACGGGGACTCCCTGGGTGATCGCTTCGACGCCGACCAGACCGAACCCCTCCGACCTGGACGGCACGATCACCAGACTGGCACTGTTCAGGTCGTTGGCGACGCGCTCCTCAGCGGATGCGTAGGCGCGGACGACGACTTCGAGTTGTGGGTTGCCTGCCCACGCCACGATCTCCGCTCGCTGCTGCTCAACAGCGGCTTCCGGGGCCCCGCGGACGAGCAGTCTGAGCCGGCGCAGACCGTCCTCGTGCCACCACGTCGCGACCCGGCCGCAGGCGGTGGCGGCGAGATCCACCCCTTTCAGGCGGGCGTCCTCGGTGCGGCCGATCATCAGCACCCGCAACGGGGAACCGCCTGGCGGTGTGCGGGGTACCGAGGGCGCGGTGACATCGAATCCCGGGTCCAGCCGCAGAGGTGGAAGGGCCTCGGTACCGGCGAATTCGGCCAGGAACTGATCGTGCAGCCGGGGGCCGACAGCGACCACGCGATGCGCGCCTCTGCCGAGCGCGCGCTCGATGTCCGTCCGTTCCTCGGCTCGCATCCCGGCGTCGGTCCCTCGGTCCGGCTTGTACCACTCGATTTCGTCCGGGGCCATGTGCACGAAGTGCAGGCGGCGGGCCATGGGGTAGAAGTCGTCGGCGATCTTCTTCGCCACCGGCCCGGTGATCCGGCCATGTCCCACCACAAGATCCGGCAGCATCCCGGCGGGCAGTTTCGGCCGACTGGTGAGCCGCATGTCCTCGGAGGCTCCGGGCATGTCGGGGGCAGGAAGCAGGGTGACGCCCGCCTCGGCCGCCGCCGCCACTTCCTCGGAGGCGGCGGCGAGCACCACACAGAACACCAGGGCACCGGCGTCGGCCAGCGCGCGGCACAGATCGCGGTTGAAGGTGCTGAGCCCTCCGTGGGAGGACGCCCACTCGGTGGCCACGGACAGAATGACCGGTGCTCGGCGGCCGGGTGCCGGATGATCGGCGCCCTGGTGCCGGAGCGTGCTCTTCTCAGGTCCCTCCTCGTCCCGCCGCCGAGGGAGTCCCGGGCTGCCGGGACCGACGCCGAGCAGGGCGCCGGCGTGCCGCACCGCTTCGACCAGGTCGACATCGGTCTCCTCGTGCAGGGTCGCCGCGTCGTCGGGGTCCGGTAGCAGGAGATAGCTCACGGTGTACTCGGGGATCGCCACGGTGTCCAGCACTTCGGCCGCGTTCACCAAGTGGTCGGCGGCTGAGGTCCGGTCTCCCGCCGTGAGTCGGGCCATGGCCGCGTTGTAGAGGCTCAGCGCGCGGTTCAGGGGGGCGTCCGCCAGGTCGAGGGCGCGCTCTGCCCAGGTGAGCGCGTCGTCTGTGTTCCCCGTGGCCAGGATGAGGTACGTCAGATTGTTGGCCTGCTCCCAGCCGGGAGCCAGAGTGAACGAGTCCCGGAGACGACCGACCGCGGCGGGAATGTCACCCCGACTGTAGGCTTCGTACGCCCTGTTGAGGTGGTTGTCCGCGAGCTCGGTCCGCAGCCTGCCTGTCGCCCTCTGGAACCAGCTCCGGGCCGGCCACGACCGGAGTGGCACGCGGACCCGGTCGGTGGTGAGCTCGCCGCCGAGCTGTGCGACGCGTTCGACGACCGTCTTGAAGTCGGGAGAGTCGGCCAGAACGACGTCGTCCGTATCTGCCGCGTACAGCCAGCGCTCCACGGTATGACCGGAAAATGTGCAGGTCACGGTGGTGAGGTCGAGAGCGGATGGTTCGCCCGCCCGCAGGATCGCGTCATGAAGGAGATTGATCCGCGGGGTGGCGTCGGGCCCTTCCTCGGGCAATGTCTCCAGGGCCTTGAAGATCTCCTCGATATGACCGCCGTTCATCGCGGGGCAGCAGGTGGGGAAGAGCCGGAGCGGCCCGGTCGCGATGTCACACAGGAGATGGTCGAGACGCTGTACCAGCAGCGGATGGAGGGGGTTCCGGCTGGTGTACTGAGCGTGCCGGACCGATCCCACTGTCCCGACCGTCCACAGTCTCGCGTAGATTTCGTCGAAGAGTTCGGTGGGCACGGCGAACCTCACAGGGTCCTCGTCGGTGAGGATGCCGTCCGCGATCAGTGATTGGCGACATAGGTCGTACTGCGCACGGGTGATCTCCGGCGGTCCGGCCATCTTGTAGGCGAACCAGGTTTCCTCCGCCGTCGCATGGCCGAGTGCGGAGGTCAGCACGTTGAACGCGATGAGATCATGCCGATTCATCGCGCGTACCGCGCGGATCAGCGGACGATCGAGGACATCGCGCCCCGACTCCATACGGGAGCGGATGCCTTCCAGTACTTCCGCGGTCAGCTCCATGCGTTCCGCGGCACCACGCTGCCAGCGGGCGAACATCTCATGGCAGTACAGCTGAATTTCGTAGGGATTGCCGTCCGTGAGCTGTCTGAGGGCGGAGACCACACCGGCCGAGGCATGGCCGTGAATACCAACGCTCAAGAGCGGGCGCTCTATGCACGCGTGGATGTCCTCCCACTCGACGAATCCTCTGACCGCGATTTCTTTGAACTGCCGCAGGATGGGTGAGTGAACGTCGGTGATCCGGTCGATGAGCCCGGAAGTGCCGGCGAGTACCAGGACCAGCCCGTCCACGCGTGAGGTGAGGAACCTGAGAGCGGACAGCGCACGCGCGTCGTGGGCCATCAACTGGGCTTCGTCGACCAGCAGGACGATCGGACGCCCGAGTAGCCGTATGAAGTAGGCAAGATCAGCCCGCAGCGCCGCCTCCGGCACCCGCCCCTCCTGCCCGGCGAGTGCCACGGCTTCAGGGAACTCCAGTGGCGCTACCGAGGCGGCTTCGGCTGCTCCGGCCATCACCCGTCGCACTGCGGCCGGTCCGGGGACGCTCAACTCATCCGGGCCGTCAGCGGTGATCGCGGAGACCAACTCCTCGTACACCTTCCGGAAGAAAACCGTCGGCTCACCGTCGCCCTCGATTAGCTCCACACGTACGGTGACAAACCCGTTCTTCTCAGCCATCCACTCAGTGGCGTTGAGCAGGCTCGTCTTGCCGGCCGCTCGTGGTCCATGGAGGACGACACAGACCGACGGGCGGTCCACGGCTGCCTGATCGAGCTCGTACTTGATGACCCCGACTTCCTCACCCCGCCCGGCGAAGAAGGCGGCATCGCGCACGGGGTTCCGGTAGTCGTAGGGATTGCGTAACGCGGAAATGTTCACGAGCCCCCCTCACCTCACCTCGATCGTACGATCCGCGCGGGTGCGTCGGGAGCATTCCGCTGCAGCATCTCGGGCAGGGTGCGCAGCGCGTTGTTGTGGCGGCGGTGGACCGGGGCGCCGTCCATGGTGCGGTGTGGGCGGCACCAGGTGGCGCCGCCCACGGCCGGATCGCCCCTACTCCGCCGCCACGATGCGCTCCACCGCCGCCGCCACCAGCTGATCCCGCTCCGCCTCCGTGAAGACGTCCGGCAAGGTGAGCTGTTCGATGATCAGCCAGTTCAGCGCCAGCATGAGCAGCCTGACGGCCGCGGCGTCACCGGGGAGGCCCGACTCCTCGTGGTACGCGACGTTCGCGTCGAGGTCGGCCCGGACCCGCTCGGTGAGGACCCTGCGCAGCCTGGACCGGCGGGTGGCCTTGAGGTGGAGTTCCAGCAGCGTCAGGTAGCCGGTGCGGAATGCGGCGACGCGGCTGACGAGCTCGTGCATTAGCTCCGCGTAGGTCTCCCGGTCGCGGCCCGCCGCCCGCTGGCGGGCGATCGTGGCCTCGTCGGGCTGAAGCCGCTCATAGACCCGGGCAACCGGCCTGGGTGAGCAGATCGTCGCGGCTGCCGAAGTAGTTGGACGCGGTCCCGGCGGGTACGGCGGCCTCGGCGTCCACCGCACGGAAGGTCAGGCCGCGTGCGCCTTCCCTGGCCAGCACCTCGATCGCGGCGTCCACGAGGGCGGCGCGCCGCTGGTCGTTCCGTCTCACCATTGAGCCCACTCCAGCTGTAGTACTACAGCCAACCAGTCACCGCTCATTGCCGGTGCGCAGCCACGCGATGTACTCGGCGACCGCGCGCTCGGTGTCATAGGCGGGCTCGTAGCCGGTGTCCTGCTGGATGCGGGTGATGTCGAGGTGGCGCGGCGGGGTGGTCCCGCCGGTGGGGAGGTCGACCCGCGCGTCGGGGACGACCTTCTTGATCGCGGCGATGATCTCGGCGTTGCTCGTGGCACGGCCGGAAGCCACGTTGTAGGTGCGGTGGTTGAGGCGGTCCGCGAGCTGGAGGAGCGCGATGGCCCCGGCCCGCGTCCTTCACGTAGCACAGGTCGAGCGAGTCCTCCGCGTACGCGGGCGCCGGGAGGGGGGAGAGGTCCGGCTCGGTGCCGCGGGCGGCGGCGTGGACGAGTTCGGGGGCGGCGAAGAACAGCGGGCCGTGCGGCTCGAGTGGCCCCCAGATGCCGGAGATGCGGTAGTTGATGATCTCGATGCCGGTGGCGTCGGCCAGGTGGTCGTTGAGGAGTTCGCCGATCTTCTTGAAGGTCGGGAAAGGAAGCGGTCGAAGAAGTGCTGAAACAGAATCGCGACGAGATAGACATGCGTGGCGTTAATAAAATGTACCAAGTGACTGGCAAGGTTGACGGGACAACCTACGTGCTGGGTATCAACCGAGGGCGAGTCGGTCAGTTCTATCCGCTCGACGAGTAATGAGGGCCATGGTATCCGTCAATTCTTTCCTCAAGGAGCCAGGCGGTTCCTTCGTCCCTGTGGGGCAGGCGCGGTTCCGGATCCCGGACCCGGACTATGTTGAGGGTGCCCTGGAGTTGGAGGTGGGGGGCGTCCCTCTCATCTCCGTGGCCGATTGGGATTATGTTGATCAGCTCTGGTCGTACTTGATCAACATGATGGAGGAGTATTCGCAATCGGGTGTCGCGTCGACCAGGTTTCCCGACCAGCCCACCAAGCTGACCGTGTCGAAGCAAGGCAACAACTACCTTCTCGTGCGAGTGGACAGCGGTGAAAAGTCGCGGAGCTCGGCAGTCGAGGAGGGGGAGTTCTTCGGCGCCCTATGTGAATCCGGAGACCTGTTCTTCCGCAGTATGGCGAGAATGGTTCCGGAGGCCGAAGACTATTACGTCTCCGAGCGGGAAAGGCTCCGCGATGCTCGGCGTTGAGCAGTAACTCGATGGGCATGCCGTGGGCACCCGGAGGTACGGAACCAGGGCGACGTCGGGTCCGCCGGAGGCTTCTGCCCGGCTTGACCCGACGCGCACTCGGTCGTTGGGTTATCCGGCTTCCTCGGCACGCGCACGCGCACGGGCAGCCCCGGCCCCCGACGCGGCCACCATGGCCACCGCCGTCGCGGCCAGGGCGGCGCTGACCCACGCCGCGCCCCGGTAGTCGTCCGTCGTCCCGGTCGCCGCGCCCGCGATCAGCGGACCCAGGAAGGCGCCCGCGTTCAGCGCGACCGTGGCGAACGAACCGCCCAGCGAGGGCGCCTCCTGCGCGGTGCGCATGACGCGGGTGACCAGGGTCGAGCCGATGCCGAACGACAGGGCGCCCTGGAGGGCCGTCACGAGGAAGAGCGGGGCCGGGTAGCCGCTGGTCGTGGCCAGGAGCGCCCAGCCCAGGGGCAGGGCGCACAGGGCGAGGAGCAGGCCCCGCCCGAGTTCACCGTCGGCCGTGCGGCCGGCCGTGGTCACCCCCGCGAACGCGCCCACGCCGAACGCCGCCAGGAGGGCGGGCACCGTGGCTTCGGGCAGGTGGGTGATGTCGGTGGCGATGACGGCCAGGTAGGCGAAGGTCGCGAAGGTCGCCCCGTTGACCACGGCCGCGAGCAGCATGGCCCGCCGCACCGGGCGCGACCCCAGCGCGCGGGCCTCGCGCCGGATCGAGACCTCCTCCCGGCCGGCCGCGTCGGCGGGCGCCCGGTGGAAGACCAGAGCCAGCGCGGGCAGACACAGCGCGGCGACGGCCCAGAACGCGGAGCGCCAGCCGGACCAGTCCCCGAGCAGCGCGCCCGCGGGGACGCCGGCGACGCAGGACAGGGTGACCCCGGACAGCAGGACCGCGGTGGCCCTCGCGTGCCGGGACGGGGGGACGAGGGCGGTGGCGACGGACATCGCGACCGCCAGGAAACCGGCGTTGACGACCGCGGCCACGATACGGGTCCCGAAGAGCACGGCGAAGTCCGTCGTGACCGCCCCGATGACGTGCACGATGACGAACGCCGTCAGAAAGCCCGCCAGCGCGCGGCGGCGTGGCCATCGCGCGCTCAGCGCGGCCATCACCGGGGCACCGACGATCATCCCGATCGCGTACGCGGACGTCAGACTCGCCGCGGCCCCCACCGATACGGACAGGTCGCGGGCGATACCCGGTACGAGACCGGACAGCATGAACTCGGACGTTCCTTGCGCGAAGACGGCCAGCGCAAGGACATGGATGAACACAGGCAAGAGGTCGACTCCAGCGGTGAGGTATGCGGGCAGGAGCAGCCGCGTGCTGGACGCCGGACCTCATCGAGAGCCCGAAAGGGGACCAGACACACGGAGCCGTGTCCGGTCACTGGAAGCGAGATCAATCGACCCTAGGGCCGGTCAGACACCTGCTCGCCGCCGAGCGACCGGCGGCTCCGTTCTGTCTGATTCAGGGCTCATCACGTCCGGCACCGTACCCAGGACACCGGCGGAGATCAACCGGATCGCGGGGCGCCCCGCCCTGTCGGTTCGGGCTCGGGTCCTGCGCGTACGTGCGTCAGCTCTGTCGGTTCGGGCTCGGGTCCTGCCTGTACGTGGCTCGGCCCTGTCGGTTCGGGCTCGGGTCCTGCGCGTACGTGGCTCGGCTCTGTCGGTTCGGGCTCGGGTCCTGCCCGTACGTGCCTCAGCTCTCTCGGCACGGGCCCGATCGCTGCTCGTACGTTCCCCAGCCCTCCCGGTACGCGGCCCAGTCACCCGGCGTCGCCGCGAAGTCCACGTACAGCGCGACGCCGAACTTGGCGCGGCGTGTGCCCTCGCGGCTCAGGGCGAGCCGGACGCCCCGGACGGCCGCCGCGACCGTCTCGGCCGACTCGTGGTGGCCGATGTCGTCGGTGTGGAAGGCGGGGAGGCCCATCAGCAGGTCGGTGCCGCGCGGGGTCGCCTCCAGGGCCAGTCGCGTCTGCCGGGCGACATAGCCCCCGTACAGGCTCTCCAGCGGCATCGCCGTGTCGTAGGACATCACCGCGATCTGGTCGACCCGGCGGGCGACCTCGCCGAAGTACGACGGTGACCACCACTTGGGGTGACCGGCGGCGAAGCCCGCGAGGGAGTGGAGGGAGGGGAGTGGGTCGATCTGGTGCGCGGCCACCGACAGCGGCACGCGGTGGGCGCGGGTGACCTCGCGCACGTCGTCCAGCAGGGACAGGTAGTCCCGGTCGCCGGAGTGCACGGGCTCCAGGTCGAAGTGGACGCCCTCGAACCCCGCCTTCAGTACCTGGTGTGCCGAGCGCACGATCCGTTCGCACGTCGCCCGTTCGCCGAGGTCCATCCCGGTGCGGCCCTCGGTGGACAGGACGTCGCCGAGCCACGCCTGGACGCGCACACCGGGTAGCTCGCGCCGGACCGCGTCCACGAGCCAGCGGGCCTTCGGACGGCGCGACGCGGGCAGGCCGCCGTCGTGCTCCAGCGGGCCCGCGTGCACGTACAGGTCCCGGACGCCGGTGTCGCGGATCCGCCGGACCAGTTCGGCGAGCCGGGCCTCGCCGTTGCGCCCGTCCACCCAGGCGTGCCCGAGCCACACCGCGTCCCGTCCGCGGGTGCGCGTGCCGGGGGCGGGTTCTCCCGCGTACCGCAGCCGTAGCGACACCCCGGCGGCGAGCAGCGGCACGGCCACGAGCACGGCGGTGCCCGCCATGACGCGTCCGGGCCACTTCGGGCGCGGACGCGGCCCGTGGGATACGAGGACCGGCCGACCGCGCCCGAGGCGCCCGGCGGCGGAGACCACCCGGCGCGCCACCTCGCGCGCCGCCCGGCGCGGTGCCTGGCGCGCCACCCCGCGCGGTGCCCGGCGCGGCGGGTGGCCGGTGGTGCGGTCCGTGCGGCTCGTACGGCTCGTGCGGTTCGTACGGTCGGTGCGGTTCGTGCGGTCGCGGGGCATCGGCGGTCAGCTTCCGTCGTAGGACACGATCGTGCCGTGCAGGGCGTCGGCGACGCGTGACCCGAGGTCGTAGTCGCAGAGGTTGACGGTCCAGTTGCCGGCCGTGACCAGGGTCGCGGGCACGCCCTTGTAAGCGATGGCCTCGCGCAGCACCGCGTCCCGGTCGGCGGCCGAGGCGTGCAGGGCCAGGGTGGCGCAGTTGGGTGATCCGGTGTCCTTGCCGGTGGTGCAGGTCAGCACCGTGTCCGACCGCTGTTTCCGGTCGTCGCAGCCGACCGCCGCCGCGAGGTCGTCGGCGAGGGCGCCGACGGTCCGGTAGCGGGGGGCGCGGGGGATGTCCGGGAGTGGATACCCGGGGATCTCGGCCTTCTCGGGCGGCAGTACGACACCGCCGAGAGCGGCGGCGATCCGGTTCGCGAACCGGGGCTCGGTGACCCGTACGAACCAGTGACCGGCGGCGACCAGGGTCTGACCGCTGGGGGGCTGTCTCCGGGAGGCGATGGAATCGCCGACGTCGTCGCGGTCGAAGATCTCCGGATTGAGTACGTGGATGTCGTTCTCGAACGTCGTGCCGTCGATGACGGACGCGCACCCGAGGCTCGAACCCCCGCGCCCGCCGCCCTGCGAGCGGCGGGTGACCTCGCACGGGACACCCCCCGCTTCGAGGGCTGCCACGACCGCGTCGGCGTCCGCATACTCGGGCTTGGCGGGCACGTTGCCCGGCAT
>NZ_BBOX01000127.1 GCF_001553455.1 Streptomyces hygroscopicus subsp. hygroscopicus
CCACCCCCGCCGCGAACACGCTGATCACTCGCTTCATGAACTCACTTCTTCAGGGGGCCTGGCCCGTCGCCGAGGGACGTGGTGTGAGACCGGGGGTGGGCTCGGCCGGTTTCTTGTCGCCGCCCCCGCCGCCCCCGCCGCCCCCGCCGCCCCGGCCGCCCCCGTCAGCCCCGTCATCGTTCTTGCCGCCCGAGGACGGCGGGGTGGGGGACGCGCCGGGCTCCGGCGACGGTGTGCCGGGCTCCGGCTCGCCGGTGCCGGTGCCCTGCGACTCCCCGCCGTAGATCGGATCGATGGTGAACGAGTGCCCCTTGGGGGTGTCGCCCGCCAATTGCTCCAGGGCCTTCCGGCGCTCCTCGTCGCTCAGCGCCTCCCACGCCTGGGCGTCCTCGAGATACGGCTGGAGCTTGTCCCAGTTCTCCGCGCGGGCCTTGATATCGCCCCCGCGGTGGTCCGAGTCGTCCCCGTAACTCTCGTTCTTCTCGCGGACGTCGGGGGTGTCGGCGGCGTAGAGCATGAACAACTGTTTGTCCGTTTGCGAGCCGTAGGGGTTCTGCCGCAGTTGCTTGAGGTAGTAGGCGCTCAGGCGGATGTCCTCGTTGGGGTTCTCCTCGATGTACTTGGCGAGTTGGGCATCGCTGAGGTCTCCCAGATAGGTGCCGTCCGCCGTGGTGAACACGTCGCGGTTGTCCGCCATGACCTTACGGGCCGTCCCCAGCTTCATATGGGTGATGCCGAGCGACTTGTCCGGCTTGATCGTCTGCTGGAGCGTCCAGTTGAACATCCTGCCGATGCCCGGCAGGAGACCGTGGCCGTCCTTGTCGTAGTTCTGGTACCACTGCTGCTCCTGCCAGAGGATCGCCAGCAGCAGCGTCTTGCTCATCCCGGTCTCCCTCGCGGCCCGTTCCACGGCGGCAAGCTGCGAGGGGGAGACATTGACCGGATGCGGGCCGTCGGGCGCTCCCATCAGACGCAGCGCGATGGCCAGCGGGCTGTTCCTCCTCAGCGCCTCCTTGACCAGCTCCGGATCGGAGAGCTCCGTGAGACCCCTGACGGTGCGCAGCGCGGCCGCCGCCGTGGTGTCGGCCTTGGTCGCGCGGGACAGGGCGCCGTCGATGACGCCCTGGACGTGCTGGACCGGGTCCGACTGGCTGTCGTCGTCCTGGCCGGGGGCCACCGGCTCGGAGCGGGAGACGCGACCGCTGTCGTCAACGGTCAGCTCGTGGCCCCGGGCGTAGTCGAGCGCGCTGTTGAGATCGCCCTGGGCGGCCTCGATCTCGTCGGCCAGATCGTCGTAGACGCGGCACAGCTCGCGCAGCGCCAGGTGGGCCGCCTCGTAGTCCTCGGCGTGCTTGACGAAGGCGCGGCGGGCGGCGAGCCCCGCGTCGGACGCCCACTGCCGCTCGAGCGTGCGCGCCACGTCGTCGCGGGCGAGGGTGCCGATCTCATCGCAGTGCCTGGCCGCGGTGAGGGCGTCGGTGGCGGCGTCGCGCCAGGTTTGCGGGCGCGCGGACTGGAGGTCGGGTACGGAGACCATCAGGCGCCCTCCAGCCAGCGGGCGTCCCTGCGGAGCGCCGCCTCGACGGAGAGGTCGGTGTCCATGTAGTCGTCCATGGCGTCGGTGATGGCGGCGGCCGCTTTCCTGGCCGATTCGCCGAGCTCGTGCAGACGGTTGCGCCACGCCGTCACGCACTCCTGATTGGGCTTCGCGACCGCCCAGCCCGCATGGGAGGTCCCGGCGGCCTCGGCGTCGTCCAGCTTCGTCTTGTTCTGCCCGGCCGCGCTGGTGGTATGGAAGGCGCCCGCGGTCTTCTTCGGAGACGGCGGGTCGATGAAGAGGTCCGGCAGCCCCGGCAGCGGCAGATTCGGATACAAGGACATCAGGCTTCCCCCAAGCAGCCGTCATGTACATGTACTCAGGACCGTACCCATCGCACCGCCGAAGCATGGGGCGACGCGTGTACGGCCGTGTTTCCCGTACGAGGCTGTGACAATCCTGGGGGAATGCGGCCCGGCGGAAGCGGGCCCGGGGCAATGCGGGCCCTGGGCAACAACGCGGGCCCGGGGGAGGGACGGCCCCGCGAGGCGGGCCCGCGACGTGGATGCCGGGCCCGCGACATGGACGTGGGTGCCGGTCCCGGGTGGGGATGCCGGGCCGACGACGTGGGTGCCGGGCCTGTGCCGAGGTGCCCGTCCCGCGCGGGCGGTGTCAGTCCCGCGAGGCCGACGCCGAAGCCTTCGCCGCCGCGCAGTCGCCGCAGGTGCCGAAGATCTCGATCGTATGGGCCACGTCCACGAAGCCGTGCTCCGCGGCGATCGCGTCGGCCCACTTCTCGACGGCGGGGCCCTCCACCTCGACCGCCTTGCCGCAGGCGCGGCAGACCAGGTGATGGTGGTGCTCCTCGCTGCTGCAGCGGCGGTAGACCGCCTCGCCGTCCGTGGTGCGGAGGACGTCGACCTCGCCGGCGTCGGCGAGGGACTGGAGGGTGCGGTAGACCGTGGTCAGGCCCACCGAGTCGCCCCGGTGCTTGAGCATGTCGTGGAGCTCTTGCGCACTGCGGAACTCGTCCACCTCGTCCAGCGCCGCCGCTACCGCGGCGCGCTGCCTGGTGGACCGGCCGCGTACGGGGGGACCCGCGGTCGCCACAGCTGCCTCCTCAACCTCGCATGCTCCGTCGCTCTCAGCGCTCTCTCCGCGCCCACTGCGCTTTCTGCCCGGTCATTGTGCCAGTTAACGCTCGGGCGACGGACGAGAACGGACACGTGAGCGATGGACCAAGCGATGGACTATACGAGTACATCGTCCCTCAGCGTGCACCGTTCCTCGGCGGCGGCGACCCGCTGAGCACGTCTTTTCGCCAAAGGCGCGGCCAGGGCCGTGATCACCGCGAAGACGCCGATGGCGAGGACGACGATGCTCGCGCCGGGCGGGACGTTCTCGTAGAAGGAGAACACCGTGCCGGACAGGGTCACCACGACGCCGATGGCGATCGCCAGCGCCAGCGTCATGGCGAACCCCCGGGTGGCCTGCTGGGCGGCGGCGACCGGAACCACCATCAGGGCGCTGACCAGGAGCAGGCCCACGACGCGCATGGCGACGGTGACGGTGACGGCCGCGGTGACGGCCAGCAGCAGATTGAGCGTGCGCACCGGGAGGCCGGTCACCCGGGCGAACTCCTCGTCCTGGCACACCGCGAACAGCTGGCGGCGCAGCCCCAGGGTGATCAGTACGACGAAGGCGGCGAGCAGGGAGATGGCGACGACGTCCTCGGGGGAGACCGTGGTGATCGAGCCGAAGAGATAGGTGGTGAGGTTGGCGTTGGAGCCGGTCGGCGAGAGGTTGATCAGCAGCACACCGCCCGCCATACCGCCGTAGAAGAGCATCGCGAGCGCGAGATCGCCGCGGGTCTTGCCGTACCAGCGGATCAGCTCCATGAGGATCGCGCCGAGGGCGGAGACGACGACGGCGGTCCACACCGGGTTGGCGCCGGTCAGGAAGCCCAGGGCGACGCCGGTGAGCGCGACATGGCCGATTCCGTCCCCCATGATCGCCTGGCGGCGCTGGACGAGGTAGATGCCGACGGCGGGCGCGGTGATGCCGACCAGGACGGCGGCGAGCAGGGCCCGCTGCATGAAGGCGTAGTCGAGGATCTCGAGCATCTCAGGTCAGCAACCCTGTCCGGATCGGTTCGGCGTCGGGCGCCGCATGGGGGTGTACGTGATCGTGACCGGGCAGCGCGTGCTGGCCCACGGCCTTGGGCGGCGGCCCGTCGTGGACGACGCAGCCGTCACGGAGCACCACCGCGCGGTCGATCAGCGGCTCCAGCGGGCCGAGCTCATGGAGGACGAGGAGGACCGTGGCGCCGGCGGCGACCTGCTCGCGCAGGGTGCCCGCGAGGATCTCCTGACTGGCGAGGTCCACACCGGCCATCGGCTCGTCCATGATCAGCAGTTCCGGTTCGCCGGCGAGGGCGCGGGCGATCAGGACGCGCTGGTGCTGACCGCCGGAGAGGGCGCTCACCGGGTCCCGGACCCGGTCGGCCATGCCGACGAGTTCCAGGGCGCGCTGAACGGCCGCCCGGTCGGCCCTGCGCGGCGGGCCGAACCGGCGGCGGGCCAGCCGGCCCGCCGAGACGACCTCGCGGACGGTCGCCGGGACGCCGCTGGCGGCGGTGGTGCGCTGCGGTACGTAACCGATCCGGGCCCAGTCGCGGAAGCGGCGGCGGGGGATGCCGAAGAGGGTCAGCTCACCGCCGGTGAGCGGCACCTGGCCGACGATGGACCGCACGGCGGTGGACTTGCCCGAGCCGTTGGCGCCGAGCAGCGCCACGACCTCGCCGCGGCGGACGGTCAGGTCCACGCCGCGCAGCACGGGGCGGCCGCCGAGGGTGGCGATGGCGCCGCGCAGGGATATCGGGTCGGCGGCCGGATCCGCGGCCGGGGCCGGACCCGCGGCTGGACCCGCGGAAGGGGCCGCGGCCGGGGCCGGGGCTATGTCGGGCTCCTCGGTCTCCCCGGGGTCCCGGGCTTGCCCGGCCCCCCTGGTCTTCTCGGTTTCCATGAGTTCCTCCGTCACTTGGCGCCCAGCGCCTTCCGCAGGGCCTCCAGGTTGGACCGCATGACCTGGAGGTAGTCGTCGCCCTTGGACTTGGACCCGATGCCCTCGATCGGGTCGAGCACATCGGTCCGCAGATGGAGATCGCCGGCCAGCGTCTTGGCCGTGCGGTCGCTCACGAGGGTTTCGAAGAAGACGGTGTTGACCTTGTCCTTCTTGGCGATGGTGTGCAGTGCCTTGACCCGTGCCGGGCTGGGCTCGGCCTCCGGGTCGAGACCGGATATCGCCTCCTGCCGCAGGCCGTAGCGCTCGGAGAGGTAGCCGAAGGCGGCATGGGTGGTGATGAAGGTGTCCGAGGAACGGTCCTTCAAACCGCTCCGGAAGTCCTGATCGAGCGTGTTCAGCTGCTTGACCAGGGCGGTGGTGTTCTTCTTGAACGTCTCGGCGTGGTCGGGGTCGGCCTTCTCCAGCGCCTTGCCGACACCCTTGGCGACCTGGGCGTAACGCACCGGATCCAGCCAGATGTGGGGGTCGGCGGCGGTGTCGCCGGAGTGGGCGTGGCCGTCGTGTCCTTCCTCGCCCCCGTGGTCGCCCTCGACCTCGGTGCCGTGGTCCTCCAGGGTGGTGTACGAGGTGGCGTCGGCGACGTGCTCCGGATCGGCCTGGGCGATCGCGCGGTCGACGGAGGGCTGGAGCCCCTTGAGGTAGACCACCAGGCCCGCCTTGCTGAGATCGGCGGTCTGGCGGGGGCTGATCTCCAGGTCGTGCGGTTCGACGCCGGGCTTGGTCAGCGTGGAGACGTGGACGGCGTCCCCGCCGATCCGCTCGGCCAGGAACTGCATGGGGTAGAACGACGCCACCACATCGAGCTTGCCGTCCTTCCTTCCGTCTCCGGCGTCGGAGGAGCAGGCTGTGAGGGTGGTCAGACCCAGTGCGGCGGCTCCGACGAGAGCTGTCGTGGGTATGAGGCGGCGTATGTTCATGACTCTCATTTTCAACAAAGATGGAAACGATTGTCAACAACTGTCCCCTTGGTGATCGCTTCGCGCATCGATTTGATCCGGGGGGTGCCGCCGCCGGTAACCTGAAGCATTCGCTTCGTCGTCAATGCCGTCATCAATGAAGAGAGCACCGTGGCCGCCGACAAGATCGACACCATCGTCAGCCTCAGCAAGCGCCGTGGCTTCGTCTACCCGTGCAGCGAGATCTACGGCGGCCAGCGCGCCGCCTGGGACTACGGACCGCTCGGCGTGGAGCTGAAGGAGAACATCAAGCGGCAGTGGTGGCGTTCCATGGTCACCTCGCGTGACGACGTCGTCGGACTCGACTCGTCCGTGATCCTGGCCCGTGAGGTGTGGGAGGCGTCCGGCCACGTCGCCACCTTCACGGACCCGCTCACCGAGTGCACCTCCTGCCACAAGCGGTTCCGCGCGGACCACCTGGAGGAGGCGTACGAGGCCAAGCACGGCCGGTTCCCCGAGAACGGCCTGGCCGACGTCAACTGCCCGCACTGCGGCAACAAGGGCAGCTTCACCGAGCCCAAGCAGTTCTCCGGACTGCTCTCCACCCACCTCGGCCCGACCCAGGACTCCGGCTCGGTCGCGTATCTGCGCCCCGAGACCGCCCAGGGCATCTTCACCAACTTCCTCGCCGTCCAGCAGACCTCGCGCAAGAAGCCGCCGTTCGGCATCGCGCAGCTCGGCAAGTCGTTCCGCAACGAGATCACGCCGGGCAACTTCATCTTCCGGACGCGTGAATTCGAGCAGATGGAGATGGAATTCTTCGTCAAGCCGGGCGAGGACGAGAAGTGGCACGAGTACTGGATGGAGCAGCGCTGGAACTGGTACCGGGACCTCGGTCTCCAGGAGGCGAACATCCGGTGGTACGAGCACCCCAAGGAGAAGCTCTCCCACTACTCCAAGCGCACCGCTGACATCGAGTACCGCTTCCAGTTCGGCGGCTCGGAGTGGGGCGAGCTGGAGGGCGTGGCCAACCGCACCGACTACGACCTGAAGGCGCACTCCGCGGCGTCCGGCCAGGACCTGTCGTACTTCGACCAGGAGGCCGGCGAGCGCTGGACCCCCTACGTGATCGAGCCGGCGGCGGGCGTGGGCCGCGCCATGCTGGCCTTCCTGCTCGACGCGTACGTCGAGGACGAGGCGCCCAACGCCAAGGGCAAGCTGGAGAAGCGCACCGTGCTGCGGCTCGACCCGCGCCTGGCCCCGGTCAAGGTCGCGGTGCTGCCGCTGTCCCGCAACCCGCAGCTCTCCCCGAAGGCCAAGGGGCTCGCGGCGGACCTGCGCAAGCACTGGAACATCGAGTTCGACGACGCGGGCGCGATCGGCCGCCGCTACCGCCGCCAGGACGAGATCGGCACGCCCTTCTGCGTCACCGTGGACTTCGACACCCTGGACGACAACGCCGTCACCGTGCGTGAGCGCGACACGATGAAGCAGGAGCGGGTCTCCCTCGACCAGATCCAGTCCTACCTGGGTGGCCGCCTGATCGGTTGCTGACCCGGTCCGGGCCCTCCGGCCCGGACCACGGGCACCGGACACATACCCGACGACGGGCTCCGGTGCCGCGGACGCGCTGTCCGTGGCACCGGGGCCCGTCGGCTCGACAGAACGGGGGGTTCACCGATCGTGCGAGGCGTGACGCACCACATCACCGCCACCCGCGAGGACGGCGCGGTCTTCGAGGTGAGCTACGGGTACGGTCCGGGGCGGCGGCGCCTGCTCGGCTGCCGGCACTGCGACTGGCAGGAGCGGATCAGCTACGGTGGCGCCCGGCACAAGGGGCTCGATCACCTGGCCCAGGCGCACGGCGCGCTCGGCTCCCCGCGGATGACCGCCGACGTGGCGGCCCGTCGGCAGGTCGTCCTGGTCATGCTGGCCTGTTTCGCGGTGGCCGCGCTCATCCTGTGGTGGGCCGCCTCCCAGGGGTGACCGGCTCCGGGGCGGTTCGGCGGAAGTGAACGGGGTCGGGGCGGTTCGGCGGGAGTGAACGGCTCCGGGCGGTTCCGCGGAAGTGAACAGGATCTGGGCGGTTCCGCCGGTGAACGGGGTTCTGCGGCCTCCCGCGGGTGACCGGTCCGGCGGTGGTGCTTCCGCGGGTGAGTGGGGTTCCGGCGGTCCTTCTCGGAGTGAGCCGGGGCTCCGGTGGTGTTCCCGGGGGAAGCTGGGGTTCCGAGGGTCTCCTGCGGGTGACCGGTCCGGCGGTGGTGCTCCCGCGGGTGAGCGGGCCGCCGGTGGTGCTCCTGGGGGTGACCGGGGTGCCGGGCGGTCCTCCTGGGGATGAGCCGGGGCTCCGGTGATCCCCAGGAGTGACCGGGGTTCCGGGTGGCCCTCCTGGGGTGACAAGGTCCGGTGGTCCCCGAAGCGACCGCGTTCCAGTGGTTCGCCAGGAGTGGTTCCCCAGGAGAGACCCGCGTTCCGGCGGTACGACGGCCCTGGGCGGCCCTACGACACCGCACGCGGCAGCCGCAGGCTCAGCAGCAGGGTCACCGCGATCGCCCCCAGCTGGGCCGCGAGCGTGCTGACCAGCGCGTCACCCATGCCCGCCGACGGTGCCAGGGACAGGAAGAGGGTGCCGAGCGTTGCCACGCCCAGCGCCAGGGCCGACTGCTGGGTGGTGACCATCACGCCACTGCCCACCCCGGCCCGCTCGCTCGGCACATCGGCCAGCACGATCCGGATCAGCACCGGGAGCTGGAGCCCCTGCCCGAACCCGGCCAGCGCGACCCCGGGCAGCAGCCCGGCCAGCGACAGGTCAGGCCAGTCGCGCCATACGGCCAGCATCAGCGCCCCGATGCCCACCGCCTGGATGAGTCCGCCCGCGGTCACCACACGGCTCCCGTACCGGCCCACCAGACGCGGCCCCATCAGCGAGGCGACGAAGAACGTCGTGGCCATCGGCGCCAGTGCCAGCCCGGCCTCGATCGGTCCGTACCGCAGGCCCTGCTGGAGGGCGACCGCGATGACGAACATGAAGCCGCCGAAGGCGATCGAGAACGGCACCACGATCGGCAGCCCGCGCCGCAGTCCGCGCTGCGCGAGCAGGCTCGGCGGCAGCAGCGGCACCGAGCCCGCCTGGTCGGCGCGCCGCTCCACGACGTAGAACGCGGCGGCCACGAACGGGAACGCGCCCAGCATCAGCCAGGTCCACAGCGGCCAGCCCGCCGCCCGCCCCTCGGTCAGCGGCACCATCAGCGTGATCAGCGACAGCGCCAGCAGCACCGTGCCCGGCACGTCCACCGGCGCGGGCCGCTCCGAGCGGGTTTCCGGAACCGTACGGACCGCGAGGACCAGGCCGATCACCGCGACCGGCACATTGACCAGGAAGACCGCGCGCCACCCGGTGCCCGCGATGTCCGCGGCCACCAGCACGCCGCCCAGGATCTGCCCCGCCACCATGGACAGACCCGCCGTCGCGCCGTACATGCTGAGCGCGCGGGCGCGGCGCGAACCGCTGGTCGAGGAGTGGATCGTGGCGAGCACCTGGGGGAGCATCAGCGCGGCCGCGGCGCCCTGCGCCACCCGGGCGGCCACCAGGCTCCAGGCGCCCGGGGCGAGCCCGCAGGCCAGCGAGGTCAGCCCGAAGGCCGCCATCCCGGCGAGGAAGAGCCTGCGCCGTCCGAAGGTGTCGCCCAGCCGGCCGCCGAGGACCAGCAGTACCGCGTACGCCACGCCGTATCCGGCGACGACGAGTTCCAGCACCGCCGGACCGGCGTGCAGGTCGCGGTCCATGGTGGGCAGGGCCACGTTGACGATGAAGAAGTCGATCAGGGGCAGCGCGGCGCCCAGCAGCACGGTGAACAGCCCCAGGGGGCTCAGCGCGGGACCGGCGGAGGCGCGGTGCCGGCCTGTGGTCTTCGACGCGTCCGGGCCGGCGGTTCTGGTACGTGTCGTCTCTGTCATGCGTATGGTCGGTGTTGTCTGCGTATCGGTCACGCATACGAAGATCCGGCACCGCTCAGCCGGGTACCAGAGTGTCTTTATCCTGGTACAAGAAGTACCTGGCAACTGGCTGAGCCGCTCGGGCACCCTGGAGGCATGACCACGATGGTGAGCGATGCCATGGCCCGTTCCATGGCCGGTTCCATGGCCGGGAGCAGGAGTGCGGGAGCCGAGGCGCGGCGCCCGGAGACGAGCGACCCGAGAAGGGGCGAGCTGGCGGCGTTCCTGCGCAGCCGGCGGGAGCGGATCACGCCCGAGCAGGTGGGGCTGCCCCGGGGGCGCCGCCGGCGCACGCCCGGACTGCGCCGC
The DNA here is from genome assembly GCF_001553455.1 of Streptomyces hygroscopicus subsp. hygroscopicus. GTDB lineage: Bacteria > Actinomycetota > Actinomycetes > Streptomycetales > Streptomycetaceae > Streptomyces > Streptomyces hygroscopicus. Next base: position 9,823 of record NZ_BBOX01000127.1, read on the forward strand.
GAGGAGGTCGCGCAGCTCTCGGCCGTGGGCGTGACCTGGTACACCTGGCTGGAACAGGCCCGCGACATCCACGTCTCGGCGCAGGTCCTCGACGCCATCGCCCGCGCGCTGCTCCTGGACCGCAGCGAGCGCGCCCACCTCTTCGCGCTGGCCGGGACCGCCGACCCGAGCCCGGCCAGCGAGTGCACGGGCGTTTCCGAGGGGTTGCGGCGCATGCTGGAGCAGCTGGAGCCGTTCCCCGCCTGCGTCCAGAACAGCCGCTTCGACCTGCTGGCCTACAACCGCACCTACCGGCACCTGATGTGCGACCTGGAGCAGGTGCCGCCGGAGGACCGCAACTGCATGTGGCTGGCCTTCACCCATGACGAGTGGCGGTCGAGCCTGGTGGACCGGGACGAGACGATCCGGCTCATGGCCGCCAAGTTCCGCGCCGTCATGGCCGAGCACGTCGCCGAGCCCGCCTGGAAGGCGATGGTGAAGCGGCTGGAGGACGCCTCACCCGAGTTCCGCGAGATCTGGGCGCGGCATGAGGTGGTCCGGCCCGCCGACAAGGTCAAGGTCTACCGCCAGTCGCAGGTGGGCATCGTCCGGCTGACCTCCACCAGCCTGTGGACCGGCCCCCAGCAGGGCCCCAAGCTGCTCGCCTACACCCCGGCGGACGCCGAGACCCACGAGCGGCTGCGTCGGCTGCACGCCATGGCGCTGGCGCAGGAGAGCGCGCCGGTAGGGCAGGAGGCCGCCTCGGTGGCGGGGGTCTGACCCAAGGGTCTGAACCAGGGGGTCCGACCCAAGGGGTCCGGCCCCACCCCCGCCCTCCCCGGACGGCCTCCGCACGGCTTGCGGCCCGTGTCGCACGGCTGGCAGCTCGTGTCGCACGGCTGGCGGCCTGCGCCTCACGCCTCGCGCCTCGAGGCGTGGGTCGCGCGGCTCGCGGCTCGCGGCTCGTGCCTCACGCCTTCCGCATAGCGACCCCCGTCACACGCCGCACGCCTCGCGGCCTGTGTCGCACGGCTCGCGGCTCGCGGCGTGGGTCTCGCGCCTCGTGCCGCACGGCTCGCGCCTCCCGGCGTGGGTCGCGCGGCTCGCGGCTCGCGGCTCGTGCCTCATGCCTTACGCATAGCGGCTCCCGTCACAGACCACAGGCCACACGCCGCACGGCTCGCGGCTCGGGTCGTGCGGCTCGCGGCTCACGCCTCACGCATAGCGGCTCCCGCCACACGCCTCACGCCTTGGCCCCCGCCGATGTCTGGCCCGTGGGCGCCCCCTCCTCGAAGAGCGCGGCCGCGTGCCGGGTGGTCTTCTGGGCCCAGCGGCCGGTGGTCACCAGCCCCAGCAGCAGGATCACGGCACCGCATCCGGCGATGATCCACCAGGCGGGGCGGGCGGCGTCCACGAACGCCGCGGTGGCGGCCGGCGAGGCGGCATGGCCCATGCCGCCCGCCGCCGCCAGCGCGGCGCCCGCCGCCAGCACCGCGCCGATCACCGCGACGCCGAGCGACTGGCCCACCTGGCGGCTGGTGGAGGCGACGGCCGCGGCGACCCCCGCCTGGGAGCGGGGCATCCCGGAGACCGCCGTATTGGTGATGGGCGCGTTGACCATGCCGAAGCCCAGGCCGAACAGCACATAGCCGATCAGCAGCCCGGTATCGCTCGTCTGGACGTCGAAAACCGCGAACAGCACCCCGCTGGCCGTTATGGCCACCCCGGCCACCAGCATCGACAGACGGGGCCCGCGGGCGCCCACCAGCCGTCCGGACAGCGGTGCGCAGACGAAGCACATGAACGCCATGGGCAGCATCCACAGCCCGGCGTGCAGGGCGTTGAGCCCCCGCACGTCCTGCAGATACAGCGTGTTCATGAAGAGGTAGCCGCCGAGGGCGGCGAAGGCGCACACCGCGACGACCGTCGCCCCGCTGAACGGCGCGCTGTGGAAGAACCGCACGTCGATCAGCGGTTCCTCGCGCCGCCCCTCGTAGCGGACCAGTGCCAGGAGCCCCCCGAGGGCGAGTGCCGCGCAGGTCACGATCAGCGGCGAGTCCCAGCCGCGGTCCGGCGCCTCGATGATCGCGTAGGTGAGGGTGCCCAGGACCAGGATGACCAGCAGCTGGCCGACCGGGTCGGCCCGGCGCGGCCTGGGAGCGCGCGACTCCGGTACGAACCGGGCGGTGAGGGCCAGCGCCGCGATCCCGATCGGGAGGTTTATCCAGAAGATCGAACGCCAGCCGATGGACTCCACCAGCAGCCCGCCCACGATCGGGCCGGCCGCCATGCTGATGCCGACGACCCCGCCCCAGACCCCGATGGCACGGGCCCGCTCCCTGGGCTCGGTGAAGACGTTGGTGATGATCGACATGGCGACGGGGTTGAGCATGGACCCGCCGATCGCCTGCACCATGCGGAAGCCGACCAGCGCCGTCAGACTGGGCGCGAGGCTGCACAGCGCCGAGCCGAGGGTGAAGATCACCAGCCCGGTCTGGAAGGTGCGCTTGCGCCCCACCCGGTCGGCCGTCGACCCGGAGAGCATCAGCAGCGCGGCGAGGACGAGCGTGTACGCGTCGATCGTCCACTGCATTCCGGAGACGGAGGCGTGCAGGTCGTTCCGCATCACGGGCAGCGCGACGTTGAGGACGGTGTTGTCGAGGCTGACGAGCAGCAGGCTCATGCAGCAGATCGCCAGCACAAGCATGCGCCGCCGATGGCTGAGCTCACGCATGATTGAACGCTACATCGATAGTGTCCCCGGGGCGGTGACAACCGCCCCGCCGGTCCTTCTCGTGGGTGCGGGACAATAAGAGATCGGCCCGCCCTCCCACCGTAGTACCGACGAGGAAGCTCACCCCATGACACAGACGTCGCAGACGCCGCGGACACAGCTGCGGATCGGACCGCACACGGTCCAGCCGCCGGTCGTGCTCGCGCCGATGGCCGGGATCACCAACGCGCCGTTCCGCACCCTGTGCCGGGAATTCGCCGACGGCGTCGGCTGGGGGGACGGGGGCCGGCCCCCGGGAGAAGGGGGCAGCGGCGGCAGGGGGCTGTTCGTCAGCGAGATGATCACCACTCGGGCGCTGGTGGAGCGCGACGCCAAGACGATGCGGCTGATCCACTTCGACGGGACCGAGAAGCCGCGCTCCATCCAGCTGTACGGGGTGGACCCGGTGACCGTCGGCAAGGCCGTCCGGATGATCGTGGACGAGGACCTCGCCGATCACATCGACCTCAACTTCGGCTGCCCGGTGCCCAAGGTGACCCGTAAGGGCGGCGGCTCGGCGCTCCCGTACAAGCGGCACCTGCTGCGCTCGATCCTGCGCGAGGCCGTGACCGCCGCCGGCCCGCTGCCGGTGACCATGAAGATGCGCAAGGGCATCGACGACGACCACATCACCTACCTCGACGCCGGCCGGATCGCGGTCGAGGAGGGCGTGACCGCGATCGCCCTGCACGGCCGTACCGCGGCCCAGCACTACGGCGGCACCGCCGACTGGGACGCGATCGCCCGCCTGAAGGAGGCCGTCCCCGAGATCCCGGTGCTGGGCAACGGGGACATCTGGTCCGCCGCCGACGCGGTCCGGATGATGCGCCGGACGGGCTGCGACGGCGTGGTCGTGGGGCGCGGCTGCCTGGGGCGGCCCTGGCTCTTCGGCGACCTGGCGGCCGCGTTCGAGCCCGGCCCGGAGCCGCCGGCGCCCGCGCGGCCGACGCTGAAGGAGGTCGCGGCCGTCATGCGCCGCCACGCCGAGCTGCTCGCCGAGTGGCTGGAGGACGAGGAGCGCGGCGTGATCGACTTCCGTAAGCACGTCGCCTGGTACACCAAGGGCTTCTCGGTCGGCTCCGAGATGCGCAAACGGCTGGCGGTCACCTCGTCCCTCGCCGAACTGGACGCCCTGCTGGCGGAGCTGGACCTGGACCAGGAGTGGCCCCCTGGCGCCGACGGTCCGCGCGGCCGCACCTCGGGCCGCAACCGCGTGGTGCTGCCCGACGGCTGGCTGGACGACCCGTACGACCGCGCGGGGGTCTGCGCGGACGCGGAGCTGGACACCTCGGGCGGCTGAGCCCGGTCGCCCGGGGCCGTGCGGGAGCATCACGGGTTAATGCGGGAGCATCACGGGTTAAAGTGATGGGCTCGTGGTCACGGTGGGGATCTGGACGATCTGGGGGGATCGGTGACAAGCGTCGTCTTCGTCCACGGCACGGGGGTCCGGGCCAAGTCGTACGAGAAGAGCTTCGCGCGGGTCGTGAACGGCCTGGGGCGGGTGCGAGCCGAGGTCAGGGTCGTCCGCTGCCTCTGGGGCGAGGAGCACGGCGCCTCGCTGGGACTTGACGGGGCGTCGGTCCCGGTGCGGTCGAAGAACCGCGGCATCGGCGGTGGCGAACTGCTCGACGAGGACGATCCGCTGGCCGTATGGGCGCTGCTGGAGGTGGATCCGCTCGCCGAGCTGCGGGAGTTCGCCGAGGCGGCGCGGGCGCGGCGCGGCGGCGGCGCGCGGGTCGGTTTCGCCCCGGGCCGTCAGGACCCCTGGCACACCATCGCCGACCGGGTGCGCGGGCTGAGCCTGGCGGGGGTGTCCGGCGGTGAGGAGAGCGTGGAGGGGGCGTCGGGTGGTGGGCTGAGCCTGGCAGGGGTGGCGGGTGGCGGGGAGAGCGTGGCGGGGGTGTCCGGCGGCGGGGAGAGTCTGGCGGGGGTGTCCGGCGGCGGGGGCAGCCCGGCCGAGCTGGTGTCCGACCTCGCGCCGCATCTCGGCCCGGCCGCCGGGCGCGTCGCCCACGAGATCTCCCGCACCCTGGGCGGCACCCCGCCCGCGGACGGCATCGAGGCGATCGCGGCCCGCGCCGTGTACGCCCTGGCCGTCCAGCGGGCCGAGGGCCCGGACGGCGCCGATGAACCGCTCCCGGTGGACGGCGCCGACCGGGACGCCGTGGTCGGCGCGCTCACCGATCAGCTCGGCGGCACCGACCGGGGCGGCTTCGCCGCCCGCGCCGCGAAGGGCGTCGCCGTACGGGCGCTCAACTCCTACCTCTCGCCGCTCTCCTCGCTGGCCCACTCCTTCCGCTCCGGGATCACCAGGGGATCCGTCCCGGCCGGCGGCGACATCCTCCGCTACCAGGCGCGCGGCGCCGGGGTGCGCGCCGCGATCCGCGCGGCGGTGCGCGAGGCGGTCGACTCCGGGCACGGGCCGGTGGTGCTGCTCGCCCACAGCCTCGGCGGCATCGCCTGCGTCGATCTGCTCGCCGAACCCGATCCGCCCGCCGGTGTGGAGCTGCTGGTGACGGTCGGCTCCCAGGCGCCGTTCCTCTACGAGCTGGACGCGCTCACCGCGCTGCGCCGCGGCGAACCGCTGCCCGCCGCCTTCCCCCGCTGGATCAACGTCTACGACGAGCACGACCTGCTCGGTTTCGTCGGCGCCAAGGTCTTCCCGGGCCGGGTCACCGATCTGCGGGTCGACACCCGCCAGCCCTTCCCGCGCGCCCACACCTCCTACTTCGCCCACCACAGGCTGTACGAACTGCTGGCCCCGGAGCTGCCGTGACGCGGGCACCACACGACTGGCGCCGCACCCACGCGGTGATCGTGGCGGTCGAGCGGTACAACGGCAGCGACGACCTGAACCTCGACGGCCCGGTGCACGACGCCGTCGAGATGCGGAAGTGGCTGACCGGACGGGGTGTCCCGGCGGAGAACATCCAGCTGCTCGCCTCGCCGCTGGAGCACAACCGGGCGGCCCTGGAGGCGGCGCACCCCCACTACCGCCCGGCGGAGCGCGCCGATGTGCGCCGGGTCTTCCAGGACGAGCTGCGGGCCATCGACGCCGACTGGCTGTGGGTCTACTGGGCCGGGCACGGCGTGCAGACCCAAGGCGGCCGGTGGAGCCTGCTGTACCCCGAGACACGGGACACCGACCTGCAGGGCGCGGACGCCGACAGCCTGATCGACCTGATGCGCACCGAGCATCTGCCCTGGGACGGTGTGGACCGGGTCACCGTGATCATCGACGCCTGCCGCCAGGCGCTTCCGGCCGGTGTCCACGAGCTGGCCGACACCCCGGACCTGCTCGCCAGGACCGCCCAGATCAGGCCGGAGCGCCCGGTGTACTGGATGCGGGCGTGCCAGGCCGGGGCGGTGGCCAAGCAGCGGCAGGGCACCGGGCAGTTCACCTCCGCGCTGCTGCGGCAGCTCCACGCGGCGGCGGCCGGTGGCGCGGAGCCGGATCTGGACCGGGTCTGGCAGGGCGTGGTGGAGGAGTTCGCGCGGGCGCGCGACGCCGACGGCGGCCGGCAGCGTCCGACGGTCTACGTCAGCGACTGGAACCAGGACGTGCGACCGGTCCGGCTGGGCCCGCCCGCCCCGCCCCTCGACCCGGAGAAGCTGCGGTTCCGCGAGACGTTGGTCCTGGAGGCGTCGGGGCTGCTGGGGCCGGATCCGGCCGGCCCGGCGGCCAGGGTCGCCGCCCGGCTGCGCATGGAGTTCACCGAGGCGCTGCCCGCGAGGGGAACTCCGTCGGTGGAGGAACTGGTCGACTGGGCGCTCGCCCATGAGCACGGGATCGCGACCCTGCTCCACGCGCTCGACGAACTGACTCCGGACCGCCGGATCGGCGCCAGGGCCCGCGAGGCGTGCCGCAGACTCCAGCCGCAGTGGCTCACCTGCGCCGAACACACCGAGCTGGTGGCGCTCCTGGCCCGGCTGGACGAGCGGGGCCGGGAGGACGTCGTCGCGGCGGCCCACCAGCAGTTCGGCCCGACCGCGCTGCCCGCGCACGATCCGGCCGCGCTGGCCGACGCGCTGGAGGAGCTGGTGCCCAGACCGCACCAGCTGCCGCAGCTGCTGAGCGTCGTGGAGCACTTCGCCGCGTTCGCCGAGGGCGCCGTCGCCACCGAGCTGCGCACCTGGGCGCAGGCGTGCGCGGTCCGGCTCGGCATGAAGGAGGTGCTGCTCGACCACCGTGCGCGGGCCGCCGACCGGGCCGAGCGGGCCCGGACGGCCGGCCCCGCCGAGGGCCGGAGCATCCAGATAAGGCTCCATCCGAGCGGTCCCGGGCAGCGGCGGGCGTACGAGGTGTGGTCGCGGCGCGGCGCCGAGGTCGACGCGCTGGCGAAGGTGGACACCCCGGCCGCCCCGGAGGAGATGCGGCGGGGCATCGACGCCCTGCTGGCCGCGCACGCCCGCGCCACGGAGACCGTGGTGGAGTTCTTCGTCCCGTCCACCGACCTGGAACTCGACGTGCACTGCTGGCCGCTGGACGCGGGCAAGCCGCAGGAGCGCTCGCTCGGCACCGACTTCCCGGTCGTGGTGCGCTGCGCCGAGCTGCGCCAGCCCGAGCGGCGCCATCTGTGGGAGCGGCGCTGGTCCCGGGTCTCCGGCGCCACCCCGGGGGACCTGCACTGGCTGCCCGGCCACACCCACAGCTTCGCGCAGGTCCGGGCCGCCATGGAGCGGCAGGAGACCGCCCCGGGCGCGATGACGGCCAGTCCGGCGCGGACCCGTTCGGAGATCTTCACCGCGTGCCTCTTCGACGGCGTGCCCGTGCTGGTGTGGGACACCGGCGCCGAACCGTCCCTCGACGAGCGGCAGCTGCGCACCCTCCTGGGGAGCGAACCGCTGGAGCACCTGCCCCAGCGGCTCCGCAAGCTCCGGCTGGAGGGCGACGCCGACGACGGCCATCCGGGCCGGCGGCTGGCCCTGCTGTGGGACGACCCGCACCGCCCGCTCCCCGAACCACTCGACCTGTCCGCACCCTGAGGAGAGACGGAAGAACATGGCAACGGACTGGCGGCTCTTCCAGGGCGGCGACACCGACCCCCACGACGTGGAGACCTGGCCCGCCGCCCCGCCGTGGCGCCGCTTCGGCGACGACGCGCGGCAGCGGGACGAGCGGCGGGGGCTGCCGTACCTGATCTCCGACGAGGACCGCGACGTGGTCAACATGGCGCTGCACCTGCACCGCCCGCTGCTGGTCACCGGGCGGCCCGGCACCGGCAAGTCGACCCTGGCCCGTGCCGTCGCCCGTGAGCTCAGGCTCGGCGAGGTGCTGCACTGGCCGGTCAACAGCCGCTCCACGCTCACCGAGGGCCTCTACTCGTACGACGCGGTGGGCCGGCTGCGCGAAGCCTCCCTCAAGCAGCGCGCCGACGCCACGGCCGGGACCGAGCCGGACATCGGCGACTATCTGCGGCTCGGCGCGCTGGGCACCGCGCTGCTGCCGCGCGACCGGCCGCGCGTGCTGCTCGTCGACGAGCTGGACAAGGGCGATGTGGACCTGCCCAACGACCTCCTCACGGTCTTCGAGGAGGGCCAGTTCGAGATCCCGGAACTGGCCCGGCTGGGGGAGGACCGGACCGTGCGGGTGCAGGTCGCCGGCTCCCGGGAGAAGGTCGGGGTGACCGGCGGCTGGGTCAGCTGCCGCGTCTTCCCCGTTGTCGTCATCACCAGCAACGGCGAGCGCGAGTTCCCCCCGGCGTTCCTGCGCCGCTGCGTACGGCTGGACCTCAAGCAGCCCGACGAGCAGCAGCTGCGGCAGATCGTCACCATGCATCTGGGCGAGGAGGTCGGCGCGCGGGCCCAGGAGCTGATCGCGCACTTCCTGACCCTGCGCACCGAACGGGAGCTGGCCACCGACCAACTGCTCAACGCGGTCCGGCTGCGGGCCGCCGGGGTGCGGGTGGACCAGGACGTGCTGGACAAATTGTTCCGCTCGCTGAACGAAGTCGACGCGTAATGATCGAGCGGCTGTGGGCCCTGCTGGAGAACGCCGGGGTCGAACTCTCCGAGGAGGAGCTGCGCGACGTCCTGTGGTTCGCCGCGACCACCGCCCCGTCGCCGGGCGCGGGGGAGGAACGGGCACCGTCCCCGGAGGCCGCCGGCTCCGCTCCCGGCGCGGCCGGCGGCGACGACGAGGGCAGGGGCGCCCGGCGGCCGCTCGACG
>NZ_BBOX01000128.1 GCF_001553455.1 Streptomyces hygroscopicus subsp. hygroscopicus
GCGCTGGCGCGCTTCGCCGAGCGCGGCCGGCCGTCGGCGGCCGTGGCCGTGGGCCACGCCCCGCGCCGCGCCCCGGCCCTGGCCTTCCTGTTCACCGGACAGGGCTCCCACCGGGCCGGTATGGGCAGCGAGCTGTACCGCGACCGGCCGGTGTACCGCGAGGCGTTCGACGCCTGTGCCCGCGTCCTGGAGCACCGCTTCGGCTTCGACCCGCACCGGGTGGTCGGCGACGCGGACGCGCTGGCCAGGACCGAGTACGCGCAGCCCGCCCTGTTCGCCGTGGAGTACGCGCTGGCCGCCCTGTGGCGCTCGTTCGGCGCGGAGCCGGCCTACCTGTTCGGCCACAGCGTCGGCGAGTACGTCGCGGCCTGCCTGGCCGGGGTGTTCGAGCTGGAGGACGCGCTGACCCTGCTGGGCACCCGGGCCCGGCTCCTTGAGGGCCTGCCGCCCGGCGGCGCGATGCGGGCGGTGCGGGCCGGTGAGGAGGAGGTGCTCGCGGCGCTCGAACCGTACGCCGACCGGGTCGCGGTGGCCGCCGTCAACGGCCCCGAGGAGGTCGTGATCTCCGGGGAGGCCGGCGCGGTCGCGCGGATCGCCGGGACGCTGCGCGAGCGCGGCCGGCAGTCCCGGGAGATCCGTACCTCGCACGCCTTCCACTCCCCGCTGCTGGACCCGGTGCTGGAGGAGTTCCGGCAGGCGGCGGAGCGGGTGCCGATGCGTCCGCCACGGCTGCCGCTGGTCTCCTCGCTGACCGGAGCGCTCGCCGGGCCGCGGATGGCCACCGCCGACTACTGGGTGGACCAGACGCGCCGGGCGGTGCGCTACGCCGACGGCATCGCCACGCTCGTCGCCGAGGGCTGCGCGCTGGGCGTCGAGGTCGGCCCCGACGCCGTGCTGGCCCCGCTGGCCCGCCGGGCCGCCAAGGCCGCCGCGGCCAGGGGGACCTGGGTCTCCTCGCTGCGCGGCGGCCGGGCCGAGGGCCGCGCCCTGGCCCAGGCGCTGGGCGTGGCGTGGACCGCGGGCGTGCCCATCGACTGGCGGGCGGTGCGGGCCGGCCGCGGCGGCCGCCGGACCGCACTGCCCGCCCACCCCTTCCAGCGGCGCAGGTTCTGGCTGCCCGACGAGGTGCGCGGGGACACCGCGGTCACCGGCGGCGGGCACCCGGACGGGGCCCGGGCGGAGCAGCCGGCCGGCCGCCACCCGCTGCTGGGCCGGCGGCTGCCGGGGATCGCCGGGGACCCCGGCCGGACCGTATGGCAGCGCTCGCTGTCCCGGGACCAGGTGGCGGTGCTGGACGACCACCGCATCCAGGGGCGCGTCGTCGCCCCCGGCACCAGCTACATCGAGATGGCGCTGGCCGCCGCCCGCGAACTGGACCCGGAGGGCACCTACACGCTCCGGGACGTGACCTACCACAGCGTGCTCAGCGTGCCCCCGGACGGGGCGCGCGTCGTCCAGGTGGGCCTGCGCGGGGAGCCGGGCCGGCCGCTGGCCTTCAGCGTCCACAGCCGCGGCACCGACGACGCCTCGGGGTGGACCCGGCACGCCACCGCCAGGCTGGTCCGCACCACCGGGCCGGCGGCCGGCCCGGCGGAGGGCCCCGCACCGGGGAAGGCCGTGGCCGGTGCCGGTGCACACAGGTGAGCAACGGGGGAGCGCACACCATGAAATTCAGCCTCATGTTCTTCGCGAGCGACGAGAACTCCCTGAACGGGACGGACCGTTACGACCTGCTCATCAAGAGCGCCCGCTTCGGCGACGAGCACGGTTTCCTCAACGTCTGGGTGCCCGAGCGGCACTTCACCCCGCTGGGCTCGCTCTATCCCAACCCGGCGGTCCTGCACGCGGCGCTGGCCCGGGAGACCAGCCGGATCGGGCTGCGGGCCGGAAGCGTAGTGCTTCCGCTGCACGACCCGCTGCGGGTGGCGGAGGAGTGGGCGGTCGTGGACAACCTCTCCGGCGGACGGGCCGGCCTGTCGCTGGCCACCGGATGGAACCCGGACGACTTCGCCTTCTTCCCGGACCGCTACCCGGCCCGCGACGACCACCTGGAGCAGACGCTGCCGGTGCTGCGCGCGCTGTGGCGCGGCGAACCCGCCCCGGCCACCAGCGGCACCGGCAGGCCCATCCGGGTGCGCACCTATCCGCGCCCCATCCAGCCGGAGCTGCCGCTGTGGCTGACCGCCGCCGGCTCGCCCGCCGGCTTCGCCAGGGCGGGCCGGGCCGGCGCCCATCTGCTGACCCATCTGCTGGACCAGGGCGTCGAAGGGCTCGCGGAGAACATCGCCCGCTACCGCCGGGCCCGTGCCGAGGCCGGGTTCCCGGCCGCGGAGGGGCGGGTCACGGTCATGCTGCACACCTTCGTGGGCAGCGACGCCGAAGCCGCCACCGAGCTGGCCCGGGAGCCGTACGTCCGCTACCTCAAGGGCAACCTGGGCCTGCTCAAGGGGCTGGCGCGCAGCCGGGGCCGGGGCGAGGACATCGACGTCAACGCGCTGCCGGAGGAGGAGCTCACCCAGTTCACGGGCTTCCTCTACGACCGGTTCGCCTCCTCCCGGTCGCTGATCGGCTCCCCCGGGTCCTGTCTGCCGCTGGTCCGCCGGCTGGCCGGGATCGGCGTGGACGAGGTCGCCTGCCTGCTGGACTTCGGGCCGCCCGCCGGGGAGGTGCTGGCGGGCCTGCCGCACCTGGACCGGCTGCGTGAGCTGGCCGAGCACGACGGACAGGTGCTGGACGCCACCCGGGCGCGCCGCGAGGGCGCCGCCCCGGCCACCGCGCCGCTCCCACTGGGCGGGGAGCGGGCGGAGCGGCCCGCGGACGGCCCCGCCCGGCACACCGACATGGCGGCCATCAAGGCCCGGAGCGTCACCGAGGTGGACGTCGGCGAGTTCTTCGACCGGGTCGGGGCGGCGGGCGCCGGATACGGTCCGCGGATGCGCTGCCTGGAGCGCATCTGGCTGGGCGAGGGCGAGGTGCTCGGCCGGCTGCGGATGCCCACCGGGCCCGAGGACGACGCGTACGAGTTCCCCCCGGCCCTGCTGGACAACGCGTTCCTGCTGCTGGGCGCGCTCGCGACCGAGGCGCGGGAGGGCACCGCCGTACTCGCCCTGCCGGTCGGGGTGCGCTCCCTCGAGCCGTACCGGCGCCCCGAGGGCACCGTGTACGCACACGTGGTGCGCACCCCGGAGGCCGAGCCCGAGGGCGAACTCGTCGCGGACGTAGCGCTCTACGACGACACCGGTCCGGTCGCCCGCGCCGAGGGGCTGCGGATGCGCCGGGTGGAGTCCGCCGACGAGCCCGCCGACGTGGGCGCCGAACTGTGCTACCGCACCGACTGGACCGACGTGGCCGCGGCGCGGGCGCCCGAGGACCCCGAGCCCGGCCGCTGGCTGGTCCTGGCCGACGCCGGCGGCACCGGGGACACGGTGGCCGCCGCGCTCACCGCGGTCGGCCACCGGGCCGAGGTCGTCCACGCCGAGGGCCCGCCCGACGCCACCCAGGTGCGGCGCGCGCTGTACCGGGCCGTCGCGGCCGGGCCGCTTCGCGGCGTGGCCATGCTGTGGCCGCTGGACGCCCCCGACTCGCCCGCGACCACCACCGACCAGGTGCGGGCCGCGCAGCGCGGCGGCACCGAGGCGGCGCTGGCCCTGATCCGCGGCGCCCTGGAACTGGACGACCCCACCCGGGCCGGACGGATCTGGCTGCTGACCCGGGGCACCCAGCCCGCGGGCGGCGCGGCCGTCACCGTCTCCGGTGTGCTCCAGTCCCCGCTGTGGGGCCTGGGCCGGGTGCTGGCCGCCGAACACCCCGAACTGTGGGGTGGCCTGGTCGACCTGGACCACACGACCCCGGCCGACGGCGCCACCGTGGCCGCCGTCCTCACCGCCGGGCGCGGCGAGGGCACCGAGGACCAGCTCGCCCTGCGCGGCGGGCGGCTGCTCGCCCCGCGCCTGGTGCGCGCCCGGGCCCTGACCGCGCCCGCCGACCCGCCGCCGCGGTTCGACCCGGCCGGCACCTATCTGCTCACCGGCGGCCTCGGCGACCTCGGCCTGGTGCTGGCCCGCCGCCTGGTGCGGGGCGGCGCCCGCTTCCTCGCTCTGACCGGACGCGGCGGCATCAGGACCGACGCCCAGCGCGCCGCCGTGGAGGAGCTGACCGCGCTCGGCGCCCGGGTGCACGTCGCCACCGCCGACGTGTCCGTCCGGGCCCAGGTCGAGGCGGTGCGCGACCAGCTCGCCGAGGCGGGTCTGCCGCCGGTGGCCGGTGTGCTGCACCTGGCGGGCGTCGTCAAGGGCGCCATGCTCAGCGGTCTGGAGCCGGAGCGGCTGCGCGAGGTCGCCGCCCCCAAGGTCGCCGGGTCCTGGAACCTCCACCAGGTGTTCGCCGACGCCCGGATGTTCCTGCTGGTCTCGGCGCTGCCCGCGGTGGTCGGCCCGGTCGGCGTGGGCGCGGCCAACTACGCGGCCGCCAACGCCTTCGTCGACGCCCTCGCCCACCACCGGCGCGCCGCCGGCGGCGCGGGCATCGCCCTGGGATACGGCCCGTGGAACGGGGTCGGCATGGCCGTCCGCGAGGACGGCCTGGACCAGCTCGCCCGCGTCGGCGTGGGCAGCATGACCCCCGCCGAGGCCCTGGAGGTCTTCGACCGGGTGCTCTCCCAGGACCCCGAGCAGGTCACGGTGGCCCGCCTGGACTGGTCCGGCGTCTTCGCCGCCTTCCCCACCGCCCGCCACACCCGCCAGTTCGCCGGCTTCCTCGGCGAGGCCGGGGACACCGGCTCGGCCGAACTGCTGCGGCAGTGCGCCGAGGCCGGCGCCGAGGGCCGTACGGAGATCGTCACCGGACACCTGACCGCGCGGCTCGCCGCCGTCCTGGGGACCGACCCGCGGGCGATCGACCCCCAGCAGCCCATCACCGAACTCGGCCTGGACTCGCTGATGTCGCTCGACCTGCGCAACCGCCTCAAGGCCGACCTGGGCGTGGTGGTCCCGATGGTGCGCTTCCTGGAGGGATCGAGCGTCGAGGAGCTCACCAAGCACGTACTCGACCTGCTCGCCGAGGTGCTGGACGGGCCGGACGGCGACGAGGAACGAGAGGAGATCACGCTGTGAACGGGGGACCCATGAGCGAGCCGTCCGAACTCGCCGCCCTGCTGGAGGAGCTGGCCGCGGCCCGCGTCAGGCTGACCGCCCAGGGCGACGAGCTGCGGGTGTCGGCCGCCAAGGGGGCGCTCACCCCCCGGCTGCGCGAGCTGCTGCGGACCCACAAGCCCGGGGTGCTCGCCCACCTGGCCGCCGAGGCACGGGCCGCCGGGCCCATCACCCCCCGGCCGCGCGACGGCCGCGCCGTCCCGCTCTCCCCGGGCCAGGAGGCGCTGTGGCTGCTGGACCAGGTCGAGGGCCACCAGCCCAGCTACGTCATCAGCGGCGGGGTACGGCTGACCGGCCCGCTCCGCACCGATCTGCTGATCCGCTGCCTCACCCTCCTCACCAACCGCCACGAGGCGCTGCGCACCGCCTACCGCACCGGACCCGGCGGCACCCCCGAGCAGATCGTGCTCGAGGAGGCCCCGCCGCCGGTGCGCCGGGTGGACCTCGGCCATCTGCCCGAGGACGAACGGGACGCCGAACTCGCCCGGCTGGTGACCGAGTCGGCCGGCCGGCCCTTCGACCTCGCCGAGGGCCGCATGCTGCGCGCCCTGCTGGTCACCACCGGGCCCGAGGAGGCGCGTCTGGTGCTCTCGGTGCACCACATCGCGGCCGACGCCGGGTCGCTCTCGGTGCTGCTGCGGGAGCTGTTCACGCTGTACGCGGCCGACGCCGAGCCGGCCGTCCTGCCGCCGCTGTCCCTGCACTACGCCGACGCCGCCGCATGGCAGCGGGAGGCGCTCTCGCCGGTCACCGTGCACCGCCGGCTGGACTACTGGAAGCGGCGGCTGGAGGGCGCGCCGCCGCTGCTGGAGCTGCCCACCGACCGCCCCCGGCCGGCCCGCCAGTCCTTCCGCGGCGGACTGGTCGACTTCGCGTTCGGCCCCGAGGACACCGCGCGGATCGCCGGACTGGCCGGGCGCGCCCGGGTCACCCCGTACGTGCTGCTGCTCGCCTGCTGGGCCACCGTGCTGGCCCGGTACGCGGGCGCGGACGAGGTGGTGGTCGGCACCCCGGTCAGCAACCGGGACCGCCCGGAGACGGCCTCGCTGGTCGGCTTCTTCGTCGGCACCCTCCCGCTGCGGGTGGACCTCACCGGCGAGCCGGCCTTCACCGAACTGCTGGGCCGGGTGCAGCACACCTTCCTGGAGGCGTTCGACCACCGGGACGTGCCCTTCCAGCGGATCGTGGCCGAGCTCCAGCCGCGGCGCTCGCTCAGCCACGCACCGGTCTTCCAGAACATGCTCACCTACTACGAGAGCCCCTATCAGGGCGGGCGGGTGGCGGACCTCGAGGTCGCCCGCGAGGCTGTGCACAACGGCACCTCCAAGTTCGACCTGACGCTGTTCGCCGAGGACCGCGGCGCCTCGCTGACCTGCTCCCTGGAGTACGCCGAGGACCTCTTCGACCGGGCCACCGCCGAGCGCCTGGCCGCCGCCTTCCAGACGCTGACCCGGGCCGCCCTGGACCACCCCGGCACACCGGTGCGCCGGCTGCCGCTGCTCACCCCCGGCCGGCGGGAGGCGGCGCTGGCCACCGGGCGGGGCGAGGAACACCCGGTCGACCTCGACCGGCCCGTCCACCGCCACCTCACCGAACAGGCCCGGCTGCGCCCCGAAGCGACCGCGCTCGCCTTCGGCGGGCAGACGCTGACCTACGCCGAACTGGAGGCCGAGAGCAACCGACTGGCCCGGCTGCTCATGGCCGAGGGCGTGGCCCCCGGCACCCTGGTCGGGCTCTACGCCCACCGCTCGGTGCGGCAGATCGTCGCCATGCTCGCCGTCCTGAAGGCGGGCGGGGCCTTCCTGCCGCTGGACCCGCAGCACCCGGCGGAGCGGACCGCCGAGATGCTCCTCGAAGCCGGCTGCCCCGTCGTGCTCAGCGACGCGCCCCTGACGGTCCCCGCCGGAGCCGTCCCGCTGCGGCTGGACACCCTCGACCTCTCCGGCCAGGACGCCGCCGGACTCGACCCGGTCACCGGCCGGGACGACCTCATCTACGTCATCTACACCTCCGGCTCCACCGGCCGCCCCAAGGGCATCGCCATGCGCCACGGCGCACTGGCCAACCTGCTGGCCTGGCAGACCCGCGCCTTCCCGTTCGCCGCGGACGACCGGGTGCTCCAGTTCAGCCCGCTCCACTTCGACATCTGCATGATGGAGACCTTCGGCACCTGGGCGGCCGGCGGCACCGTGGTCCTGGTGGACGCCGACACCCGCCGCGACGCGCTGCGGCTGCTGCCCTACCTGGAGCGGCAGGGCATCACCCGGCTCTTCCTGCCCTACGTCGCCCTCCAGCAGCTCGCCGAGGTCGCCGCCGCCCGCGGCCGGTGGCCCACCGGGCTGCGCGAGGTCTTCACCGCCGGTGAGCAGCTGCGGACCACCGCCGAACTGCGCACCTTCTTCGAGCGGGTGCCGGCCGTGCTGCACAACCAGTACGGGCCCTCCGAGGCCCATGTGATCGCCTCCCACACCCTCCCCGCCACCCCCGCCGACTGGGAGCCGCTGCCCCCGGTGGGCCGCCCGGTGGACAACGTCCGGATCTACCTGCTGGACGGCCAGGGCACCCCGGTGCCGCACGGGGTCGCGGGGGAGGTGTGCGTGGCGGGCGACTGCCTGGCCCGTGGCTATCTGCACCGCGAGGACCTGACCGCCCAGAGCTTCGTCCCGGACCCGTTCCGCCCCGGCGAGCGGATGTACCGCACCGGAGACCTCGCCCGCTACCGCGCCGACGGCGCGCTGGAGTACCTCGGCCGCATCGACCACCAGGTCAAGGTGCGCGGTTTCCGGGTCGAGCCCGGCGAGGTCGAGGCGGCGCTGCTGGCCCACCCCGGTGTCAGGGCCGCCGTCGTCCAGGCGCGCGGCACCGGCGCGGCCCAGGCGCTGATCGCCTGGGTGGTGCCCGCCGACGGCGAGCGGCCGGCGGCGGACACCCTGCGCCGGCACTGCGCCGAGCGGCTGCCCGAGTACATGGTGCCCACCGACTTCGTCCCCCTGGACGCCCTGCCGCTGACCGTGGCCGGGAAGGTGGAGCGCAAGCTGCTGCCGGAGCCGGACCGGACCCGCTCCGGCGGCGCCGAGCCCAGCACCCCGCTGCAGAAGTCCGTGGCCGCCGTCTTCGCCGAGGTGCTCGGTGTCCGGCAGGTCGGCGCCGACGACAACTTCTTCCACCTCGGCGGCCATTCGCTCGCCGTGACCCGGGCCGCGCTGCGGCTGAGCGAGGAGCACGGCGTGGACCTCACCGCGCAGGTCGTCTTCGCCCACCCCACCGTGGCCGGGGTCGCCGACAGCCTTCAGACGCTGCGGTGGGCCGCCGGCGGCCCGTCCACCGCCACCGACGGGACCGACGACACCCGGGAAGAGGGAGAGCTGTGACATCACCCGTCGAACTCCTCGCGGAGCTGCGGGACCGCGACATCCGGCTGTGGGAGGAGGCCGGGCGGCTGCGCTTCAGCGCCCCGCCCGGCGCCCTCGACCCCGAACTGCGCGGCCGGATCACCGCTCGCCGCGACGAGCTGATCGCCCTGCTGAAGGGGGCGCGCGCCGGCCGCGCCGCGGAACGGCCGCCGGTCACCCCCCTGGACCGGGCCGCCGGCCCGCTGCCGCTGTCCTACGGGCAGCAGCGGATGTGGGTGATGGCGCAGATGCTGCCCGACAGCGGCGCCGCCGCCTATGTGCTCTCCGGCCGGGTGACCCTGGAGGGCCGGCTCGACACCGCCGCCGTGACCGCCCTCCGCCGCGCCCTGAACGACCTGGTGTGCCGCCACGAGGCGCTGCGCACCGTGGTGCGCGTCGGCGACGGGCAGCCGTACGCGGAGGTCGTGGAGGACGTCCCGGTGCCGCTGCCCGAGCGCCACCTGGCCCCCGGGGAGAGCGTCGCCGAACTGGCCACCGCCGAGGCCCGGCTCCCGTTCGACCTGGGCACCGCCCCGCTGCTGCGGGCCGTCCTGGTCCACGACGGCCCCGGCCGCGCCCATCTGCTGCTGTCCGTGCACCACATCAGCGCCGACGCCTGGTCCCTCGGCGTCCTCTACCGCGAGCTGTTCACCCTCTACGGCGCCCACGCCCGGGGCACCGAGCCCACCGGGCTGCCCGAACTCAGCGTGGGATACGCCGACTACGCCGCCTGGCAGCGCACCCACCTCACCCCCGGGGCACTGGCGGACGAGGTCACCTACTGGCGGCAGCGGCTGGACGGACTGCCCGCGCTGCTGGACCTGCCCGCCGACCGGCCCCGCCCGGCCGTCCAGTCCTACCGCGGCGCCGCCGAGCCGTACCACCTGCCCGCGGAACTCCTGGGCGGCGTGCGGGCGCTGGCCGGCCGCCACGGCTGCACCCCGTACATGGTGCTGCTGGCCGCCTGGTCGCTGGTGCTCTCCCGGCTCGGCGCGGCCACCGACCTGGCGGTCGGCACCCCGGTGGCCGGCCGGCCGCGGCCCGAGGTGGAGCCGCTGATCGGGTTCTTCGTCAACACCCTGGTGCTGCGCGTGGACACCGGCGGCGACCCCGCCTTCACGGAGCTGCTGGAGCGGGTCAAGGCCACCTCACTGGCCGCCTTCGACCACCAGGACCTGCCGTTCGAGCAGCTCGTGGAGATCCTGCAACCGGAGCGCACGCTCAGCCACAGCCCGCTGTTCCAGCACATGTTCATCCTCCAGAACGCCACCGCCGACACCTTCGAACTGCCCGGCTTCCGCTGCCGGCTCCAGGAGACGCACACCGGCACCGCGAAGTTCGACACCACCCTCATCGCCGAGGAGGGCCCCGACGGGCTGCGCGGCACCCTGGAGTACGCCACCGACCTGTACGACGCGGCGACCGTACGCCGCTGGCTCGGCCACTGGCGCACCGTGCTGGAGGGCGCCGTCGCCGCCCCCGGCACCCCGCTCTCCCGGCTGGAGCTGCTGGACCGGACCGAGCGGCGGCGGATGGTCACCGACTGGAACGACACCGCCCTCGACGTCCCCGCCGCGACCGTGCACGAACTGGTCGAGCGGCAGGCCGCCGCCACCCCGGACCGGCCGGCCGTCGTCCAGGGCGACGGCGGCCTGAGCTACGCCGAACTCGACACGGCCGCGGACCGGCTGGCCCAGCGGCTGCGGGCGCACGGCGCCCGCCCCGGAACCCTGGTGGGGCTGTGTCTGCCGCGCACCCCGGACCTGGTCACCGCGGTGCTCGCGGTGCTCAAGTCGGGCGCCGCCTATCTGCCGCTGGACCCGGCCGCGCCGGCCGAGCGCAACGACGACATCCTCCGGGACGCCGGCGCGCCCCTGGTGCTCACCGTCTCCGCGCTGCGCGCCGCCCTGGCCGTCCCGGACGGCACCGAGGTGCTCTGCCTGGACGAGCCGGCCCCGGCGGCGCGGCCGGCCCCCTCCCGCCCGCGGGCCGCCGGGCCCGGGGACCTGGCGTATGTCATCTACACCTCCGGCTCCACCGGCCGCCCCAAGGGCGTCATGGTCGAGCACCGCAACGTGGTGAACTTCTGCGCCGCCATGAGCGAGGAGTTCGGCCCGGAGGCCGTGGGCACCTGGCTGGGCGTCACCACCGTCTCCTTCGACATCTCGGTGCTGGAGCTGGTGTGGACCCTCACCCACGGCTCGACCGTGGTGCTGCGGCCGGACGCCGGACGGCGGCCGGGGAGCCGCCCCGGCAAGGTGGCCGACCTGAGCCTGTTCTACTTCGCCTGCGCCTCCGAGTCCTCCGGCCGGTCGGCGCCCGGCGCCTACCGGCTGCTGCTGGAGGGCGCGAAGTTCGCCGACCGCCAGGGCTTCGAGGCGGTCTGGACACCGGAGCGGCACTTCCACGCCTTCGGCGGGATCTACCCCAACCCCTCCGTGGTGGGCGCCGCGCTGGCCGCCGTCACCGAACGGGTGGCGATCCGCGCGGGCAGCGTGGTGCTGCCGCTGCACAGCCCGCTGCGGGTGGTGGAGGAGTGGGCGGTCGTGGACAACCTCTCCGGCGGCCGGGCCGGCATCTCGGTGGCCTCCGGCTGGCAGGCCGACGACTTCGTCCTGGCCCCCGGCACCTACGCCGGACGCAAGCGGATCATGCTGGAGGGCATCGACACCGTGCGCGCCCTGTGGGCGGGCGAGGCGGTCGAACTGCCGAACGGCGAGGGCGCCCCCACCGCCGTGCGCGCGCTGCCCCGGCCGGTCCAGGCCGAACTGCCGCTGTGGGTCACCGCCGCCGGCAGCCCCGACACCTTCCGGGCGGCCGGTGAGTCCGGCGCCAACGTGCTGACCCATCTGCTCGGCCAGGACCTCACCGACCTCGCCACCAAGATCGGGACCTACCGGCAGGCCAGGGCCGACGCCGGCCACCGGGGGCCGGGCCGGGTCACCCTGATGGTGCACACCTTCCTCGGCGAGGACCCGGAGACGGTCCGGGAGCGGGTGCGCGGGCCCTTCCGCGCCTACTTGGCCTCCTCCCTGGGCCTGATCGGCAACCTCGCCCGGACCATGGGCCTGGGCGGCGACCTCGACGCGCTGCCCGAGGAGGACCTCCAGACCCTCCTGGACCACGCCTTCGACCGCTTCTACGACACCGCAGCGCTCTTCGGCACCCCGGAACGGGCCGCCGAGGCCCTGGACACCATCGCCGACACCGGCGTCGACGAGGTCGCCTGCCTCATCGACTTCGGACTGGACGACGACACGGTCCTGGACGCCCTGCCGCTGCTGGCACGCGCCCGCGAACTGCACTCCGCCCGCGGCGCCGAGAGCGGGCCCACCGTGCCCGCGCTGATCGAGCGGCACGCGGTCACCCGGCTCCAGTGCACCCCGTCCCAGGCCGCCATGATCCTGGCCGAACCCGGCGGCCCGGAGGCGCTCGCCCGGCTGGAGCTGCTGCTGCTCGGCGGCGAGGAGCTGCCCTCGGCGCTGGCCGAACGGCTCACCGGGCTGACCCGGGCCCGCGTCCACAACATGTACGGGCCGACCGAGACCACCATCTGGTCCACCACCCACCGGGTGGACCCCGGCGGCCCGGCGCTCATCGGCCGGCCCGTCGCCAACACCGCCCTGTACGTCCTGGACGCCGCCCGCAACCCCGTCCCCATCGGCGTCCCCGGACGGCTGTACATCGGCGGGGCCGGGGTGACCCGCGGCTACCTGGGCCGCCCCGAGCTGACCGGGGAGCGCTTCACCGCCGACCCGTTCGCCCCGGCGCCCGGCGCGCGCATGTACGACACCGGCGACCTGGTCCGCTACCGCCCCGACGGCACCCTGGAGTTCATCGGCCGCACCGACCACCAGGTCAAGCTGCGCGGCCACCGCGTCGAACTCGGTGAGGTCGAGGCGGCCCTGCGCGCCCACCCGGACGTCGCCCAGGCCGCGGCCACCGTGCACGGCGACGGTGTGGACCGGCGGCTCGCCGGATACGCCGTGGCCCGGCCCGGCGCCCGGCTCGACGTCCCTTCTCTGCGCGCCCACCTCGCCGAGCGGCTGCCCGCCTATATGCTCCCGGCCACGCTGCGGGAGCTGCCCGAGCTGCCCCGCACGCCGAACGGCAAGGTGGACCGGCGGGCGCTGCCCCCCCCCCCCC
>NZ_BBOX01000129.1 GCF_001553455.1 Streptomyces hygroscopicus subsp. hygroscopicus
GCGCTGCCCGCCCCCGCCGGCGCCGCCCGCGCCGAGACCGAGTGGATCGCCCCGCGCGGACTCACCGAGATGCGGCTCGCGGTGCTGTGGCAGGAGGTGCTGGGGGAGCGGTCCATCGGGGTCCGGGACAGCTTCTTCCACCTGGGCGGCAACTCGGTGCTCGCGGTGATGCTGCTGGCCGAGGTGGAGCGGCAGTTCGGCCGCCGGCTGTCGCTGGCCACCCTCATCCAGGGGCCCACCGTCGCCGAGATGGCCCGCACCCTGGACCGCAAGGGCGACACCGGCCGCCGCTCGCTGATCCGGCTGCGGCCCGGCGGCGAGGTGCCGGTGTACCTGCTGCCCGGGGCCGGCGGCAACCTGGTCTACTTCCACGAGCTGGTCGGCGCGCTGCCGGAACGGGTGGCGCCCTACGGCCTCCAGCCGTCGTTCACCCAGGACATCGCCGCCGCCACCCTCGTCCCGGAGCTGGCCGGTCAGTATCTGCCGCTGGTGCTCGAGGCCCAGAGCGAGGGCCCCTACCACCTCGTCGGCCACTCCTTCGGCGGCCACCTCGCCGTGGAGCTGGCGTCCCGGCTGCGCGGGCTGGGCAAGGAGGTCGGGCTGGTCGGCCTGGTGGACACCGCCGCGCCGCTGCCCGAGCGCCGGGAGCACTTCGAGGACTGGGACCAGGCCGCCTGGCTGGCCGCCCTGGCCCGGGTCTTCGGACGCGTCTTCAAACGCGAACTCGACCTGGACGAGACGGAGCTGCGGGCGCTGCCGGACGCCGGACAGCTGGACCGGCTGCGCCGGCTGCTGGCCGAACACCGTGTGCTGCCACCGGAGTTCGACGACGACGCCCAGCTGCGCGGCTTCGTCCGCGCCTACCTCGCCGACCAGCGCAGCCTGTACGCGCCGGCCGAGCCGCACGACCTCACCCTGACCTTCTTCCGCGCCGCCGAACTCCACCGCGACAACATGCCGCCCCAGGCGCTGTCCTGGCTCCTGGACGACCCGGCGCGCGGCTGGGGTCGCTTCTCCACCCGCCCGGTGGAGGTCCACGAGACACCCGGCGACCACCTGTCCATGCTCACCACCCCGCACGTCGACCGGCTCGCCGAGCTGATCGGACGACTCACCGGAGCCTGACGGCACCCACCCCACCCGACCATCCGTTTCCCCAGGAAAGCGAGACCCACCCATGCCGGTCCAGCTGCTGGATCTCCTCGCCTGCCCCGCCTGCGCGGGCACGGTCGAGCGCACCTCCGCACGGGAGATCACCTGCGCCTCCTGCGGTCGTGCCGCCACCGCGAGCGAGGGCTACCTCGACATGATCCGGGAACCCGGGAAGCCCGACCCGGCCGCCCCGACGACCGCCCAGAAGCTGATGGAGTCCCCGGCGTTCGTCCGGCTCTACGAGGTGGCCATGCGGCCCTTCTTCGCCCGGCTGTTCGCGGGCTTCGGCAGCCATGTGCCCGGATACTCCGAGGAGTTCGACGTCTACCACCACTGGCTGAAGCTGGAGGAGTCGCGCGAGGGCGCCTGGCTCGACCTGTCCTGCGGCGCCGGGTACTTCACCGACCGGCTGGCCGGCGCCGTGCCGAACGCCACGGTGGTCGGCCTGGACATCTCGGTGGCGATGCTGGAGAAGGCCCTGAAGGAGACCGTGGGCCGCCCCAACGTGCAGCTGGTCCGCGGCGATGTGCGGGGGCTGCCCTTCCGGGACGAGGTCTTCGACGGGGTCAGCAACCCCGGCTCGCTCCACCTGTACGCCGACCCGCAGGCGGCCTACCGCGAGGTGTTCCGCCTGCTGAAGCCCGGCGGCATCTACACTGCCTCCACGTTCGCGCTCAACGACTACCCGAGCAGTCGACTGGGGGTGAGGCTGACCGGCATCAGGCGCACCGATCTGCGGACGCTGCCGGAGGAGCTGGAGAAGGCCGGTTTCATCGACTATCGCCTGCGCAAGTTCGGTTCGGCCTTCATCTTCGCGGTCACCAAGCCCTGACCCGGCTTCCGGCCCGTCCGCTCGGTACGCCCCGGCCCGTACCGAGTCCCGTATCTCCCGCCCCCGGCTGAATCGAGGTACCGCATGTCGCTGCTCCTGCGCTTCTCCACCCGTCCCCGGCTGTTACTCTCCCTCACCGTCCTGCTGCTGATCGGCGCCGTGCTGGCCGGCGGGGGCCTCACCGACCGGCTGCAGCTGGGCGGCACCGAGGACCCGGCGGCGGAGTCCAGCAAGGCGGCGAAGGTCATGGACGCCAAGTTCCCGGCCGGCCGGCCGAACCTGGTGCTCCTGGTGGACGGGAAGGCCGACGATCCCCGGATCGCCGGGCAGGGCAAGCGGCTGGCGGACCGGCTGGCCGGGGAGAGCGGGATCACCGGAGTCGTCCACTACTGGCAGCGCAAGGACCCCGCGCTGCGCGCCGAGGACGGCGGGCACGCGCTGATCGTCGCGCGGATCAAGGGCAACGAGACGGAGGCCGGCAAGGTCTTCGACCGTCTGGACGACCACTACACGGGGCGGATCGGAGACCTGGACGTCTCCCTCGGCGGCACGGTGGCGGTGCGCAACGAGTCCCAGCGGCAGACCGCCGACGACCTGGTCAAGGCCGAGGTCATCGCACTGCCCATCGTGCTGGTGATCCTGGTGCTGGCCTTCGGCAGCGTGGTCTCGGCCCTGCTGCCGCTGGCCATCGGCGTGATCGCCATCATGGGCACCAGCGCGGTGCTCACCGGGATCACCGAGTTCACCGATGTGTCGATCTTCGCGCAGAACCTGACGACCGCCCTCGGCTTCGGCCTGGCGATCGACTACGCCCTGCTGATCGTCCGCAGGTTCCGGGAGGAGCTGAGGAAGGACCCCGATCCGGCCACGGCGCTGGCCGCCACCTTGCACACCGCCGGCCGCACCGTGCTGTTCTCGGCGTTCGTGGTGGCGGTCTCGCTGGCGGCCATGCTGATCTTCCCGATGTACTTCCTGCGCTCCTTCGCCTACGCCGGGATCTCGGTGGTGGTGCTGGCGGCGCTCGCCGCCCTCACCGTCCTGCCCGCCCTGCTGCGGCTCCTCGGCCACCGGGTGAACGCGCTGCGGATCGTCCGCGGCAGCCCGGAGGCCCGGGAGGCGGGGGCCGACCGGCGGTGGCGCCGCCTCACCGGCGGGGTGATGCGCCGCGGGCCGATCGTGGCGGTGTCCGTCACCGCGCTGCTGGTCCTGCTGGGGCTGCCGTTCTTGAAGGTGGAGTTCGGCACCGTGGACGACCGTCAGCTGGGCAGGTCGGCGGAGGCCAGGTCCGTCCACGACACCATCCGGGAGGACTTCGCGGCCAGCCCGACCGGCGGCGTCGACGTGGTCGCCGAACACCCCGAAAGCGGCGCCCTGGGCTCCTACGCCGCCAAGCTCTCCCAGGTGGCCAAGGTGGCCCGGGTCGACGCCCCCACCGGCAGCTACCGCGAGGGACAGCGCATCGCGCCGCCCGGTCCGGTCTCCGCGCAGCGCCAGGTCTCCGGCACCGGCTATCTGACGGTGTGGCCCACCCATGACGTGGAGGACATCTCCGCCGAGAGCCAGCGGCTGGTCAAGGACGTCCGGGCGGTCCCGGCGCCGTTCGACGTCAAGGTGGGCGGCCAGGCCGCCATGCTGGTCGACAGCCGGAAGGTCATCGGCGACCTGCTGCCCTACGCCCTGGTGTTCATCGTCGTGGTCACCCTCGTCATGGTCTTCGTGATGACCGGCTCACTCGTACTGCCGCTCCAGGCCGTCGTCCTCAACGCCCTCAGCCTCACCGCGATGTTCGGGGCCGCCGTCTGGGTCTTCCAGGACGGCCACCTCAGCGGGCTGCTCGGCTTCACCCCCACCGGTTTCATCGAGACCTCGCTGCCGGTGCTGATGTTCTGCCTGACGTTCGGCCTGTCGATGGACTACTCCCTGTTCCTGCTCTCCCGGATCAAGGAGAACTACCAGCGCACCGGCGACCACCGGGGCTCCGTGCTCGCCGGTGTCTCCCAGACCGGTGGCGTCATCACCGCCGCCGCCGTCCTGCTCGCCATCGTCATGATCGCCATCGGGACCTCCCAGATCGCGCTCACCAAGATGCTCGGCCTCGGCACCGCCCTGGCCGTCCTGGTGGACGCCACCCTCGTCCGCTGCCTGCTGGTCCCGGCCCTGATGGCCATCTTCGGCCGCACCACCTGGTGGGCACCGAAGTCCTGGCGCACCGAGCGCTTCACGCTCAGTGAGGAGGGACCGGCCGAGCGCCGGCCGGAGCCGACCGCGCCGCGGTGAGCCGGCCGGCGGACCGGCGTCACCGGGCGGAACGCCGTGGCCGCCACCGGGGGAGAACGCTCAGCCGAAGCCCTCACGGGTGATGTTGATGGCCTGGCGGAGGAGGTCCACGGCGTTCCGCTCGCCGCGCTCCAGGGCGGCCTGCCCGACGACACGGAGGGCGGCCAGCAGGGTCGCGGCGAGTACGTGGGCGCGCAGCGGCCCGTCCGGCCCGTCCGGGAGGCGCTCCCGCACGGCCTCCGCGAACCCCCGTTCGGCCGCGGCGTAGACGGCGACCAGCTCGGGCAGAAGCGCCGGATCCAGCCGCAGGGCCCGGTAGCGCTCCTCCCGCGCGGGGTCCGGGGTGTACTCGGTGGCCAGCTGTTCCGCGGCCCGCAGCAGCGCCGTCATCAGGGATTCCCCGGCGGGGCGGGTGCGGAAGAGCTCCACCAGCCGGGCCGTGAGCGCCCGGTCCTGGTGCAGCAGCGCCTGTTCCTTGCTGGCGAAGTAGTTGGAGAAGGTGCGCCGGGAGACGGTGGCGGCGTCGGCGATGGCCTCCACCGTGAGGTTCTCGACGCCGTGCTCGGTGGCCAGCCGCACGGCGGCGTCATGCAGCGCCTGGCGGGTGGCCGCCTTCTTGCGCTCACGCAGGCCGGTACTCATCGCGGACGAGCATACGCGAGCGGCCGTTCGTTTCCCACTGGGCAAGGTTGCGCATTGGGAACGTTTCTGTGAGGCTGACACCGCGTCACCGACCAGGAGAGGACGGCCCATGTCCACCCCCCGCGATCCGTCTCCCGCCGCCGGCTCTCCGGACCCGGCCGAGCCGGGGTTCGACCCGGAGGCCCTGCGCGCGAAGTACCGGGCCGAGCGCGACCGCCGGATCCGCCCCGACGGCAGGAAGCAGTACCGGCGCCTCACCGGGGAGTTCGGCGCCTACGCCGACGATCCGTACGTGGCGCCCGGCTTCACCCGCCGGCCGCTGACCGACCGGGTCGAGGTGGCGGTCGTCGGCGGCGGATTCGGCGGTCTGCTCGCCGGCGCCCGGCTGCGGCAGGCGGGTTTCCAGGACATCCGGATGATCGAACAGGGCGGGGACTTCGGCGGGACCTGGTACTGGAACCGCTATCCGGGGGTCCAGTGCGACATCGAGTCCTACGTCTACCTGCCGCTGCTGGAGGAGGTCGGCTACGTACCCCGGTGGCGGTACGCGCCGGGCGAGGAGATCCGGCAGCACGCGCGGGCGATCGGGCGCCACTTCGACCTCTACCGCGATGTCTGCTTCCAGACCCAGGTGACCGAACTGCGCTGGGACGACGCGGAGTCGGAGTGGATCGTCCACACCGACCGCGACGACCGGGTCCGGGCCCGCCATGTGGTGATCTCCAGCGGAACACTCAGCCGGGCGAAGCTGCCCGGCATCCCCGGGATCGAGACCTTCACGGGGCACGCGTTCCACACCAGCCGCTGGGACTACGCCTACACCGGCGGCGACGCGAGCGGCGGCCTGCACAAACTCGCCGACAAGCGCGTGGCCCTCATCGGCACCGGCGCGACCGCCATCCAGGTCGTGCCGCATCTGGGGCGGGACGCCGGGCACCTGTACGTGTTCCAGCGCACACCGTCCTCGGTCGATGTGCGCGACAACCGGCCCACCGACCCCCGGTGGGCCGCATCGCTGACGCCCGGCTGGCAGACCCGCCGCAGGGACAACTTCCTCACCGTCGTCACCGGCGGCCAGGTGGACGAGGACCTGGTGAACGACGGCTGGACGAGCACCGCACGGCTCCAGCAGAAGCTCGTCCCCACCGACAGCTACGCGAGCCTCCCGCCCCAGGAGCGCGAACGCCTCTACGAGATCGCCGACTTCCAGAAGATGAACGCGATCCGCGACCGGGTGGACTCCGTCGTCCGGAACACCGCGACGGCCGAGGCGCTCAAGCCCTGGTACCGCTACATGTGCAAGCGGCCCACGTTCAGCGACACCTACCTGGACACCTTCAACCGGCCCAACGTCACGCTGGTGGACACGGCCGACCACGGGGGCGTCGAGCGGATCACCGAGAACGCCGTGGTGGTCGGCGGGGTCGAGTACGAGGTGGACTGCGTCATCTTCGCCACCGGGTTCGAGGTCGGCGTCTCCGGGGTCACCTCGGGGCTCCTCCCGGTGCACGGCCGGGGCGGCGTCACCCTCACCGAATCCTGGAGCGACGGCCCGAGGACGCTGCACGGCTTCTACAGCCACGGCTTCCCCAACCTCTTCCAGCTCGGCCCGCTGCAGAACGCCAGCGCCGTCAACTACGTGCACATCCTGGACGAGCAGGCGATCCATGTCGCCGAGGTGCTCGCCGAGGCGCGAAAGCGCGGGGCCCGGTACGTCGAGCCGACCGCCGAGGCCGAGGCGGCCTGGTGTGCCACGATCCGTGAGAAGGCGGCGGACCTGTACGCCTTCCAGGCCGAGTGCACCCCCGGCTACTACAACAACGAGGGCATGCCCAGGGAGCGCAGCGAGTCGTTCGGCGACGGCCCGATCGCGTTCCACCAACTGCTCAGGCGCTGGCGCGCGGACGGCGGCATGGACCACGTACTCGTCATCTGACGCCGGGGAAGGGCTGACCAGACCGTGGGCACCACACCAGAACAGGGAGAGGCGATGCACCTCAGCCGGTTCGACGACACCGGCCGCAGGCAGACCACGAGCGACCGGCTGGAGGTACGGCGACTCACCAGGGCGAATCGGCTGTGGGGCTCCAACGGCGTCACCTTCGGTCCCGACGGGCGGCTGTACGTGGCGCAGTTCCTCGCCGGGCAGATCAGCGCCGTGGACCCCGTCTCGGGCGACGTCGATGTGGTGGTGCCGCTCGACGGCCCGGTGCAGGCGCCGGACGACCTGGCCTTCGGGGCGGACGGTTCGATGTACATCGCCGACCTGACCCCCGGCCGGGTGTGGCGGCGCAGCCCCGGGGGCGCGTACACGCTCGTCTCCGACCAGGTGTCGGTGCCCAACGGCATCACCTGCGTCGGCGACCGCCTCTTCGTCAACGAGATGAAGATGAACGGCCGGCTGATGGAGCTGTTCCCGGACGGCGGGGACCCCGCGGTGCTCACCGACGGGCTGGCCCTGGGCAACGCGATGCAGCTCGGCCCCGACGGCTGTCTGTACTACCCGCAGATGCTGCGCAACGAGGTCTGGCGCATCCCGCCGGACGGAGGGGTGCCCGAACGCGTGGCCGCGGAGGTGGACGACCCGGTCGCGGTGCGCTTCGACCGGGGCGGTGTCCTGGTCGTCCTCTCCCGTGGCATGGCCGGGGTGGTGACCCGTATCGATCTGGACACCGGGGCGCGCTCGGTCGTCGCCACCGGCATCGTGGGGCTGGACAACGCCGCGTTCGACCACGAGAACCGGATGTTCGTCTCCAGCTTCGCCAGTGGCGGGATCGCGGAGATCGGTGCCGACGGCCGGAGCCGGGTGGTGGTCCCGCAGGGGTTCGACGGGCCCTTCGGCATCACGGTCGACCTCGGCGGCACGGTGTACGCGGCCGACCACTTCCGTCTGGCGAGCCCGGAAGCCCCCGGCGCCGGCTCGGACTCCGGTTCCGGCTCGGACTCCGGCGCGGGCTCGGACTCCGGTTCTGGTTCCGGCTCCGGTTCCCTCGGGGAGGGGCAGCAGCCCGGGGTGGTCACCCATGAGCTGATGTACGCGGTGCACAACGTCACCGCCGACAACGGCCTGCTGCACCTCACCTCGCAACTCGGCGACGTGCGCACCCACGACCCGGTGAACCGGACCTCCCGGGTACGGGCGACCGGGCTGGACCAGCCCACCGGGATCGCCGTCGGGCCGGACGGCTCCCTCCTGGTCGCCGAAACCGGCGCCGGCCGCATCCTGCGCATCGACGACACCGACACCGTCAGCGTGCTCGCCGAGGGCCTCGACCACCCCGTCGACATCGCCTTCGACGGCGAGCAGCGCGCCTACGTCAGCGACGACCGGCGCGGCGCGGTGCTGCGGCTGGACGACGACGGGGAGGCGGCAGTCGTGGCGGACGGGCTCGGCGCACCGCAGGGGCTGGCCGTGCGCGGTGACGAGCTGTTCACGGTGGAGGTGGCGCACCGGCGGCTGCGGGCGATCTCGCTGACCACCGGGGAGAGCAGGATCGACGCCGAGAACCTGGCGGTCGGCCTGCCGCCCGGGATCACGCGCACCGAACCGGCTCCGGTGCCCGGTGTCCCGGGCCGTCCGCGCCAGTTCGCGGGGCTCGCCGTCGCCCCCGACGGGGCCCTTCTGGTATCGGCCAACGGGGAGGGGAGCGTGCTGCGGCTGACCCCACGCGCCGACTGAGCCGGGCGGCCGCACGCGCTCCGTGAGAGGCTGGACGTTCGTGGTTCGGGAGAGGGTTTCCGAAAGCGGGCTCAGGAGAGGTCGATCCACACCTTCCCCGGGGCGGTGTACGCCGCGGTGAACGCCTGCTGGACGTCCTCGAGGGGGTAGCCCGCGCCGACCACCGCGCCGAGCCGGGGCGGCGTCCGCGCTTCCAGGGCGCCGACGGTCTGCGCGAAGTCCACCGGGTGGTCGTAGATCATGCTGCCGATGAGCGTGATCTGGGCCGCCACCAGATCGCGGGGCGACACCCCGAGGGGAGCGGTGTTCATCCCGATCAGAACGGCGGTGCCGGGCGTGGCGAGCCGTCGCAGCCCCTGCTCGACGGCCCCGGGCGCTCCGGAGGTCTCGAAGAGAACGGGGAGTCCGCCCGTGTCCGGCGGCAGGGGGGTCGCGCCCAGCGAACACGCGCGGTCCAGCCGGGCCGCGTTGGGCTCCTGGACGTACACCGTCACACCGTGGCCGACCAGGGCCTGGCACAGCAGCAGTCCCTGGGAGCCCGCCCCGATCACCAGACAGCTCTGCCCCGGTGCGATGCCCGAGCGCCGCATCGCCGCCCGTGCCACGGTCGCGGGCTCCACACAGACCAGGTCCTCGGCCGGCAGATCCGGGGCGACCGGCCACACGAACGCGGCCGGCGCCACCACATACTCACTCAGCAGACCGGGAACGGTCAGTCCGACCGCGGCCCGCGCACCACAGGCCGACGTCCTCCCGGCCAGGCAGGTGTCGCAGGTCAGACAGCAGTAGTCCGGTTCGATGACCACGTCCTGGCCGGTGCGCAGACCGCTGACCTCGCCGCCCGTCCCGACCACGCGCCCCGTCCCCTCGTGGCCCAGGATCCACGGCAGCCGCGGTGGCCGGCGGTGGCCCGCGTGCACCGCGAGATCGGAGCCGCACAGCCCCGTGCCCCGCATGCGGATCAGCACGTCCCCCGGGCCGCAGGACGGCTCCGGCACGGACACCACCGACAGCGCACCGGGCTCCGTCAGGACGGCGGCCCTCACGGTGCCGCCTGCTTTCCACGGGGACGCGCCGACAGCATCATGCCCCGAGCGTGCCACACGTGGCCCTCGCGGCGACAGACCGCGCCACCGCCTCCCGGCGGGTGCCCCCGGGACCGGCAACCCGAGCGTTCACCGGGGGGTGTTCGGCCGTCCGGTGTCGTCCAGGCCGGTGACCCGCATGGTGATGTTCAGCCGCCCGGACCTCAGCCCGGTGGCCGGGTCGCCGGTCCCGGGCAGGATCCTGGGAACGGCGTGGTAGGCGTAGCGGGAGGGACCCCCGAAGACGAACAGGTCCCCGGAGGCGAGTTCCAGATCGGTGTACGGCCTGGTGCGGGTCTCAGTGTTGCCGAAGCGGAACACGCAGCTGTCACCGATGGTGAGCGAGACCACCGGGGCGGACGACCTCTCGTCCTTGTCCTGGTGCATGCCGAGTTTCGCCTGGGCGTCGTAGAAGTTGATCAGCGCGGTGTCCGGGGTGTAATCGGCCGCGGCCGTCTCGTCCGCGTACGCGTCGGCCAGGGCGCGGCGGCCCAACGCGACCATCCAGTCCGGGAATGCGGCGACCCGGGCGCCGTTCACATCGTCGGCGGTGCGGGTGTACGCGTAGGGCCGCCAGTGCCAGCCGACGCACACCGTCCGTACCGACATCACGCCCCCGCCCGGCAGTTTCGTGTGCCGGATCGGCACCGGGCCGGTGGCCCAGCCCCGGCAGGCGGTGACCAGCTGCCGCTGCTGTTCGAGGGTGAGCCAGTCCGGCACGTGGACGGCGCCGGGGGCCACCTCGAGGCGGGGACGGGGGATCAGGGCGTTCATACCGGGCTCTCCACGGGCGGGGGACGGTGTCAGGAGGCGTCGTGGAAGACCAGGCCCAGCGCGTGGCGGCGCCCGGAGCGGACGGTGCTGACACCGTGCCGCGTCGCACCGGCCGACCAGCCGCGCTTGGTGGCCACCGGACGGTCCCGGGTGGTGAAGATCAGCCCGTGGCCCTGCCGGAGGACGGTCGTGGTGCCCCGGGACTGCGCCCGGGGCCGCTGCTCGACCAGCAGGAACTCGCCGCCGGTGTAGTCCGTGCCGTACGCGTCGAGACCGATCACCACCTGGAGCGGAAAGACCAGGTCGCCGAAGACGTCCCGGTGCAGGGCGTTCCAGTCGCCGGGGCCGTAGCGCAGCAGGATCTGCGCGGACCGGTCCTGTCCGGCCGCATGGCACCTGGCCAGCCACTCCTCCAGGCTGTCCGGCCAGGGCGCCGGGCGGCCGAGCCGCGCCGCCCAGTCCCGGGCGATGGGCAGCAGCCGCGGGTAGAGCGCGGCGCGCAACTCGGCGACCGGTTCGGGCAGGTCATGGCCGAAGTAGCGGTACTGCCCGGAGCCGAAGCGGTGGCGGGCCATGTCGATCGTGCTCCGGAACAGCTCGTCCCGGTCGTAGAGCCCGGCGACGCGGGCGCACTGGTCGGCGGTCAGCAGCCGCGGGGTGAGCGCGCACCCGTAGGTGTCCAGCTCCTCGGCCAGCCGTGTCCAGTCGGCCGCGGCCACCCGCTGGTGCGGCCGTGCGGTGTCGGTCGTGGTGCTCATCGGTGTTCTTTCGGATCCGGGGGAGGGCGGGGACCGGGGGCGGGGCCCGCGCTCAGGCGGCCCGGAGGGCGCCTTCGTGGACGAGGAGCCGCTCCTTGCGTTCCAGCCCGCCCGCATAGCCGGTCAGCGCGCCACTGGCGCCGATGACACGGTGGCAGGGCCGTACGACCAGCAGCGGATTGCGGCCGATCGCGGTGCCGACCGAGCGCACCGCGGTGCGCGGCGCGCCGATCTGCCGGGCGATGTCGCCGTAGCTGACGGTGGTGCCGTACGGAATGGTCTCCAGCGCCTTCCAGACCCTGCGCTGGAAGTCCGTACCGCCCTCGACGCACTCGATGTGGAAGCGGGTGCGCGCACCGTCGAAATAGGCGCGCAGCTGGGAGACGATCTCGCTGAACGCCCCGGCGTCCTCGCGCCAGCCGTCCTGGACGACCGCCCCGCCCTTCTGGCCGGGCACGGACAGGGAGGTGAGCGCGGTGCCTCCGGGCGCGGTGGCGGACCTCTCGCCCACCAGCAGCAGCTCGCCGAGCGGGCTGTCGATCGTCGTGTGGACCGTCATGGCCGTGGTCCCTCTCTTCTCGCCGTTCTGTGGTGCACGGCTCCCAGCATGCGTCCTCCGCACCCGGAAAGCTGGCGGGATTCGGACATGGTGTTTCCGCGGCCGGGAGCGGGACCGGCCCGGCGCAGCGTACCCGCGGCCGCCGCAGGGCGGAGCACCGGCGCCCGGCGCCGTACAGGAGATCAGCGCGGGCCGGACGAGGACCAGGGACCAGGGACCGGGGACCGGGGACCGGGGACCGGGGTCCACACGGCGGGTCACCGCACCGGCGCCGCCTCCGCCTGGTACGCCGATTCCGGCCTGGCCACCGCGGTCGGTCCGGCCACCGGCTGAAGCACCGCGGTCACAGACCGTGGCGGCGGTCGCCCAGCACCGCCTCGCAGACCTGCGACTCCGATGCGGCGGAGAACGGGGCGGCGCCGCGCGTCCGGGCGGCGACGGCCTCGCGGGTCTCCTCGGCGATCAGATCGGCGTTGATCTGGGCGCCCGCGTTCGCGCCCGCCGCCGCGGCGCTGCCGACCTGGGCGGTCAGATCGGTGACATTGCCCGCGACCCACACCCCGGGCACGTCGGTACGGCCGGTCGCGTCGGACGGGAGGTGCTCACCGGCGCCACTGGGGTGCTCCACCGGCCGCAGCCCGAGCCCCTCCGCGAAGCCGATGCGCGCCACCATCCGCGGCGCGACGGCCAGTGCCTCCCGTTTCACCACGGTGCCGTCGTTCAGCCGCACACCGGCCAGCCGGTCGTCGACGATCTCCAGGGACGCCACCTCGCCGTCCACCACGCGGATACCACGGGCGGCCAGCTGCTCCGCCTCCTCGCCGGAGGGCGACGGCATGGTGTGGCAGAAGAGCGTGACATCGTCGCTCCACTGACGGAACAACAGCGCCTGGTGCACCGACAGCGGCCCGCTCGCCAGCACGCCGATGGCCTGGTCACGGACCTCCCAGCCGTGGCAGTACGGACAGTGCAGTACGTCCCGGCCCCACCGGGACCGCAGCCCCGGGATCTCCGGCAGCTCGTCGACCAGACCGGTGGCCAGCAGCAGGCGGCGGGCGCGGACGGTGCGGCCGTCGGCCAGGGCCACCCGGAACCCGGCCTCCTCCCGGGTCACCGCGCCGATTTCGCCGGACACCACCTGACCGCCGTAGCCGCGGACCTCGGCCCGGCCCCGCTCCACCAGCTCGGCCGGCGGCATCCCGTCCCGGGCCAGCAGCCCGTGCACCCCGGAAGCCGGGGCGTTGCGCGGGGCGCCCGCGTCGATCACCACCACCGACCGCCGGGCGCGGGCCAGCATCAGCGCCCCGCTCAGCCCCGCGGCGCCACCGCCGGCCACCACCACGTCGTAGTCGCTCTTCAGCTCATCGGTCACGTCGACCACCTCCACGGCAACCATGCGAGCCCGCTGGGCGAGGGGGCAAAAATTGTTGCCGGAATGGCAAAGGGCCCGGGCTCGCCGATACCGGGCCGGGCCTGCCGGTACTGGACCGGGCCCGTCGGTAACGGGACCAGGCGCGCCGGTGACGGACCGGGTCCGGTACCGGGCCGGGCTCGCCGACAGCGGACCGAACCCGCTGGTAACGGGACCGGGCCCGCCGAGACGGGACCGGCCCACCGGCCGCGCGTAGCGGCCGGCCCACGCGCCTCACCACCGGGCGAACCCCGGCTGACGCGGCTAGGGGACCGTCACCGCCTGGCACAGCGACAGCAGTTCGGCCGGTTTGCGCAGGATCACATCGGGCTCCGCCGCGAGCAGTGTCTCCTCGTCCGTCTCACCCCACATCGCGGCCACGGCGGTGATCCCGGCCCCCCGCGCGCTGGCCAGGTCGGTGACCGCGTCGCCGACCATCACCGTCCGGTCGGGGTCCGCGTCCATCACGTCCATCGCCTTCAGCACGATGTCCGGCGCGGGCTTGGGCCGGGCCACCTCGTCCGAGCCGAGGACCACCTCGAACTGCCCGCGGATGCCGAGTGTGTCGAGCAGCGAACGCGCCCGTGGCCCGCTCTTCCCGGTGGCCACGGCGAGCCGCACCCCGCGGTGGCGCAGCTCCGACAGCAGCTCGGGGACACCGTCGAACATCTCCACCAGATGGGCGAGCCGGTAGCTCTCGCGGACGAACGGGGCCTCCATCTCCAGCGGCAGCCCCATGATCCGCATGATGTCGGGGAAGTAGCGGCCCAGATGCCGGTTGTACTCCTCGAAGGGCGGTTCACCCTCACCGACGACCTCGGCGTAGGCGCGGGTGAACGCCTCGCGCATCACCGCGAAACTGTTGACGAGCACACCGTCGAGGTCGAAGACCACCGAGGTGACCGGGGCGGCGCCGGCTCCGGAGAGCGGGTCGCCGTAACTGATCGGATGGCTGTTCAGCGGATGGCTGTTCATGGGGCACTCCCGTAGTGCGGGCCGGTACGGCGGACCGCCGGCCCGAGTCTCGGGGGCGGTCCGGGGAAGCGGACGGAAGACGGCGGAGCCGGTGGGGCGGCAGCGGCCGGCGCGGTCACACCGGCGCCGACTCCCGGGGCCCCTGGGCCTCCTGGGGGGTCCGGGCCGAGGTGTAGACCCGTTCGATGGCGCCGATGGTCCGGCGCACCTCCTCGATCACCCGGCCCTGACCGGCCGGGTCGCGCAGCAGCGCGGGAAGCGCGTCCAGCTGCCGGTCGTACTCGGTGCCGACCGGTTCGGTGGGCACGGCCACCGGGCGGGTCCTGCCGTCCACGGTGCGGGTCAGAGTGGACTTCTCGAGGCGGTTCGGGCTGAATCCGAAGGTGCAGCGCAGGGTCGCGCTGCCCGCGCTGCCGTCGATCGTGATCCGGGTGGTGTCCAGCGCCTCGTGCGAGGCCCAGCTCGCGTGCAGTACCACGGAGCGGCCGTCGTCGGTGACGAGGAAACCGCGTGCGGTGTCCTCGACATCGGTGCCGCCCGAGGGCGCGGCGCCGCCCTCGCCGCGCCACGCGGCCCCGGAGGACCGCTGGGCGATGAAGTCGGCGGACACGGTGCCGATGGCGTGCCGGAACGTGGCGGTGGGCAGCAGCGGGACGGCGATGTCGAACAGGTGCCAGCCCAGGTCGACCAGCGCACCGCCGCCCGCGAGCGACCGCTGGGTGAACCAGCCGCCCCGGTCGGGTACGCCGCGCGCCCGCACCCAGGCGAGTTCGACATGGCGGATGTGGCCCAGCCGGGCGGCGATCCGGTACAGCCCGCGCACATCGGCGCGATAGCGCGCCGCGCTGCCCGCCAGCAGTACCGCGCCACCGGAGCGCTCCGCGGCGGCCAGCCGCTCGGCCTCCTCGGAGGTCAGGCACACCGGCTTCTCCAGGAACACCGCAATGCCCTTGGCCAGCAGCTCGGTGGCGACCGCGCAGTGCAGATGGTTGGGCACCGCGACCACCGCCAGGTCCACCTCGGCCGGGTCGAGGTCGTGGACCGCCGCCAGCACCGGCAGCCGGTCCGCGCCCTCGGTCCCGGCGACGGCCGCGCGGCCGCGCTCATCGGGATCGACCGCGGCGGTCACGGTGAAGGCGGGGTTGCGGAGGAGCCGGGGCAGCCAGATCGAGCGGGCGGCCCACCCCAGGCCCACCACGGCGGTCCGGACCGGCGCCGCGCCGACGGACGGGGCGCTCATGCGCCCGCGAGCACGTCGGCGACCACGGCGGCCACGTCGTGCATCTGCTCCTCGCTGCCCAGCAGCGTCCGGTGGTGCAGCCAGATGCAGTCGCGGGTGAGCGCCTCGGAGTGCGGGCAGCGGCGGGCCAGCTCGTCCACCGTCAGATCCGGCGCCGCCACCTCCCAGAAGGCGTCCGTACGGTAGACCGCGCGGAAGGCGACGAACGCGGGCACGCCCCGCTCGACGAGGACGTCGACGACCTTCGCACGCCGCTCCTCGGTGATGCCCGGCACCCGGAACATCGCCATGTAGTGCGGATTGCGGTCACCGCGGTCGTCGCGCGACTGCGGCACCACACCGGGGATCTCGGCGAGCAGCCGGCTCAGCACCGGCCAGCGCTGTTCACGCGTAGTGATCTGGTCCTCCAGCCGGGCGAGCTGGGCGCGCAGCACCGCGGCGGAGAACTCGTTCAGCCGGAAGTTGGAGCCCGAGGTGCGGTGGAAGTAGCCGCGGTCGGTGCGCGGACGTCCACAGCTGTGCCGGACGAAGCCCTTCGCGTACATCCCGGCGTCGGGGAAGAGCACGGCGCCGCCCTCACCGGCGGTCATCAGCTTCCCGTTCTGGAAGCTGAACGCCGCGACCGAGCCCAGCTCACCGACCTTCTTGCCGCGCCACCGTGCACCGTGCGCATGGGCCGCGTCCTGGACCAGCGGCACCCCGGAGTCGGCGGAGAGCTTGCCCAGCGCGTCCATGTCGCACATCTGGCCCGCCATGTGCACCGGCATGATCGCCCGGGTCCGCGGGCCGATGGCGGCCTCGACCGCCGACGGATCGATGCAGTAGGTGTCCGGGTCCACGTCCACCGGAA
The DNA here is from genome assembly GCF_001553455.1 of Streptomyces hygroscopicus subsp. hygroscopicus. GTDB lineage: Bacteria > Actinomycetota > Actinomycetes > Streptomycetales > Streptomycetaceae > Streptomyces > Streptomyces hygroscopicus. The sequence goes on from NZ_BBOX01000129.1 coordinate 16,235, forward strand.
CGGCCACCGCGCCCAGCCGCTGCGCGGCCTGCGAGGACGAGATGAAGGTGAACGCGGGAACGATCACCTCGGATCCGGCGCCCACGCCGAGCACCTCGAGGGCCAGTTCCAGCGCATGCGTCCCATTGGTGACCGCCAGCGCGTGCTCGCTTCCATGGGCCGCGGCGAATTCCGCCTCGAAGGCGTCCACCTCGCCGCCCCCGATGCGCCACCACTGCCCCTGCTCCAGGGCCCGGATCAGGCCCTCGCGCTCCTCGTCGCCGTACGTCGGCCATGCGGGCAGCTCGGATCCAAGTCGCACACCATTGCTCATGATTTCCCTACTCCCTTTACGCGTTATTGGAGGCAGGTCCGCAGCGGACGCAATAGCACGCTAACCGGCCGACGGAGAAACGTCATTCCCCCTCAGCGCCCCCCTATATCCCCCTTAAAATCATGGCCGACCATGTCCTCATGCCGTCCGGATGGGTGCCGTGCTATACATGGCACTTCCGTGATGAGTCGCTGTAATTCAGCCGAACCCGCCTGGTGAGGTGCGCTTTGAGCAGGCTGTTGTTGGTGAACGGACCGAATCTCGGCATACTCGGGCAGCGACAGCCCGAGATCTACGGAACAGATACGCTGCGGGACATCGAGCGCTGGGTCGGAGAAGAGGTCGCGGAGCGCGGCTGGAAAGTGGATTCCTACCAGTTCGATGGCGAAGCGGAGATCATCCGCACCATTCAGGGGAACTACGACACGGTCGGCGCCATCATCAATCCGGCCGCGCTCATGATGGCCGGATGGGGACTTCGGGACGCACTGGCCAACTATCCGCGGCCATGGATAGAAGTACATCTGTCGAATGTCTGGGCCCGCGAGCAGTTCCGGCACGAGTCGGTGACGGGCCCACTGGCCGCGGGCGTCATCTTCGGGCTCGGGGCACTGGGATACCGGCTCGCCGCGCGGGCCCTGCTCGAGAAGGTGCCGGACTGAGCCCCCGCACCGCCGTCACCACACACCGCGAAGGCCGACGAGCCGGGAGACGACCATCAGTCATCTGGGAATCGACATCGGCGGCACCAAAGTGGCGCTGCGCGTCGAACACGACGACCTGAGCGTGGCCGAGCGCTCCTTCCGCTGGGCCGAACCGGACGGCACGGACGCCACGCCGTCCGGCGACGCCACCGGGGACCTGGACCTGCTGGCGCGTCACGTCAGGGAGCTGTGCGCCGGCCGCCCCGGGCGGCTCACCGGCGTCGGGGTCGCGGTGCCCGCCACCCTCGACGCCACCGGCACGGTCACCGCCTGGCCCGGCCGCCCCGGCTGGGCCGGAGTGGACCTGCGCGCCACGCTGTCCGCGCTCTTCGGGGACATCGAGGTCGGCTGCGCCGACGACGGCGATCTGGCCGCCCTCGCCGAAGCACACCGAGCCGGCTGCCCCGACCTGCTCTACCTCGGCGTCGGCACCGGTGTCGGCGGGGGCATCGTGCGGAACGGACACCCCCTGCCCGGCCTGGGCCGCGGCTCCTGCGAAGTCGGCCACATGGTCGTGGACCGCGACGGACCGCCGTGCGACTGCGGCCGGCGCGGCTGTGTCCAGGCGGTGGCCTCGGGCCCGGCGACCCTGCGCCGGGCGGCGCGGCTGCGCGGCGAGGAGGTGAGCTTCACCGCGCTGCGCGGGGCCGTGCGCGACGGGGAGCCGTGGGCCGTGGCGTCGCTGCGGGAAGGCTGCGCGGCCCTGGCCGCGGCCGTGACCGGCGTATGCGAACTGCTCCGCCCCTCCCTCGTGCTGATCGGTGGCGGGTTCGCCGCGGCGATGCCGGGCCTGGTGGACACGGTGGCCGAGCTGACGACGGCGCTGGAGCGCCCGGGGCATCCGCTGCCGCCGGTCCGGCCCGCGCAACTGGGCGGACTCTCCTCGCTGCACGGCGCCGTTCTGCTGGCCAGGGGCATCGGTGACCAGGGCGTCGGGGGCGGTCGCCAGAAGGTGCCGGGGACGCACCGGGGCCTGCCGGTGTCCCCGGCCGGGGCCCCGCCGCCGTCGGCTTGACCCGCACACCGTGTCAGGTGCCGAACTCGGAAACACCCTGTTCACTATCGGGGAGTTCGCCCGGCACGGCCGCGTCCCGGTCCGGATGCCGCGCACCCGGCGCCCCAGGTCGAAGGAGTCCAGGAGGCGGTCCAGGGTGCCGTCCCACCCGGCCGCCATGCTGGGGGTCAACAGCAACCGCACCAGGTGGAAGGCGGCCCGCCGCCGCGCACATCGTCCTCGCGGGGGCCGAGCGCACCAGAGGCGCGCGCCACCCGCAGCACCCGCAGCCCCTGGCCCGGCCCGGCTGACGGCTTCGCTCGCACGGTTTCCTTAGAATCGCTCGCATGTCTGATCTGGTGACCGATGAGCTGATTGAGCTGCAAAAATCCGCCGATGCCGAGCACCGTCGGCTGTCCGGGCTGGAGGGCGAGGAGCGCAGGGCCCAGTGGGAGCGGTGGCGGGCGGCGGCGGAGCGGGCGCAGTCGGCGGTGACGGAGCACGCCGCGTCTGCCGGGCTGAGCAGATTCGAGGTGGAGCGGGCGGTGAAGAAGGCCGTAAGACATCCGGAGGACCCCTCCGCGACCTGACCCCTCCACGGCCTGGCCCTCCGGCCCACTGGCCCCTGGCCCCCGGCCCCCTGGGCTCCCCGCCCCCGGCGCTCTGGGCCCCGCCTGACGCGACCCGTCTCGCTCGCGGCGTCCGGCGCGGCACCTCGCCGGGACCCTCGCTGCGCGGCAGCCAGGTCTGGATCAGCATCGAGCGGACCTCATCGGCCGCCGGATCCAGGAATTCGGGGGCCAGCCAGCTCTCGTGCGCGCGCCGGTGACGGCCTCGGTGGCGCCGCCTCGCCCCTCGTCCGCACGGAGACCCACAACCCGCTCGCGGCGCGGGCGAGCCGGACCTCGGGGGCCGGGTCCATCAGACCAGCGGCGGTCATCGCACTCGCCGTGCCCGCGGGCCACGGCCGGGCCGCGCGGGGCATCGTTTCAGTGGCAGTGGCAGTGGCAGTGGCAGTGGCAGCGGCAGTGGCGGCGGAAGCAGCGGCCAGGCCACCGAACTCGCGGCGCGACCTCAGGTGCCGCGCCGGGGGCGGTTCCTACGGCACCCGCGCCGTCCACTCCTCGCTGCTGTACTTGGTGAGGGCGAGTTCCTCGGCGCGGGCCATCTCCTCGTCGGTGGCGTGTCCCTCCGTGAGGCCGTAGCGGGTGCGGAAGGAGCTGAGCATGCGGTCGATGATCGCGCCGCGCGGCAGGCCGGTCTGGCGGCGCAGCGGGTCGACGCGTTTGCTGGCGCTCCTGGTGCCCTTGTCGGACAGCTTCTCCTTGCCGACGCGCAGGACGTCGAGCATCTTGTCGGCGTCGATGTCGTACGCCATCGTCACATGGTGCAGGACCGCGCCATCACCGCCGGCCAGGCGTTTCTGCGCGGCACCGCCGATCTTGCCTTCCTCGGAGGCGATGTCGTTGAGGGGCTGGTACCAGGCTTTGATGCCCATGTCGCTGAGCGCGTTGAGAACCCAGTCGTCCAGATAGGCGTAGGAGTCGGCGAACGACAGCCCGGAGACGAGGGAGGCCGGTACCGAAAGGGAATAGGTGATGGTGTTCTCGGCCTCCACGAACATGGCTCCGCCACCGGAGATGCGCCGCACCACGGTGACGCCGTGACGCGCCGCGCCCTCGGGGTCCACCTCATTGCGGAGGGATTGGAAGCTGCCGATGATGACGGCCGGGGCTCCCCATTCCCAGACGCGGAGGGTGGGAGGGCGGCGTCCGGCCGCGACCTCCTCGGTGAGGACCTGGTCGAGGGCCATGTGCAGCGCCGGACTCTGCGGCCCCTCGTGGATCAACTGCCAGTCGTAGTCCGTCCAGTCGGTGGCATGGGCCAGCGCCCGCCGCACGGCGATGCCCACGGACTCGGCGGAGAAACCGAACATCACGGTGCCGGGGGGCAGCGCCGCCTCGATGCGCGCGGCGAGCGCCTGCGCGTCCGCGTCGGCGGGGGCGCCCTCCAGGGCCCGGTCGATGGCGGGCAGCGCCTCGTCCGGCTCCAGGAAGAAGTCCCCCGCGACCCGCACACCGCGCAGCGCGCCGTCGTGGACGTCGAGATCCACGACGACCAGCTTGCCGCCCGGCACCTTGTACTCACCGTGCATAACCTGCCCCGCCTCCTGTTTCCGGTTCGGCGCTCAGGGCGATTATCCCGCGCCGCGCCGCGTCGCCTGCCCCGGCCGAGGCAGGCCCCGTCACGTCTCACGCAACCCTCGCCGCGCCGCAGGCCCCACCGCGCCGCCGACTCCGCCGCGTCCCGCTCCGGCCCGGACGGTTGACACCGCGGCGGGCTTCACTGACCATGTGAAGGCTCTTTGGGAGCGCTCCCACGCTCGTCCCCCCATCGTGAGGCCGTACGGCACCGCCCGCTCACCGCCACCCGTGCACCCCGGCACCTGTGCACCGTGCGCCCGTGCACCGTGCGCCCGTGCGTACGGGCGCCGCCGTACGGGCGCGGCCGGGCCGTGCCGCATGGCCGCCTGGAAGGAGGACCATGCGCATGACTCCGAGAACCGCGCTGGTGGCCGCGGTGCTGCTGGTGGCGGGCGGCGGTCTGGCCGACCCGGTCAGCGCCTTGCCCGACAGGGGCGCGCGGCCGGCCGCCGCGGACGGCCCCGCGCTCACCGTCGACGCCACCACCGGGCGCCACGCGATCGACCCGCACATCTACGGGATCAACTTCGCCGACGAGTCGCTGGCCCGGGAGCTGCGACTGCCGGTCCGGCGATGGGGCGGGAACGCCACGTCCCGTTACAACTACCAGCTCGACGCCTACAACGCGGGCGCGGACTGGTACTTCGAGAACCTCTTCTACGACAACGGCACCGAAAAGCTGCCGGACGGCTCCGAAGCCGACAAGTTCATCGAGCAGAACCGGCGCACCGGCACCGACACCGTGCTGACCGTGCCGATGAGCGGCTGGACGACGGCCGCCCGCAACGCCGCCTGCGGCTTCAGCATCGCCAAGTACGGGCCCCAGAAGGGCAGCGACGCCCAGTGGCGCCCGGACTGCGGCAACGGTGTGAAGAGCGACGGCACCCAGGTGACCGGCAACGACCCGGCCGACACCAGCGTGGCCGCGGGACCGGAGTTCACGGGGGACTGGGTGCGGTATCTCAAGCGCGCCTACGGGAGCGCGGACAACGGCGGGGTGCGCTTCTACAACCTCGACAACGAGCCCGACCTGTGGCACAGCACCCACCGGGACGTTCACCCGGACGGAGCGGGCTACGACGAGCTGCGGGACCGCGCCTACGCCACCGCCGCCGCGATCAAGGACGCCGACCCGGGGGCGAAGACCCTCGGCCCGGTCGGCTGGGGCTTCAACTCCCTGGTCTACTCCGGCCTGGACCAGAAGACCTGCAACGAGAAGGGCGGCGACTGCTGGTCCGACCCGCCGGACCGGGCGGCCCACGGCGGATCGCAGTTCGCCCCCTGGTACCTCCAGCAGATGAAGGCGTACGAGCAAAGCCACGGGCGCCGCGTCCTGGACTACTTCGACGAGCACATCTACCCGCAGCAGTCCGGGGTGTTCGGGGACGCCGTCGACGCGGACACCCAGGCCCTGCGGCTGCGCTCCACGCGGCAGCTGTGGGATCCCACGTACGTGGACGAGAGCTGGATCAACCAGCCGGTGCAGTACATCCCGCGGATGCGCTCGCTGGTCGACGAGAACTACCCGGGGACCAAGCTCGCCATCACCGAGTACAACTGGGGCGCGCTGAACCACATCAACGGGGCCCTCGCCCAGGCCGATGTGCTCGGCATCTTCGGACGGGAGGGGCTGGACCTGGCCACCCTGTGGGACCCGCCCACCTCCACCGAGCCCGGTGCCTACGCCTTCCGGATGTTCCGCAACTACGACGGCGAGGGCGGCGCCTTCGGGGACATCGCGGTCCACGCGGCCAGCGCCGACCAGGAGAAGCTCGCGGTCTACGCGGCCGAACGCGAAAGCGACCACGCGCTGACTGTGATGGTCATCAACAAGACCACCGGTGATCTGACCGCCCCGGTGTCCCTGACCGCCGGCACCGGCACGGCCGGCTCGGCACAGGTCTACCGCTACGGCCAGGACGACGTCACCGCGATCGAGCACCTGGCCGACCAGCCGCTCACCGGCGGCGGCTTCACCACGACCTTCCCGGCCTACTCCATCACCACCTATGTGGTGCCCGCCGGGTCCTCCGGGGCGCAGCCGCCGACCGCTCCCGGTGCCCCCGCGGCCACCGCGGTCGGCCCGGACCGGGTGACCCTGTCCTGGACCGCGTCCGCCGCCGGTTCGTCCCCGGTGGCGAGCTACCAGGTGTACTCCGGCGACCCGGCCGGCACCGCCCCGGTCGCCACGGTCGACGCCCCCGCCACCAGCGCCACCGTCACCGGACTGTCCCCGGCCACCGCCTACACCTTCCGTGTGGTGGCCAGGGACACCGCGGGCCGCGGCTCCCCGCCGTCCGCCCCGGTGCGGGTGACCACCGGTGCGGCCCAGCCCGCCGTCTGCACGGTCGACTACCGGGTGGGCAACGACTGGGGCACCGGCTTCACCGCCACCGTCACGCTCACCAACCGGGGCCCCGCGCTGAACGGCTGGCGGCTCGGCTTCTCCTTCACCGGCGACCAGAAGGTCACCCAGGGCTGGAACGGCTCCTGGAGCCAGAGCGGCACCGCGGTCACCGCCAAGGACGCCGGCTGGAACGCCGCCCTGGGCACCGGCACGTCCACGACCCTCGGGTTCAACGGCTCCTACACCGGTACCAACGCCGCGCCGCGCGACTTCACCCTGAACGGCGCGTCCTGCACCGTCCCCGGCACCGCGGCCGCCGCTCGGATCGCGCCCCCGGCCGGACGCGCGCCCGGCGCGGAGGCCGTGCGGGGGTCCGTACGCCGGTGACGCGGCGGGTCACGCTCCCGTGGTCGAGCCCGGACGGACGATCATGATGATGGTCACGGTCGCCCACAGCAGGTTGAACGCTCCCGTGAACATCGCCAGCTGGACGGTGTCGGTCCGCTCCAGGGCGTTGTCGGCACCGAGGGCGTCGAGGACCTCCTCCTGCCGCGGCAGGACGAAGGCGACCAGGATGCCGGCGGCCGCGGCGGTCAGGGCGATGGAGGCGGTGAGCCAGCCGTCGCCGAGAACGCCCATCGCGGCGGCCGTGGCGAAGCCGAAGAGCGGCACGGCCAGGCCCAGCTTGGCGTAGATCCGGCAGATGCGGTGCAGCAGCCGGACCGTGCCCAGGTCCGCCTCGTCCCCGGCGGTGGCCGCGTGGGCGCGGCGGGCCGCCGGCGGGAACATGCTGGCGGCGACCGTGACCGGGCCGATCGCGACGATGGCGGCCAGGACGTGCACGGAGAGCAGGAACTTGGTCATCGGATGGCGTCCGGCTCCGTTTCGAACGTGGTGGGCACCAGCGTCTCCTTCCGAGCGTGGGGCGGGTGGTGCCCGCCCCACGCTAGGGAGCCGGAGGACGATCACCCAGGGGCTCGAGCGACAGATGTCAACGGATTCTCGCCATGCCGGGCCGGGACCGCGGCGAGCGGGGTGATCCGGTCGCCCCCATGCCCGTAGGCAGGGAAGGAGTCGCCCTCCCATGCCCGTGGGCAGAGAAGGAAACGCGCGGACGCCCCTCCCGGTGGGAGGATCCCCGCGACGTGTGCACGCCGGTGCGGACCGTGGAGGGTGAGGATGTACGCGATGTCCCTGGGTGAGGACGGTGCGGAACTGCGTCCGCTCGAGCCGTGGCGGGCCGGGGAGTTCCTGGCCCATATGGACCGGGGACGGGAGTTCATCGGGCGGTACATCGCGCTGGCGGACGCCGTCACGGACCTGGAGTCGGCCCGGGCGTACCTCCAGGGGTACGCGGACAAGACGGCGGCCGACACCGGGCGGATCCACGGCATCTGGACGGACGGCAAGCTGGTCGGCGGCGTCCTGTTCCGGACGATGGACATCGCGCAGGGCACCGCGGAGGCGGGCTGCTGGCTGGAGCCGTCGGCGGTGGGCAAGGGGCTGGTGACCCGGGCCGCCCGCCTGATCATCGACTGGGCCGTGGAGGAGCGGGGCGTCCACCGCGTGGAGTGGCGGGCCGCGGCGGCCAACGAGGCCAGCCTCGCCGTGGCCCGGCGGCTGGGGATGACCAGGGACGGTGTGCTGCGGGAGGGCTCCTGCCACCGGGGCACACGGTACGACGTGGAGATCTGGTCGGTGCTGGCGCCGGAGTGGCGGGCCGGGAGGAAACCGCCCCGGGCGGCGGGCTGACGGCATGGCCGACTTCCTGACCGGTGAGGACCACCGCACCGTGCTGGTCTGTTTCGCGCCGGCCCGTCCGCAGGTCCGCCCGCTCGCCGCGGACGACTCGGCGGAGCCCGGCGGGGAGGTGCACCCGGTGCGGACCTGTGTGGTCCACACCTGCAAACGCGCCCGGCGGTACGGTCCCGCCTCGCCGATCACCGCCATCGCCGCCCGCCACCTCGGCCCCGATCTGGTCACCGGCAGGACCTGGGGCTGAGCGAGCGCGTCGAGCGGTTGACGGCGCGGAAATTTTCGCGGCCGATCGACCCGTGCGGTAAACCCCGCCGGGTCCGATCGCGTCCTGATCAACAGTGGCCGCGCGGCAGTGGTTTGGCCTCGGTCGGGGCCGGTTTCCCGGGTGCTATGTGCACCGTGTATACATGCGCTGTATACATGCGCCGTATACCTGCGATGTATAGACGCGGTGCGCGGCCGCGCCACGCGCACCTGGAACCACAGACGGAAAGGCATCCATGTACGGCAAGGCATTCGCCCCTGAGTACCAGGGCTCCCTGACCACTTTGTCCGTGAACTCCTCCCTGGTGGACGTACTGGCGGCGGCCACCGAGCAGTTGCGGGCCGCCGAGCGGGGCGGTTCCCCGGCCGAGGCCGCCCGCGCCGGGCTGGCGGTCGCCGAGGCGCACCGGAGGCTGGGCCAGGTGGACGAGGCCGACCGTGAGTGGAAGGCCAGCTACCGGGCGGCCCGTGCGGCGGGGGACCTCGGGGCGATGGCGTGGGCGCTGTGGAGCGGAGGCACGCTCGCCCGGCAGCGGGGCGCGCTGGCGCTGGCGTGGCGGCTGCTCGGGCTCGCGGCCGACCTCGGCGAGCGCGGCGGGGACATCGTCGTCCGCGGCTACTCGCTCGCCGGGATGGCGGAGACCGGCCGTATTCAGGGGGACTACGAGGCGGTGGGCGAGCTGCACGAGAAACTCCTCGCCGAGGCGCGCAAACGCGGCGAGGCGCGGCACACCGTATGGGCGCTGGAGGGCATCGCCCAGATGCACCGCAACACCGGGTCCTACGACTCGGCCTATGCGATGTTCGAGGAGGCCGCGGGGATAGCCGCGCAGGCCGATGACCGGCGCGGCCACGCGTGGGCGCTGCGCGGCATGGCCGACATCATCTCCGTCCGCGACGGGGACGCCGAGCGCGCCCTGAAGCTGCTCTCCGAGGCCGAACTGACCTGCCGTGAGATGAACCTGGTGAGCGCGCTGGCGTACAACCACAAGATGCGCGGCAACGTGTTCTACCGCGCAAGCCGTTACGAGGAGGCGCGTGCCATGTACCAGCAGGCGTGGGACGAGTTCCGCGGCATGAGCGAGCCGCGCGGCGAGGCCCTCGCCCGGCTCGGGCTGATCAAGTCCCGGGCCCGGCTGGGCCGCGACCGCGACCGGACCGCCGAGGACCTGTCCGAACTGGCCGCTGTGCTGGAGCGGATCGGGCTGCGGCATGTCCGCCGGATGGTGGAGCGCGCCCGGGAGGAGTTCGGTCTCACCGAGGCCCTGGAGGTGGCCCGGTGACGACGGCGTTCCCCGTGCTCCTCGGGGCGGACGGGACCACGGCGACCGCGGCCGACATCCTGGACCGCTGCCGGGAGTTGGTGCGCCCGGCCCTGGCCGGGACGATCGAGCGGCTGCACCCGTGGGTCGGTGAGATGGCCGCGTACTCCTTCGGCTGGTGCGACGTGGGCGGAACGCCCGCCGGGGGAGCGGGCGGCAAGGGGGTGCGGCAGGCGCTGGCCGTGCTGGGCGCGGAGGCGGCCGGGGCGTCCGGTGAGGCGGCGGTCGCCGGCGCGGTGGCCGTGGAACTGGTGCACACCTTCTCGCTGCTGCACGACGACATCATGGACGGCGACCAGACCCGGCGGACCCGCCCCACCGTGTGGAAGGCGTACGGGACGGGTCCGGCCGTCCTCGCCGGTGACGCCCTGTTCGCCCTGGCGGTGGAGGCCCTGGCCGCGGTGGACGGCGCCGGAACCGCGGCTGCGGTGCGGCGCCTGGGCGCGGCGATGGGCGACCTGGTCCGCGGTCAGGCGGACGACCTGCTCTTCGAGTCGCGCCCGTGGACCGGACCCACGGCGGTGGGGCCGGAGGAGTACCGCACCATGGCCGAGCACAAGACCGGCGCGCTGCTCGGCTGCGCCGCCGCGCTGGGCGCCGCGCTGGCCGGGGCGCCGGAGACCACCGTGGCCGCCCTGGACCGGGCGGGGCGGTACATGGGCGTGGCGTTCCAGGTGGTCGACGATCTGCTGGGCATCTGGGGCGATCCCGCCGTCACCGGCAAACCCGTCCACAATGATCTGCGGCAGCGCAAGAAGACCTTCCCCGTGCTCGCCGCGCTGACCGCCCGGGGCCCCGGCGCCCCCGCCGCCGGGCGGCTGGCCGCCCTGCTGGCGGAGGCCCCGGATGTCCCGGACGACGCCACCACGCACCGGGCCGCCGCCCTGATCGAGCAGGCCGGCGGCCGCTCCGCGGCCCTGGCGGAGGCCGACCGCCACATCGCCGCCGTGGAGACCTGCCTGGACGGACTGCCGCTGGCCCCGGGGGCGGTCGCGGAGCTGCGCACACTGCTGGACTTCCTGGTACGGCGCGAGATCTGACCGGGTGAGGGGCGGGCCCGCCCCTCACCCGTGCCGACCGGGGCCCCGTCGCGGTGGCGGTGGCGGACGCGGCCACCGCCCTCGACCGGATACGGGCCCACCGCCCGGCGCTGGGTAGGAGGATCCACCACACGTCTCGCGAGGAGAGGACGACAGATGACACGCATCGTGCGCTTCGCCGACGACGCCGGAACCGTCCGGACCGGGGTGGCCGACGACTCCGGCGGGGTGCGGGCCTTCCCCGGGGCGCCGCTCGTCGCCGAACTGCTGCGGCTGTCCGGGGCGGAGCTGCGGGCCCTGGTGGAGAACACCTCCTCCGGCCCGGCCGCCGCCCATGAGGGAGAGGTGCTGCTGCTGCCGCCGCTGGACGGGCTGATGGAGCTGTGGGCCGCGGGGGTGACGTACGAACGCTCCCGCGAGGCCAGGGTGGAGGAGAGCGCCGAGCAGTCGGTGTACGAGCGCGTCTACGACGCCGAGCGCCCGGAGCTGTTCTTCAAGGCGCAGCCCTGGCGAGTGGTGACCGACGGCGAGCCGATCGCCGTACGGGACGACTCCGAGCTGAACGTCCCCGAGCCCGAACTGGCGCTGGTCCTCAACCGGCACGGCGAGACCGTCGGCTATCTGGTCGCCGACGACGTCAGCTCGCGGTCCATCGAGGGCGAGAACCCGCTCTACCTCCCCCAGGCCAAGATCTACGCCGGAAGCGCCGCCGTGTCCCCCGGTATCGTGCCCGCCTGGGAGGTCGGCGCGCCCGACGCGCTGGGCATCACCCTGACGGTGTGGCGCGACGGCGAGGCGGCCTACCGGGCGGCCACCTCCACGGCCGCGTTCCACCGCACCCCGCGGGGACTGGTGGACCACCTGTGGCGCTGCCAGCCCTTCCCGGACGGCGCCGTGCTGTCCACCGGCACCGGCATCGTGCCCCCGCTCGACTTCACGCTGCGCGCCGGGGACGTGGTGGAGATGTCCGTCGAGGGCATCGGCACCCTGCGCAACCCGGTGCGCACCGGCCGGGCCGGACTGGACTGGCTGGTGGAGGCCCTCGGCGATCCGCTGGCGCGCCGCGCCCACCGGAGCCGTTTCCCGGCGTGACCCGGCCTGGGGTGACCCGGCCCGGTGATGCGGCCTGGGTGTGCGGCCCCGGGTGATCCGGCCCGGGTGATGTGGCCCGGTGATGCGGCCTGGGTGACCTGGCGCGGTCCGGCCTGGGTGATGTGGCCCGGTGATCCGGCCCGGCGTGATCCGGCCCGGTCCGGCCTGGGCGGTCCGGCCCCGGATGATGCGGCCCCGGATGATGCGGACCGGTGATGCGGCCTGGGTGACCTGGCCCGGTCCGGCCCGGGGTGATGCGGCCCGGGTGGTCCGGCCCGGGTGATGTGGCCCGGGGTGATGCGGACCGGTGATGCGGCCTGGGTGACCTGGCGCGGTCCGGCCTGGGTGATGTGGCCCGGTGATCCGGCCCGGCGTGATCCGGCCCGGTGATGCGGCCTGGGTGTGCGGCCCGGGGTGATCCGGCCCCGGATGATGCGGCCTGAGTGACCCGGCCCGGTCCGGCCCGGGTGATCCGGACCCGTGATCCGGCCCGGCGGCGGTCGCCCCCGCACTGCCGGGGCCGGGCGCGCCACGGCCGGTCCTCAGCGCGCGAGCGACGCCGCGTCGCCCATGACGACGACGGGCCCGAGCCCGGGGTCCAGCGCCCGGAGCAGCTCCGTCATGGGGCCCGCCCCGAGGCTCACGCATCCGCGCGTGGGGCCGCCGTGGTCGATGTGCAGCCAGATGCCGCCGCCCCGCTCCGGACCGAGCGGGCGGGTCCGGTCCAGGGGGGAGGTGCCCGGCTCGCGGTTGTAGTCGATGGCGATCACGTGGTCGAACGAGCCGGCCAGGGGCTCGCCGCCGAAGCCCGTACCGCTCGCGACGAAGCCCGCCGACCGGTGGTAGGGCAGCCGGGTTCCGGGGTCGGGGAGCCGTCCGCCGGCGTCCGTGAGGGCGTAGACGCCGATGGGGGAGCGCAGATCACCTTCCCGGTGGTGGTCGGTCCAGCCCCGCAGGGCGTTGTGCGCCGGCCGGCTCGTCCCGGCCCGCCAGCCCGGCCCGGTCCGCTCGTACAGGACCGCCGTGGAGTCCGGCGCGTCCCGGTCGCGGCCGGTCACCACCAGGACCTGCCGGGACCGGCGCGGCACCCCGGCCCAGGTCCGGGGTCCCAGGCCCGGGGGCCTGCGGGGCGCCTCCCGCCAGGTGGCGCCCGGGGTGTGGCCGGTCATCTCGCCCTCCCGGCAGCGGTGGTACGTCCTCCCGGTACCGACGTTAACCGCGTCCCCGGCCGAACCGTCCAGGACGCGTCCGGAGCCCGGTACCGCCGCCCGGTACCGCCGCCCGGTATGTCCCCCTTGGGGAACGCTTGCACGATTACCTGAGTACGCTGCACCTATGGGTGTGTATCTCCAGGGTTCGCTCTTCGACCAGACCGACGACGTCGGTCTCGGCTCGCTGCGCGGGGCGCGCAGGACCGAACTGGGGTCCGGGGCCTGGATCGACCTGCTGCCCGGATGGCTGAGGGGAGCGGACGGCCTGTTCGCCCGGCTCGTCGCCGAGGTCCCCTGGAAGGCCGAGCGGCGGCACATGTACGAGCAGGTGGTGGACGTTCCCCGGCTGCTCGCCTACTACGGCGCCGAGGACCCGCTGCCGCATCCGGTGCTGTCCGAGGCCCGGGCGGCGCTCTCCGCGCACTACGCCGACGAACTGGGCGAACCCTTCACCACCGCCGGGCTGTGCTACTACCGCGACGGCCGGGACAGCGTGGCCTGGCACGGCGATCGCACCGGCCGTGGCAGGAACGAGGACACCATGGTCGCCATCCTGTCCGTGGGCGCGCCCCGGGACCTGCTGCTCCGCCCGCGCGGTGGCGGCGGCACCGTGCGACGGCCGCTCGGCCATGGCGATCTGCTGGTGATGGGCGGTTCCTGCCAGCGGACCTGGGAACACGCGATCCCCAAATCCTCGCGCGCCACCGGCCCACGGATCAGCGTCCAGTTCCGCCCCAGCGGCGTGGGGTGAGGCGGGCCGCGCGGTCACCCCTGGCCGTGGTCCGGGGCCGCCGCCGGGTCGTATCCCAGATCGGTGGTGTGGGTCTCCTTCAGGAACCACACGCACACCGCCGAGATCAGGGCGATCACCACGATGTAGCCGGACACCGGCACCGATGAGTCGGTGGAGGCGACGAGCTGGGTGGCGAGGACGGGGGTGACACCACCGCCGACGATGCCGCTCGCGTTGTAGGCCACGGAGGCGCCGGTGTAGCGGTAGCGAGTGGCGAACATCTCCGGGAGGAACGCGCCCATCGGGCCGTACAGCGCGGCGAAGGCCAGCATCCCGATGGCCATCGCGAGCCCGATGAGCAGCGGTTCACCGGTGTTGATCAGGGCGAACATGGGATACGCCCACAGCGCGGCCAGGATGCCCGCGCTCAGGCAGACGGTACGGCGGCCGATGCGGTCGGACAGGACGGCCAGCACCGGTGTGGCCAGTCCGAGGACGAGTGCCGCCGCCATCGCGCACAGCAGCAGCATGTCCTTGTCGAGGTCCAGCACGGTGGTGCCGTAGGACAGCGCGAAGGTCGTGATCGTGTAGAACAGCGTGTGCGCGAGGATGAACGCGCAGGTGGACAGGGCCAGCGTGGCGCCCTGGCGGCGGACCACATCGACGATCGGCGCCTTGGTCCGCTCGTTCCGGTCCATCGCCTCCCGGAAGACCGGGGTCTCGGCGATCCGCATCCGGATGTAGTAGCCGACCACCACCAGCGCGGCGCTGGCGAGGAACGGGATCCGCCACCCCCAGGACTCGAAGGCCGCGTCGTCCATCACCCGGCCCAGCAGCAGGAACGAGCCGCCGGCCACGATGAAGCCGATGGCGGGGCCCATCTGCGGGAAGCTCGACCACAGCCCCCGCTTGCCCCGGGGCGCGTACTCGGTGGCCAGCAGCACCGCGCCGCCCCACTCCCCGCCCAGCCCGACACCCTGGAGAAAACGGCAGAGCACCAGCAGGACGGGGGCCGCGATGCCGACCGTCCCGTAGGTGGGCAGCAGTCCGATGGCGACCGTTCCCGTCCCCATCACGAGCAGGGAGGTGACCAGCATCGCCTTGCGGCCGGTGCGGTCCCCGAAATGGCCGAAGATGACGGCGCCGATCGGCCGGGCGACAAAGCCCACACCGAAGGTGGCGAACGCGGCCAGGGTGCCCGCGAGCGCGGAGAAGGTGGGGAAGAACAGCTTGCCGAGGACGAGCGCGGCCGCCGTTCCGTAGATGTAGAAGTCGTAGAACTCGATCGCCGTTCCGATGAAGCTGGCGACCGCGATCCGTGTGGTGGACACGGTGCGGTCGGCGGGCGGGGCGATGGTGGACATGGCGGCGGCTCCCAGGTGACGTGCACTGCGGTCGGAGTATCGGGTGCGGCACGGGGGCGTGCCACCGTTTCCTGTCGGGAATCGGCCGGGCGCTTTCCTCTCTTTGTCGAAAGGCCGGTCTTCGCCGGAAGGCCGGCCGGAAGGCCGCCGGCCGCGCACCGGGCGGCGGCTCACCCCCGGCCGGCCGAGCGCATCAGGGCGTACAGCCGCAGCCCCAGGTGGAGCGTGAGCCGGTTGTCGCCGTCGGCCAGGTCCAGTCCGGTGAGTTCGGCGATCCGCTGCAGCCGGTAGTACAGCGAGGTGCGGTGCAGGTGCAGGGCGTGCGCGGTGCGCGGCGCCGAACCCCCGTGGTCCAGATAGGCCGTGAGGGTGTCCACGAGACGGCCCGAGGGGTCCCGCGCCAGCAGGGCGCGCAGTGGCGCGGGCAGCAGCGCGGGAGTCAGCCGGTCCGGCGGGATCAGCGACAGGGGTGCCAGCGCGCCGAGCTCGGCCCAGTGGACGACGCCGTCGGCACCGGGCCGGGTGGCGGCCGCCCGAGCGGCACCGGTCGCCTGCTCGCACGACATCCATGCCTGTTCCGCACCGCCCTCCACGGTCTCGCCGATCCCCGCCACACACTCCGCCGAGCCGTTCAGCACGGACCGCACCTGCTCCAGGAGGACCGCCGCGCGGGCCCGCAGCAGCTCCTGGGGCACCGGCCGGTCGGAGCAGGTCAGCAGCAGCCCCAGCGGTCCGTCCAGACAGAACTCGGTCCGCAGCGCCCGGTCGCCCGCCACCCGCTCCAGCCCGGTGCGCAGCGCCACCTCCACCGCCCCCGCGCGGTCGGCCGGCGGATCGCCGACGACCCGCGCCACCGTGACGCCGGCCCAGCGGGCGGACGGCAGCCGGCCGCCACGCGCCAGCGCGTCCCGCCCGGCCTCGCGGACGGTGGCCGACGGGCTCAGCAGCTGCCGCACCGCCTCCTCACGGGCCACGCGTTCGGTGTCCCGCGCGGTGAAGTCCCCGTACATCAGGGGCGCGAGGGCGCGGGTGGCCTCGCGGACGGCGTCGACGCCGGCGGGGGAGAGGGAGCCGTCCGGGTCGATGACGACGAGCAGGCCCAGCAGCTGGTGCCGCCACCGTATCGGCGCGCACAGCCGCGCCCGCATGCCCAGGTCCTCGCGCGGCGGGATGACACCGGGTTCGGTCCAGCGGTCGACTCCCTGGGCGAGGATGTGCCCGGCCGCCGCGCTGCCCGCGTCCCGCTGCAGCACCGCCCGTACCCGCACCCGGTCCTCGTCGCCGAAGTGGCGGCTGGCGCAGAGGATGCGCACCCGTGGGTCGTTGACCGCGACGGAGCGGCCGATGCGCTCCGCCAGCTCGTCCACGACGTCCTGAAGCCGGCTTCCGAGCATCGCCCGTCACCTCCCACCGGACGGGCGGGGTGGCCCGTCACTGCTGCCGATCGGGAAGATCATTCCGCATGTCCGGGCCGATGTGAAGGGTGATGACCTGCTGTTTTCTACAGATCGAGGAGCCGGTGCGGGGTGTTTGCGACGGCCGTCGGTGGCCCTCGGGGCGCGCCGGTGTCCAGGATCGGGCCATGCACAGGGGACGACGACTGGCCGACCGCACCGCCCTCGTCTTCGGGGCCGGCGCCGGCCCGGACGGGGTGAGCAACGGCCAGGCGGCCGCGCTCGCGTTCGCCCGGGAAGGGGCGCGGGTGGCGGCGATCGACATCGACGCGGACCACGCGCGCCGCACGGCCGGGGCGATCACGGCCGAGGGCGGTACGGCGCTGCCCCTGACGGCGGACGTCACCGACGAGGAGCAGGTGGCCGCCGTCGTCGCGGCGGCCGAGCGCGCCCTGGGCACACCCACGGTGCTGCACAACAACGTCGGCGCGGCTCGTCTGGGCGACCTCACCGGACTCGACCTCGCCGACTGGCAGTCCGCCCTCTCGATCAACGTCGGCAGTGTCTTCCTGACCTGCAAACACGTGCTGCCGCGCATGGTGGCGGCGGGCGGGGGCGCGGTGGTCAACGTGTCCTCGATCGCCGCGATACGCGACACCGGCTACCCCTATCCGAGCTACAGCGCGGCGAAGGCGGCCGTCAACCAGCTCACCGTCGCCCTGGCGCTGCGTCACGCCGCCGAGGGCATCCGGGTGAACGCCGTCCTGCCCGGCCTGATCGACACGCCCCTGGTGGCCCGGCAGATCGTGGCCGGGGCGGACGACCCCGAGGCCGCGCTCGCGGCCCGGCACGCGGTGAGCCCCACGGGCCGGATGGGCAGCCCGTGGGATGTCGCGGCGGCCGCCGTCTTCCTCGCCTCGGACGAGGCGGCGTACATCAACGGCGTATGCCTGCCCGTGGACGGCGGTCTCACGGCGCGCTGCTGATCGGCTGATTTTGGTCCAGACCATTGACATATACGGCTGCGGGCGCTGTCATGGGGGACCGTCAGCTCTTGAGCGCGCTCCCGGGCCGATTCCTCGCCTGGGGCCGGACCGCGGAGAGTTTCCGGTGGGTTTTCTTTGTCATGATCGTGACAAATTTTTCCCGGTCGTGGGAGGGCCACGGCGCATGACCTCCGGCGGTGCCGCGGGCTCCCCGTAACACCCTTCCCCGCCGCGCCGCGCTCCACCCTTCCGGCGGACGTCCCGGTCCGAGGCGGCAGCGCGCCGCCCATGGACCGCCCCGCCCGACGCGCGCCCGGCCATCCGGACACCCCATCACGTCGAAAGAGGAACCATGCGGAAGATCCTGACCGCCGTGGCCGCGCTGGCCGCCGCGGTCCTGGTGGCCCTGAGCCCGAACTCCGGGACCAGCGCGGGCGCCGCCCCCGGCACCGGGGCGGAAACGCTGTCCGGCGCCGCACCGGCCGCGGCCGCGGCGGTGGATCACACGGTGACGTTCGTCAACGACACCGGGAAGAAGGTGTGGATCGGCAGCGATGTCAACGCCGACGGATCCCGGCAGTTCGCCACGTTACCCATCCTGGAGCCCGGGGAGTCGGGCACGGTGACGATCCCCGAGACGGCGGATCCCGGCCATTGGCGTGGCAAGTTCTTCGCCCGTCAGGGGTGCACGGGGACGCCGGGCAGCACCTTCCACTGCCAGGTGGGGGACTGCGGCAGGTTCGCCGACCACTGCGAGACGGCCGAACAGCCCACCAGCCTCGCGGAGTTCAACTTCGACACCAGGGACACGCTGGCGCCCTGGTACAACGTCAGCTACGTCAACGCCTTCTCCCAGCCCGTCACCATCGCCCCCGACAACGCCACCGGCGGTGGCGGCTGCGACACCATGGGCTGCTCGCAGAACCTGCTGCCGCTGTGTCCTCCCGACGATCTGACGCGCTGGCCGGACGGCACGCCGATGCTGTGCACCAGCCCCGACCGGGACGCCAAGACCCCCTACAGCGACATGATCGCCGCCCACTGCCCCAAGGCGTACGGCTGGTCCAAGCAGGACCAGGAGCCGGGGAACCAGGTCATGCAGCAGTGCGGCCGGTGCAGCGGTTTCACCGTCACCTTCCACAGCGTCGTCTGACCTGCCGTCGGCCATGTCACTCCGGGCCGGACGAGGGCCGGACGAGGACCGGATGAGGACGGGACGAGGACCGGATGAGGAAAGGAGAGACGACGTGCGGAGGATACGCCTCCTCACCGTTCTGCTGGCGGTGCTGACCCTGCTGACCGCGGGCAGCCAGGCGGGCGCCGGGGCGTCCGCGGCGGCGGGGCAGAAGAAGGGCGTCAGCGCCTGGAACTTCGACGGGGTCACCGGAGCGATGGCCGATGCCGGGGTCGGCTGGTTCTACACCTGGGCCTCGGGCAAGGAACGGATCGAACCCCCGGCCGGTGTCGAGTTCGTGCCCATGATCTGGGGTGCCGGCTCGGTGACCGACACGGAACTCGACCGGGCTAGGAGCGAGGGCACGACCCTGCTCGGCTTCAACGAACCGGACCTGGCCGGCCAGGCGGACATGTCGGTGGAGCGGGCCCTCGAACTGTGGCCCCGGCTGCAGTCGACCGGTATGCGGCTCGGCGCCCCCGCCGTGGCCTACGGCGGCGATGTCGCCGACGGCTGGCTCGACCGCTTCATGAAGGGCGCCGCCGACCGCGGCTACCGGGTCGACTTCATCCCCCTGCACTGGTACGGCGCCGACTTCGACCCCACCCGCGCCACCGACCAGCTGCGCGGCTACCTCCAGGCCGTCCACGACCGCTACCAGAAGCCGGTCTGGCTCACCGAATACGCGCTGACCGACTTCTCGACCGGCACCCCGAGGTATCCGTCCCCGGAACAGCAGGCCGCGTTCGTGACGAAGTCCACCGCCATGCTCCAGGGGCTGTCCTTCGTCGAACGGTACGCGTGGTTCACGCTGTCCGCCGACCGCGGCGGCACCGGTCTCTACAACGGCACCACGCCCAACCAGATGGGCGCCGCCTACCGCGCGGCCGGCTGACGGACAGCCCGCCCGCGTGCGAACCCCCCACCACGACACATCGAAATGAGGTCCTCGCCATGCGCAAGGGAATGCTGGCCGGCCGACTGGCCGCCGGAGCCGTCGCACTGACCGCCGTGCTGGGTGCCGCCCCGACGAGCACCGCCGCCACCAGCGACACCCCGCCGGCCGGTGAGAACTGCTGGGCCACCCACTACGGCTACATACCCCCGGGTGCCTACACCGCCAGCGGTGAACTCTTCGACAACAACGCGGACACCGCGGCGACCTCTCTGAGCCGCGATCCGCAGCTGCCGTTCGGGACCAAGGTGAAGGTCACCAACGTGGCGAACGGCGCCTCGCTGGTCGTGCGCATCAACGACCGCGGCACCTTCGCGTGGACACCGTCGGTGCCCAAGTGCCTGGACCTGACCGACGGGGCGTACGCCCGGCTCGGCGGAGTCCTCAACCCCGACTCCGGCCACATCGTGGTCAAGGAGGAGATCGTGCCCTGACCCCTGCCGGGGTGGTACGGAGGAGATGACGTGTCCGCCCCGGAACGCGGTTCCGGGGCGGACACGTATGGGGGGGACCTCCGTTGACCGAGGCCGGTCCTTCAGACCATCGGGGCGAAGAAGAAGGTGTCGCGGCGCGCGAAGCGCAGTGCCGCGTCCAGCTCGAAGAAGTCGGCGAACTCCAGCGACACCTCGCGGCCGTCCTTGAGCACGCCCTCGAACACGCCGTTCACCGCCACCCGGCGGCCGTCCGCGACGGTGGTGACGACGGTGTGCTTCCCCTCGGCGATGACCCGCTCGCCGGTGTAGAAGGCCATCAGATCGGCCTGGCCGCGCATCGGCTCATAGCCGGGGCGGCGGTAGACGGCGGTTTCGGCGAAGAGGGCGCGAGCAGCCCCGAGACGTCGTCGGCGTCGACTAACCGGTAGTACTCCCGCACCTTGGACACAGCGGTGTCGGCGGTGTCGTCCATGGTCGCGATCGTCCTTAACGTGAAGCGGCTGGGCGGGCACCAAAGGTGCGGGCCCGGGACAGGAAGGCTGCTGGACTCGGCCCTGTGGGCCAAGCGGAGCTGACCATGGGAGACGTGGCCGTGCACCTTCACTCGGCCACCAGCGGTGGTGCGCACCTCGGTGCGAACGGCTCTGGGGTGGGTGTATCCGGCCGGGCCGCCGAGCGCGCGCTCGACGGCACCGGTAGTGGCCCGGGCGAGCGCCGCCGAGGGCACCGGTAGTGGCCCGGGCGAGCGCCGCCGCACCGGCCGTGTCGCACACCACCAGGGTCCGGTGGAGCAACCGGCCGGCGCGTGACAGCACCGGCGCCGTGTGCCACTCCTGAAGCGGGGACGCTGCCACCACGACCGCCGCGGCCCGGCGGCAGGCGGGCGCGGGTCCACCGCGGCGTGTCACAGTGCGGGCGGGACCACCTCCATCCGCCGTGCCACACAGCCGACGCACCCCGGCGCGTGGCGGCGCAGCACCTCGAAGGCGATGTCCGTCCCCTTCAGCCCGCGGTCCGCCAGGCCACCGATGCTGACCAGGGCCGGATCGCGCACCAGACCGCGCCCGATGTCCGCCTCCCGCACTCCGGGAGCCACCGTCCGCAGCAACTGGTGCTTGTCCGCGTGGACCGCCAGCCGCCCGGCCCGCACACCGGCGGCGGCGACGAGCAGCACACCGGTGCACACCGCGAACAGCTCGGCTCCCCGGGCCGCCGTGTCACGGACCGCGGTACGCAGCCGCTCCGACGCCGCGGCCGCCTCCGCGCCCCGCCCGCCCGGCACCACCAGCACATCGCAGTCCGCCAGGGCGTCCAGGGACGCGATACCCGTGAGCCGTGTGCCGCCGGAGGTGGTGACGTCCGGCCCGGGGGCGACCAGCGCCACCTCGAGCCCGTTGTCGTGCTGGGCGCACCGGGCGCCCTTGTCCAGGGGGGCCAGGGCCCCGAACAGGTCGAGTTCATCGACCCCTTCGTAGGCCAGCACCCGTACGGCGGTCATCCGCCGACCCCCGTGAGCAGGGCCATCAGATCATCGTGGACCTCGGGCGCCGACACCAGGAAGCCCCCGCCGAACAGGTCGGCGGGAACGCCGTCCGGCACCGGGACCAGATGGCCGCGCACGGCGCCTGCCTCCCGGGCGACCAGGGACGCGGCGGCGACGTCCCACGGGTGCAGCGTCTCGGTGTGCGCGTCCAGCCGGCCCGCGCCGACCCAGCAGATGTCCAGGGCGGGGGAGGCGGCGCGGCGGATGTCCTGGCAGTGGGTCAGCAGCAGCTCGATCCGCTTGAGCAGCGGCCCCAGGTCCGAACGCATATGGGGGAAACCGGTGCTGACCACGCTTCTGCGCAGCTCACCCGGGGAGCCGACGTTGATGGGACGCCCGTTGAGTCGTGCGCCCTTGCCCAGCGCCGCGGTGAAGGTCTCCCCCAGGAAGGGGGCGCACACCGCCGCGGCCCTGGTGACACCCTCCTCGGCATAGGCCACGGAGACGGACACGTACGGGTGGCCGCGTGCGTAGTTGGCCGTGCCGTCGATGGGGTCGACCACCCACACCGGCCCGTGGAGGTCCGGCGGTTCGCCGTCGCCGGACTCCTCGGACAGCACGGGCACGTCCGGGAACGCGGCCCGCAGTGTCTCGAGGATGGCGCGGTCGGCGAGCAGATCGCCCTGGGTGACCGGCTCGGCGTCGTTCTTGTACGCCACGCCGCGATCGGTGCTCCGCGCCACGATCACCCGGCCGGCGGTCTCGGCCGCGCGCACGGCGGCGGCGAGGAGTTCTTCGTCAGTCCTGTGCGTCATCGCCCGCATTATCCTGCCAGCGCCGCGAGGGTTTCCCGGCGAACCCCCGGGTCGAGCATGTCGGCGTTGATGTAGAGACGGCGGCAGGACGCGATCAGCTCGAGCATGCGGGTCTTCATCGCCGAGAACGCCGCGCCGTAGGCGAGGACGTCGTTGCCCAGGTGCGCGAGCACGTCGTCCTTCAGACCGTAGGTGCCGATGGCGAAGGCGAACAGATCGAGGAACGCGGCGAACGGCTCGACGTCCATCTCCTCGAAACGGCGCGGCCGGTCCGCGTCGTAGTCGATGATGCACAGGTTGCGCACGGTGGCCTGGGCCGGAGGCTGGTGGTCGAAGAGCAGCGCCGGGTCGACCCGGTACTCCGACGCCTCCAGGTGCGGGGCGAGCCCGGCCGAGTCGATCAGCTCACCGAAGCACCGGTCGTGGCGCACCCGCATGGCGGACGGGATCCCGTGCACCGTCAGCCCGTCGACCAGCACATGGGTGTTGCTGAGGAACGTACCGCCGTCCACGCACGCCTGGGTGAGGAAGACCGTCTTCCCGCCGCTGCCCCGGCCGAACAGCAGATTCGCCCCGGAGCCCGGCTGGATGAAGGCCGCGGCCTTCAGATGCAGCAGATCGTGGTCGACCGCGAAGACGGTCAGCAGGTGCTTGGTGAAGTACGGCCAGATGACGCGGTCCAGCCTGCGGCCGAACACATAGATCCGGTTTCCCCGCGTCACCAGGTGGGCCGGCGCCCCGTGGTGGTGGGTCAGGTAGAAGCCGCCGCGGAACCGGTCGGCGCGGAAGGTCCGGTCCCGCAGTGAGGAGACGATCCGCTCGTCGACCGGGTCGGCGTCGAGGTCGACACAGACCACCTCGTAGTCGACCCGCCCGGGGACGGACGGGTCGACGAACCGGGTGAAGTACGAGTAGCCGTCGAAGTCGGTCAGGTTGCTGGAGATGCGGACCCGGAAGAGGTTGAGGTCGACCACCGCGGAGGAGCGCAGGGTGTACTGGCCCCCCAGCAGGTTTTCCACGTCGTCCCCCGAGGCCGCCGTCGGCGTCTCGGTGCCGGACACGGTCATCCCGCCGTCCCCTCCTCCGCGGTGCGTGACACCGCCAGCGCCTTGTCCAGTTCGGCCCCGAACGCATCGGCGTCCGCGCAGTGCAGCTCGCTCAGGTCGCTGTGGGCGCCCAGCCGCAGCTGGTGGACGCGCCCGGGGTAGCCGAGCGACCGGATGTGGCGCACCACGGCGTCCACGTAGTCCGCCACACCGCCCGGGAAGGTCTGTGCGCTGTCCTCCTCGACCTGGACGAAGACCTCCGGTCCGGGCAGGTGGTCGAGGGTGAGCACGTCCCAGTGCGCGGAGCCGGGAATGCCGACCGCGGGCACTCCGTGCTGCCAGGCCGTCCAGCAGTCCGACTCGCCCTCCACCACGATCTGGTAGCCCACCTCGGCGGCCCGCCGCAGCGCCTCGGGGGTGCTGTAGGCCACGATGGGGGCGTCGTCACCGGGCAGCCACGAGGAGCCTCCCGCCCCCCGGATGCCGGTGCGCAGCCGGGTCCTGCCCGCGGTGCCGTCCGCGGCCCGGTAGGCGAACCGGACGCCTTCGGCGCTGTCGCTGAGGCCGAAGCGGCGCAGCGCGTCGGCGGGCAGCCGTTTGAGTTCGGCGAGCCGCTCCACCGTGACGGGTGCGCTCGTCATACCTTCTCCTGCTCGTTGTCGGGACGGGGGGCGGGCTCGGCCGGGAGCCCGGTGGGGTGGCCCACGTCGGGGAGGATCGGGACGGCGTCGAAGTGCCGGGCGCTCAGCTCGGCCGCGACCGCCACCCGGTCCCAGTGGGACCAGGCCACGCCGAGCCGGTCGGCGAGCGCCAGCAGCGCCTGCCAGTCCCTGCTGCGGCCGGAGCGCACCGCGTGCAGCAGGGCGCGCAAGCCGGTGGCGTCCGTCCGGTCCGCCAGCAGCACCTCCAGCCTGTCCAGCGCGGGCCGCCAGGTCAGGGCGGAGGGCTCGGAGCGTGCCTCGACCTCCGCCAGTGTCTTCAGCACGGCGTCGGTGGCGTCGTCGGCGGCGTCCATCCGGGCGAGCAGCCGGTTCCGCTCCGGGCGGTCGAAGAAGATCCCCAGGTCGCGGACGACATCGGCGGGCTCGTCGGCGACATGGACGTAGGTGAGCACCGACGCCTGCGCGGGGCCGGCGATGGTGCGCAGGTCCGCGGGACCGCGGTCCTCCGGACGGCTGGGCCCCTTCATCGAGCTCAGCCGGGTGGCCGCCGGGACCGCGGAGGGGGCGCGGTCCTCGCGCAGCAGCACATAGAGCGCGTCCCCGGCCGGCATGATCATGTCCATCACGTCGATCCGCTCACGGGTGGCGATGTTGAGCTGATAACGCCACACCTCCCGCGTCGTGTGCCGGTCGAACCGGAACACCTCGCAGGCGACCGGGACGAACCCCGCGCCGCACACGGCGCGCAGCAGCCGTTCGCCACCCCTGGTGGCCACGGCGTCGGGCCGCAGCACCAGCGAGGCGGCCCGGTGCAGCCGCGCCACCGCGTCCGGACCGTCGCCGAACGCGGCTCGCAGGTCGTCCCAGGCGTCCCGGAAGTACGGATCGCCCGCGTAGACCTCGCGTTTGCGCGGCACCCTGCTCAGCTCGGGTGGAACCCGGCAGGCGTTGTCCGCCGAGGCCACCGTTCACCCCCTCTCGTGGAGCATGCCGTCGGACCAGATGGCGGGCACCTTCCCCCAGTCCATCGCGCTGGCCACATCGGGGAAGAAACCCCTGCCGTTGCCGTTCGCGCTGGTGTTGCACAGCAGGGGGATACCGCTGAGCCGTTCGTACGCGGTGAGGATCTCGAAGATCAGCTCGTCGTCGTTCCGCCCGACCGTCTGCACCCTGGCCGTACCGTCCAGGTGGCAGATGGCGGGCACCTTGTCCCGCCACTCCTCGCGGACATGGTGGTCGAACAGCATGAACGGGTCGCGCGTACCGGGGTCGAAGACCTCGGGCGCCCGCTCCTCCAGGCAGACCGGCGCCACCGGGCGGTAGGACTCCCGGCCCTTGACCTCGTTCAGCCGGTCCTTCATCCCCGCCTCCACCGCGGGCGCCAGGATGCTGCGGTGCCCCAGGGCACGGGGGCCGAGTTCGGCCCGGCCGTGCAGGACGACGACCGGCTCCCCGGTGCGGTGCAGATGGGCCGCCAGCTCCGCCGGGGTCATCGTGCGCGACCGCCACCCGGGCCTCGGCTCGCTCGCCACGAGCTGCGGCCCGGCGTAGGTGTCCCACCGCAGGGCCGGCGAGTGGCCCGACCGCAACAGCTCACAGCACGCGGTGCCCAGCGCGCTGCCCGCGTCGTTGGGGAAGGGCGGCACCCACACCCGGTCGACCGGCACCCGCTCCCGCACGTCCCGGTTCCACTTGATGTTCAGGGCGCAGCCGCCGACCATGCACAGATTGCGGGTGGACCGTCCGTCCCGCCCGATCAGCTCGGTCAGCCCGGCCACCAGGGCACGGCCCAGGAACTCCTGGATGGAGGCCAGCGCGTCGTCGGGGGTGACCCCCGGCAGCGGCTGGCCGGCGCGCATCAACTCCAGGATCCGGCGCCCCGCCCGCTCGGTCAGCCGGTCGTCGGTGGTCTCGCCCTCGCCGAGGACCGTGCGTTCGGCGTCGGCCCGCAGCGCGTCCAGCGCGGCGACGGCGGCTTCGTCCGGGGTGCCGTGGGCGACATAGGCCATGATCTTGCCGGGGAGCGCCAGGGTGTGCGGCCACTCCAGCGGCGCGTCGTACGGCGGATACGCCTGGGCCAGCGTGTGGTAGGTGTCACCGAGCATATGGTGCACCGCGCCCACGCTCTCCATGCGGCGGGTGGCCGGGTCGTAGTGGTACAGGAACGGGAACATCGCCCCGTCCCAGCACAGGATGTACGAGGGTTCCGGCCCGGCCGCGAACGGGCTGGAGCAGTACGCGCTGGCCACGTGCCCCGCGTAGTGCGGATAGCTGGTGCAGGGCAGGTCCAGCACATGCGACGGGTACGGGCGCAGCAGGTTGTCGTCCAGCAGCCCGCGGCGGTAGGGGGCCAGCTCGACGCGGACCTCCTGGCCGCCCCACGGCTTCACCTTGTGGGTCTTGCGCCAGCCGTCGATCACCAGCCGGTCGACGTCGGCCAGCCGGTAACCGTACTCGGCCAGCAGGTCCACGACGATCTGGAGGTCGTCGATCCGCTGGTGCCGGGGGTTGTTGCCGAGCTTCTCCAGCTCCACCGAGCAGACCAGCCGGCCGTCGTCGACGATGGCGACACCGCCGTCATGGGTGAGTTTCACCCCACAAATGATCACGCCTTCGCTCCCTCGGCGAGCCGGGGCAGCGGGGTGCAGCCCGCCGCGACGAGCAGCTCCCGCGCCCGTGGGTTGCGGTGTGCGGTGATCTCCCCGCCGTCCGCCGGGAGCCGCACCCGTTCACAGGCGTGGTCGTAGCGGTCGGTGCCCGAGTGGCCGAGGACGACCCGGAAACCGTGCGAGCCCTGCTCGTCCGCCGCCAGCCATACGGTCGCCGTTCCGGTGTCCCCGGACGGGACCTCGGGGGCCCGGGGCAGCTCGTCGGGGTTCGCGGTGATCTTGTCGATCCCCTCGGCGAGGGTCTGCAGCAGCTTGGCGTCCAGGGCGAGTTCGTCCAGCAGCGGGCTCAGCTCCGCCCAGATCGCCTTCTCGGTCTCCTCACCGGGGTCGTCGGTGTCCTCCAGCGCGTCGAAGTACCGCTCGAAGAAGTAGAAGTAGCAGTCCCGGTCGGCCTGGTCGACCCGGCGCATGGCCTGGTCCAGGCACTGGTGCAGCCACTTCGGCATCGGTGTGAGGCTGCGGTCCTCCCGGATCCGCGCGATGAACGCCTCGCGGGCGGCGAGCACCGCCATACTGCGCGGATCGGCCTCATAGGTCCGGTGGAACCGCCGGAACGCCGGCTCGAACGCGTTGACCTTGGGGTCGTCGAACGTGTAGATCCAGCGTTCGCCGAGCGCCGAGTCGTCCACCCGGCCCTGCGCGATCAGGCGCCGGTACTCCGGGGTGCCCCAGTAGATGTTCATCTTGTTCTGCAGATGCTGCACCTTGGCGTATCCGGAGTCGCGGATCCAGCGGTACTGCTCCTTCAGCTCCGCGAAGGTCATCTCCGGATCGAACATGATGTAGCCGAAGTTGATCTGGTGCGGGGACATACCGATCTCGCGCAGTTCGCGCAGCGCGTTGTTGTTGTCCTCGACCGTCGTCCCCTTGTCCCAGCGCACCAGCACCGAGTCCACACCGGACTCCACGCCGATGAACAGCCGGTGCATCCCCACGTCCATCAGCCTGCGCACCAGGGACCGCTCGATGGTGTCGGCCCGCATCTCGGCGTAGAAGTTCACCTCGAGTTCGCGCTCGAGGAGGGTGTCGCAGAACTCGTGCACCCACCGGATGCCGTTCGGCGAGGGCATGATGAACAGGTCGTCGACGAAGGAGAACCGGCTGATGCCGTACTGCGACTTGATGGACTCCATCTCGTCGGCGATGCTCCCCGGACTGCGGCGCACCACATTGTGGTCCCCGTAGATCTGGTGGATGGAGCAGAAGGTGCAGGACGCGTAGCACCCCCGTGAGGCCACCAGATAGGCGGACGACGGAGTGGCCCCCTCACTGATCATCTGCGCGAGGTCGTGGCGGGCCGGGAACGCCAGCTCGTCCAGGTTGCGGATGCGGGGCCGGTCGGGGTTGCGCCGGAAGGCGCCGTCGGAACGGAACGACAGGCCGCGCATCTTCTCCAGGGGCAGGCCCTGGCTCAGCCGCGCCGCGAGCTCCACGATGGCGTGCTCGCCCTCGCCCCGCACGATGGAGTCCACGTGCGGGCAGTCATCCAGGATCTGCTGGTCCGCCGCGCTGGGGAACACACCGCCCAGCGTGATGTGCACCTCCGGCCGTGCCGCCTTCACCAGCTCGGCGATCTGCTTGGCGGCGCGGTAGGTGCGCTGGGACTTGGCGGAGATGCCGATCAGCCGGATCCTCGGGTCGGCCAGCAGCCGCTCGGCGACGTCCGGCGGGCCCAGGCTGAGCAGCTCCGCGTTGATGCTGGTGGTCTCGAAGCCGTGGCGGTCCAGGGCCGCCGCCAGGTACCCGAGGGCGAGACTTTCGCGGTACTTGAGCCGGTTCTTCTGCCACGCCTCCACCAGATAGGGGTGGACGAGACCGACCACGAAGTCCTCGTCCTCGTTGTGGTGGTCGTGGAACGGGTCGATCACGGTGAGGGACAGCTGGCTTCTCTTCATCGTGTCCTCATGTGTCCTTCGCACTTGTGATGCGGTGTCGCACGCCGCTGGAAGACGCCGGTCAGCGCAGCAGCCCCGCCTCGGCCAGGCGGTTGCGGGTCAGGTCCAGATCACGGTCGGTCAGCTTGCGTTCCCCCGGCTCCTGCACACCCTGGGCGGCCGCCGCGCCCAGACGGGTGCGGGTCAGCCCCTTGGCGAGGTCGTAGATGCGGAAGCTGGAGCGGTCCCTCGGCCCCTGGATGACCAGGCTGACCGTGCCGGGACTGGCGTAGGTGGAGTGCACGAACGCGTTGTGCAGCGTGTAGCTGGTCCCGGGCAGCTGCTCCTGGATGAACCGGGGCTCCGGACGCGTCGCGGGGGACTCCTCCGCGCCCCAGATGTCCTCCACGTTGCCGTACAGCAGATGGCGGTAGCTGCCGTGCAGGATCAGCGAGCTGAAGCTGGCCCGGTGGTTGTGCGCCTCCTCCACGGCCTCCTCGGAGAAGATGTGCAGCCGCAGCCGCAGACCGCTTCCGGGGTCGTCGTGCAGGACGTACTTCTCGAAGGCGTTGAACCGCTCGGACTTCGACGCCAGCTCCTCGGATCCCCGCATCCGGTCCCACAGCAGACCGAGCACGGCGGGATCGGACAGGGCGGGCAGCGCCTTGGCCGCCGCCTCGTGGACCCGTTGCAGTTCGCCCCAGTCCACGCCCTGGAAGGCCTCTTTCATGATCTCGATGCTCACGGCACCTCCTCGATCGGATGCGGCTTGTCAACCTCTGCCAACGTCAGCCCGGGAGCCCGCGCCCCCGGCACCGTGACGGCGTACGCGCCCGCCGCGGCACCCCAGCGCAGTGCCTCGGGAAGGGAGCGGCCGCGCAGGTACGCCGCCACGAAACCCGCCGCGAACGCGTCGCCCGCGCCCGTGGCGTCGACCGTGTCCACCCGGCGGGAGCGAATCCGGCGTACCTCCCCGGCCTCGCCCGCCATCGCCCCCTCGGGGCCGAGCGTGACCACGACGGTCTGGTCCCGGCCCCGGCACACCCCGCCCAGGTGCCGGGCGTCCGGCTCGGCGCCGAACGCGGCCCGGTACTCGGCGCGGTTGACCGCGAGCCACCGCACCGAGGCGGCCTGTCCGGGCAACCGCGCGGCCTGGAGCCCGCCGGGGTTCCAGAACACCGGGGTCGCGGCCTCGGCGGTCAGCTCCAGGACCCGCAGCGCCACCGGCTCCGGCGGGTCGAACAGCACGACGGCCGCGTAGGCGCCGAACGGCACCGTCTCGCAGCTCTTCGGATCCCACAGATCGGTGGCGCCCCGGTGCATCAGCATGTGGCGCCGGCCCGGGTAGACCGGGATGAACACCCGTCCGGTGGACGCTCCCGGCAGCGTCTGCGACGGCTCCGTGTCCACCCCGGCGCCGGCCAGCTCCGCCAGCATGGCCGCGCCCTCGGCGTCGTCGCCGACCACGGTGGCCAGGGAGACCCGGCAGCCGAGCGCGGCCAGGACGGTGGCGCAGTTGCCGCCGTGGCCGCCGCTGGCGGTGGCCAGGCCGGTGACCCGGGCCGCGCCGTCGTCGGGCGGCTCGGTGTCGGTGCGGATGATGAGGTCGGTGTTGAGGCTGCCGACCACGAGCACCCGCGCGGCGGCCCGGCTCATCGCCCGTCCGGTACGAACGCGACCCCGGAGATCTCCACCAGGTGGTCCCGGATCGCCAGCGACGAGACCTCGACCAGGGTGCTGGACGGGGCGGGGTCGGCCAGCACGCGGTTGCGCACGGTCGAGACCGCGGTGAAGTCGTCCAGGTCGACGAGGTAGATGACGAGGCTGACCAGGTCGGCGAGGGTGCCGCCGGCGGCCTTGAGCACCTCCGAGATCCGGTGGAACACCGTCTCGGCCTGCGTCGCCGCGTCCCCGGGGCCGATGGTCCGCCCCTCGCCGTCGGCGGAGACCTGGCCGCTGACGAAGACCAGTCGCCCTCCCCCCACCGGCACGGACACCGCGGGGGAGTAGCGGCCGATCGGCGGTGTGTGCCCGGCGGGCTGTACGGCGTGCACCGCGGACCCGGTGGCCGGCGTTTCAGACATCGGTCAGCTCCTCGGGTGCCACCTCCGGGAACGGCCCGAAGGACGAGTGGATCGACGACAGCTGGACCTCCCGCACCTCGACCCTCGGCTCCATCGCGAACAGCGTGGTCACCACCTCGGCCACCTCGGTCCGCGACAGCGCCTCCGGCCGGTCGCCCGGCTGTTTGCCCCGGAAGTAGGTGTCCACCCGGCTCGGCACCAGGACGGTCACCCGGACCCCGCTCTCCCGCAGCTCCCGGCGGGCGGTCTCCAGCAGCGAGCGGAACCCCGCCTTGGAGGCGCAGTAGGCGCCGCGCTGGGGGAACGAGCCGTAGGAGGAGTCCGAGGCGAGGCCCACCAGTTGCGCGCCGCGGTGCCCGCGCAGCAGCGGCATGGCCACCCGCAGGGTGTGGAAGGCGCCGTCGAGATTGGTGCCCACCACCGCGCGCCAGTCCTCGACGGCCATCTCCTCGATGGACGACCAGATGCCGCCACCCGCGTTGATCACCGCCCCGCGCAGCGTGGCGATCCCGGCCAGCGAATCCGCCACCGCCTTGTCCACCTCCGCCGCGACGGAGACGTCGACGGAGGCGATCCGCACCGGCGTGCCGTGCTGGGCGGTGATCTCCGCCGCGATCTCCTCCAGTTCCCGGCCGGTGCGGGCCCACAGCACCAGCGGGTAGCCGGCCTCCGCGAGGGCGAAGGCCACCGCCCGGCCGATGCCCCGGGTCGCCCCGGTCACCAGCACCCAGTCCTCGTCACGCACCGCCGCGGTCATGCGATCCGCGCGGCGAGGCTGTCGTAGCTGGCTTCGACCTCCACCTCGGTGTACGCCCCGTGCCCCTTGGGCGGCGACTTCAGCAGCGGCACCGCCGCCGGTACGAAGCCCTTCTCGCCGACGCGGACGGCCGCGGCGGCGATCCGGATGAGGTCGATGATGACCCCCGCCGCGTTACTGGAGTCCTGGACCTTGAGCTTGAGGTCGATCTCCACCGGGGTGCCCGCCCAGCCCACGCCTTCGATGTTGAGGTAGCCGACCTTGTGGTCCTCCAGATGGGCCACGAAACCGGCCGACGGGATGACATCGACCCGGTCGAGCTGGACACCGGCCTTCGCCAGCGCGTTGAGCTTGGAGTCGCGCTTGGACGCGCCCCGGTCGCGCAGATTGCGGAAGTCCTGGTTGCCGCCGAGGTTGAGCTGGTAGGAGCTGTGCAGGCTGATGCCGCGCTCGGCGAGCAGCCCCAGCAGGGAGCGGTGGACGATCGAGGTTCCCAGGTGGCTGGCCAGGTCGTCGCCGATGAGCGGCACCCCCGCGGCGATGAACCGGGTGCTCAGCTCCTCGTCGCGGCCGACCGACTCGGGGGTGCAGTTCACGAACGCCACCCCGGCGGCCAGCGCCGCCTCCGCGTAGGCGGTGGCCGCCCACTGCAGACCGGTGGGCAGCGAGTACAGCAGCACCTCGGCGCCCGCGGCGCGCAGCGACTCCGCGAGCCGCACGATCTGGTCGGACAGGGGTCCGGCGTGCTCGTCGCTGTCGGTGAGGCCCTGTTCGACGGTCACCCCGGTGGGCTCCAGCCGGACGTCCAGCCGCGGATAGTTGTTCGGAGGACGGAGCATCGCGTCGTACAGTTCGGTCCCGATCTTGCCGGGGTCGATGTCATAGGCGGCGACGAACTGGACGTCGTACACCGCCAGTCCGCCGATGGACCCGCGCCGGACACCGGGCAGCGCGTCGATGTCCGCGCCGCCGGCGACCGCGTCGGCGTAATGGAGAATCCCTTGGGCGAGGGCGGATATGTTGTTTCCGACACCCGCGACGGCGAGTTTCACAGGAACGGTCATGGGTCGTCCTCCCCGGTTGCCGGTCGAGTTCGGCCGCGTCCGCCCGAAAGCGATCCCGGGGTGCCGAAGAGGCCGGTCGCGGCACGCGCGGAACCGCTCAGCGCGTTTTCGAGGTTCTTTCCGCCTGAACGAAAACTGACTGTAGGGAGCATTCGTGTTGCCGGTCAAGCACCCGGAGAGGCTCTCTCCGGGCATAACGAAAATGCTATCCCGGCGCCAATTGGAAAACTATGGGCCGAAGGCGCCCGCGAAGCCGGAGGAATGGGGCCGAGAACGGCGTCCAATGGGGCAGGACGGCTGCTTCGCCGGGCCTTCGGTAGCGAAGAAATAGATTGGAGATAGAAAAAATATAGGCGCGGGCGGATCCCCTCGGGACTGCTGGTTTGCGTCGTTGACCATGGTGTGCGGCGGCTGCTAGCGTTCCGCGCATCTCCTGCGCCGGCGGTAATGCCGACCGCATTCCGAGTATTCATCCCGATAGGGTCTGACGAAAAATGAAGGACGAAGGCCGACCGAAGAACATCCTGGAACACATCGTCGGCCGGGTGGCTTTGGCCCCGCAGGCCGTCGCCGCCTGCGATCCCGCGCCGATCACCTATCGGGAACTCGCCCGGGAATCCGACCGGCTGGCCGCCGTACTGGCCGAACGGGCGGGCCGGCCGTCACCGGTGGTGGGGGTGCACGCGGACCGGGGCAACCGGCTGCTCATCGCCCTGGTCGCCATCCTCAAGGCGGGCGGCACCTATCTGCCGCTCAACCCGGACCTGCCCGCTCCCCGGTTGTCGGCCATGGTCGAGGACGCCGCACCGGACCTGGTGCTGACCGACCGCGCCCACCGGTTCGCGGACCTGACGACCCTGCCCCTGGACACCGCCCCCGCGCAGCGGGACACCGCCGGCGCGCAGCGCACCCCCGGCACGCGGGCGGCCGACGCGTTCCGCTCCCTGCTGTACACCTCCGGATCCACCGGCCGGGCCAAGGGGGTGCTCAGCGGGCAGGAGGGGCTGCGCAACCGGCTGGTGTGGATGGGCGACGCGCTCGGCATCGGCCCGGAGGACCGGATCCTGCAGAAGACGCCGATCAGCTTCGACGTCTCGCTGTGGGAGCTGCTGTGGCCGCTGATGAACGGCGCGTCGGTGGTCTTCGCACGGCCGGGCGGCCATCTGGACGGCCGTTACCTCCACGGCCTGATCCGGGACCGGCGCATCACCGTGCTGCACTTCGTGCCCGCCATGCTCGGCGCGTTCCTCCAGGCCAACCCCGGACACGGCGCCGATCCCGCGCTGGACTCGGTACGGCTGCTGGTCACCAGCGGCGAGGCGCTCACCGGCGAACTGGCGGCCGAGGCGCTGGACCGCTTCGGCGCGGCCCGGCTGGCCAATCTGTACGGGCCGACCGAGGCGTCCATCGACGCCACCTGGCACCTCGTCGGACCGCGGGACCTGCGGGGCCCGGTGCCCATCGGGCGCCCCATCGCCGGGATGGCCGCGCATGTGGTCGACGCGGACGGCAGACCCGTCGGGCCGGGTCGCGCCGGGGAGCTGTGGCTGTCCGGCGCCGGGCTGGCCGAGGGGTATGTGAACCTCCCCGAGGCCACCGCCGCCGCGTTCCTGGAACACCCCCCGCTGATACCGGCGGACCGCGTCTACCGCACCGGGGACCTGGTCCGGCAGCGCGAGGACGGGGTGCTCGAATTCCTCGGCCGCCGGGACCGCCAGGTGAAGTTCCGCGGTGTCCGGGTCGAACTCTCCGAGATCGACAGCCATCTGTCCCGGTACCCCGGGGTGAACTCCGCGCACACGCTGGTGCGCCGCTTCGACGGCGGCAGCCGGCTGGTCGCGTTCGTCGAACCCGCCCCCGTGGTCCTGGCCGCCGCCGGGGACCCGGACACCCCCTTCTTCCGGCTGCCCGCCTTCGCCGCCGAGCTGCGCGGCCACCTGGCCCAGCTGCTCCCCGCCTCCGTGGTGCCCGGCCACTTCGTGTTCGTCCGCGCATGGCCCACCGGCACGCACGGAAAGCTCGACGAGTCGCGGCTGCACGCCCACCTCGACGACCGCGCGGGCGCCGCCCGGCCCGCCCCGGACGGCACCGGGCGGGAGGCGATCGCCGGCCAGGTGCTCGGCATCTTCCGGAAGGTCCTTAAGACCGAGGACATCGAGGCCGGGGACAACTTCTTCGAGGCGGGCGGCGGCGGTTCCCTCCAGGCCGTCCGGGCGGCCCAGGACATCGAGGAGTACGTCCAGCGCATCTTCGGCCTGGACATCTCGGCGGACGCCTCCATCTTCATCCACCCCACGGCCCTGGAGCTCGCCGATGAGATTGAAAGAGGCATTGCTGCGCGACTGGCGTCGTGAGTCGTTCGACGAGATCGACTCCTATCTGCTGCGGGCCGTGGGGGGCAGGCGTCCCGAGACCGTGCCCGCGCCGCTGGACGCCGTGTACGACCGCGCCGAGCGCAGGCGCGTCGCCCATCTGCTCCACGGGGACCAGGACTTCGACCGGTTCGAGGGGCTGGAGGCCGCACGCCGCTTCGCCGCGGTGACGGCCGCCCACCAGATGGCCGCGTGGCAGGAGATCACCGCCGCGTTCGACGCGGCCGGCATCGCCGTCGCGGGCAACAAGGGCCCGTTCCTCGGCGCCCTGCTGGACCGCCCCGCCGGGCGCATGCCCGTCACCACCGACCTGGACCTGCTGGTCGCGGAGGAACAGGTGGCGGCGGCGGTGGCCGTGCTGGAATCCCTCGGCTACATCCGCGGACTGAACATCCAGGACCACGCCTTCGTCCGGATGAGCAGCCGGTCGGTGCGCGAACTGGAACAGGAACAGGGGTCGTTCGGCCAGCTCGCGCCCATGTGCCGGCTGCTGAAACTGCCCGAGCTGGACGACATGCAACCCGGGATCGAGCGCTGGCTGCCCGACCGCAAGATCGTGTGGACCTCCGCCGGGATCCGCTCGGTGCTCAGCGTCGATCTGCACTTCGACCTCGGCCACCGCAGCGCCTCCGGGGTCGCCTACCCGATCCCGGCCGCCGAGCTGCTCCGCGACGCCGTGACGGTCCGCCACCGGGGCGCCGAGCTGCGCACCCTGGACGCGGACACCATGACATGGCTGCTGTGCTACCGGGCGTACCTGGACACGGCCGTCTTCGGCGAGCGGCGCTTCAAGCCGTTCGCCGACGCCGCGGAGCTGATCCGGGCCCGGGGCCGGGCGGGGGCGGCATGGGACACCGCGACCGACCGCTATCCGCACATCGCCGGCCCGGTGGCCCGGACGCTGCGGTTCCTCACCGACGAATGCGGTGCCGACCTCGGGGCGCCGGTCCCCGCGCCCGTCCCGGACGCCGACGAGGCGCCCGCGCCGCCCGCCCCGCGCTCCGCCCATATCGTGGTGTGCCACGGCTGGGGCAGCCGGGAGCGCTCGGCGCCGTGGGTCGCGGAGCTGCGGTCCCAACTGGCCGCCGCGGACGTGACCGTGGAGGAGTCCGCGCCGTTCCGGGACGTCGCCGACCCGCTGACGGTCGGCGCGGCCGTCGCGGAGCTGCGCGAACGGGCGCATGCGGTGCGGACGCGGTCCCCCGGTACGGCCGTGGGGTTCGTGGGCGTCAGCCTCGGCAGCACGGTCGCGCTGGCCGCGGCGCTCGCGGACCCCTCGCCCGACTTCCTGGTGGCGGTCAGCCCGGTGGTCGACCCGGTGGCCGAGTCCACGGGCGACGACGGGGGCTGGAGCTTCCTGGGCTCCGCCGTCAGCCCCGCGTTCGCCGAGGACCTCACCGCCTGCTCCCCGGGCCGGCGGCTGGGCCGGGTGGGGTGCCCGGTGCTGGTGCTGCACGGAGGGCAGGACAACGAGCGGCGCACACACGACGCGCATCTCCTGGCCGCCGGCGCGGCGGCGCGGGACGGGCGTTCGGCGCGGCAGGAGTTCCCCGCGGGCAACCACACCCTGGACAACGCGCCGGTGGGAGCCGCGGCCGCGGTGTCGACCTGGCTGGACCGGCTCGGCCTGGTCGCGCTCCGCTCGGGGAACCGGAGCTGAGGCAGCCGGATGGGTACGTCGGAACACGAAAGTTCGGAGAGAGCGGTATGCGCAAGAGAGTCCTTCTGGTGAACGGCGGCAAGCCGGAACCGATCCGGATCCTGGAGCAGGACCCGGAGGTCGAGCTGTTGGCGCTCACCGACCACGAGTACCGGTACATGATCGGCGCCGGCACCGAGACCGTCGCCATCGAGGACACCCGGGACCTGGAAGCGGCGCGGAAGGCCGTGCTGCGGCTGGCCGCCGGGCGTGACATCGACTACGTGGTGGCCCCCGGGGAGCGCGGCCAGCTGGTCGCCGCCTATCTGCGGTCCTACTTCGGGGTGCCCGGGACCGGGCTGGAGGTGGCGACCGCCTTCACCAACAAGGACGCGATGAAGAAGGCGCTGCGCGCGGCCGGCCTCCCGGTCGCCGACAGCAGGCTGATCACCGGGCTGGACCGGCTCGCCGACGCCGGTGAGGAGATCGGCTGGCCGGTCGTGGTGAAGCCGGTGGTGGGCTCGGGCACCGCCCTGACGTTCCTGATCCGCTCGGCGGCGGAGGCGGCCGGGTTCCTCCGTACGTCCGACGCCGCGGAACTGGGCGCGTGCGGACAAGCGCTGCTGGTCGAGAAGTTCGTGCGGATGACGAAGGAGTACCACTGCGACGGCATCGTGTCCGGCGGTGAGGTCGCGTTCGCGCTGCCGTCCTGCTACTTCGACCCCCTGCTGGGCAACCTGGACCGGATCTCGGGCTCCTACACCCTGCCCGAGGACGACCCCGACCAGGAGGAGATCCTGCGGCTGAACGCCCGTGCGGTGCGGGCGCTGGGGCTGGAGGACGGCGCGACCCACCTGGAGCTGTTCCGGACCGACACCGGCTTCGTGATCGGTGAGATCGCCTGCCGTCCGGCCGGCGGCGGTGTGCCCGAGGCCGTGCTGCGCCACTGCGGTGTGGACCTGTGGGCCGAGATGGTGCGGGTGTGCACCGGCGGCCGGGCGGACATCCGCCCCCGCCGCACCGACAAGGTGACGCTGAACGTGATGATCCCGCCGGAGGAGGGCCGGGTCGTGGAGATGACGCCCGCCGAGCGGTTCCTGGAGATCCCCGGCGTCACCAGGGCCGAGATCAGGGCGCGGCCCGGGGATGTGCTGGAGTCGCCGAAGCGGTCCACGGTGATGGCGGCGCTGCTCTTCGTGGAACTGCCCGGCATCGACGTCATGGAGGACCGGCTGGCACAGATCGCCGGGGCGCACAAGCTGGTGACCGAGCCGGTGTGAACGACGGCCACCGCGGCAGCGGTGCCCGGCCGGGGCGGGCGGCCGGGTGCCAGCCCGCCACCGGCGCGGCGCGCGGACACCGGACGATCGTCAACCGTCCCGGGCGGCTGCCCGCCCGGTGGCGCGCCCGGCGTGGGCTACTCCGTCAGGTGGCACACCGCGCGCCCCGGTCCGCCTCCCGGCCGTACACCTGGACGAGGGTGTGGCACCGGTACACACCGCGTTCGACCTCCGTGATGAGGTTGGCGTCGGCCAGCTCGACCAGCAGCCCGGCCGCGGTCCTGCGGGGTATCCCGGCCAGCGCCGCCGCCGACGGGAGGTCGAACTCCCGGGCGAAATTGCGGCTCAGCGCCGCCAGGAGGGCGGCGGCCCCGGGGGAGAGCCCCGACCACGACCAGGAGACCACCCGGCCCAGATTCCGGAACAGCCGTGACGCCGAGGACGACACCGGCGAGTTCCTCGCCGCCCGCAGATCCTCCACCAGGTCCGCGGCCGGGGCCCCGGGGTTGCCCGCCGCCTGGGCCACCATCAGGGCCATCGCCAGCGGCAGCCCCTCACACAGCTCGACGATGTCGTCCACCACATCGGGCGCGAGCGACAGACGGGTGCTGTCCAGCCGGCGCCGCACGAACTCGTGCGACTCCCCGGGGGACAGCACATCCAGCTTCACCGTGGTCGCGCCGATGATGGCGGCCAGACTGCTGAGGTCCGCGCGGCTGGTCACCAGCACACAACTGCCCGGCGCGCCCGCGACCAGCGGCCGGGTCAGCTCGTCGGTGCGGGCGTTGTCCAGGACCAGCAGGAAGCGGACCCGCGACAGCAGGGTGCGGTAGCGGGCCAGCAGCGCCAGACGGTCCCTCGGCAGGTCCCGGATGTCGTCGCCCAGCGACTGGAGCACCAGGCGCATCGCCTCGTCGACCGGCATCGGCGACCCCGAGGCGTCATAGCCCTGCAGGTCCAGGTAGACCTGCCCGTCCGGGAAACGGTCGGCCACCTGGTGCGCCCAGTGCACGGCCAGCGCCGACTTGCCCACGCCCGGCATCCCGGTGATCAGCCCCACCGACACCGAGGTGGGCCGCTGGTCCTCGGCCGGCAGCATGGCGTGCAGCCGGGCCAGTTCCTCCGTCCGCCCGGCGAACACCTGGAGGTCCGAAGGCAGTTGCGCGGGAGCGAGGTCGGTCAGGGGGGCCGTTCTCCTCGGGGCCGTCCGCATCCGGCCGGCGGCCGTGTGCGGGGCGCGCAGCAGCTCCGGGTCCGAGCGCAGCACCCGCTCGTGCAGATTCCGCAGCGAGGCGCCGGGGCCGACGCCCAGCTCGTTCGCCAGCGTCCGGCGGCACTCCTCGAACGCCAGCAGCGCCTCGGCCCTGCGCCCGGCCCGGTACAGCGCGGAGATGAGGCTCTCCCACAGCCGCTCCCGGAGCGGATTGTCCCGCACCAGGCTGAACATCTTCGACAACTGCACACTGGCGAGGCCGTCGTCCTCCGACAGCAGGAGCAGGTCCTCTATCGCCGAGAGCCGCTCCTCGGCCAGCCGGGCCCGCCGGCTCTCGGCGAACGCGCCGGGGATGTTCGACAGCGCCGTGTCCCCGTTCCACAGCGCGAGCGCCGCCCGCAGCCGCTCACGGGCCTGCGCGTGGTCCTCCGCGAGCCGGTGCAGCTGTGCCTGCTCGACGTGTTCGCGGAAGTCCATGAGGTCCAGCGAAACCCGGTCCAGCGGCATGGAGTAGCCGTGTCCGGACGACTCGATGACGGACGGCCGCCGCGACCCCGGCAGGTCCAGGGCACGGCGGAGGCGGTAGACGTAGGTGCGGATGCCGCTCTCCGCGGTGGTCGGCGCGTCGTCGCCCCACAGGGCGTCGACCAGTTCGCCGACC
This sequence comes from Streptomyces hygroscopicus subsp. hygroscopicus, assembly GCF_001553455.1. Taxonomy (GTDB): domain Bacteria; phylum Actinomycetota; class Actinomycetes; order Streptomycetales; family Streptomycetaceae; genus Streptomyces; species Streptomyces hygroscopicus. Next base: position 56,143 of record NZ_BBOX01000129.1, read on the forward strand.
GACACCCGGCCTCCCTCCTTGAGCAGCAGGACACTCAGCAACGCGCGCTGAAGGTGGGGGCCGATGTCGACCTCGGTCGTGCCACGCCATGCGCGGACCGGTCCGAGGACCGAGAAACGGAGCCTTGACGAGTCGTTCGTCGCAGGCAAGGGAACCACTCCGTCCTCACGTTGGTACGGATTCCGTGCTGAATGGGGGGCACGGAATCCGGTCTGCTGGGCAACGGGGCCGCGAAGAGCCCTGGTGAGCGCGGAGGCGCTTACCGGGCCGTCTCCCCGCGACACCGGCGCAGCAGATAACCCAGCTCCAGCGAGGTGGAGTCGACGCGGGGGTCCGGATGCGCCAGCCGCACGACCTCCAGACCCGCCCGTGCGAACAGCCCCTCCCAGTACGAACGCGTCTCCAGCCGCTGTTCGGTGACGGTGTGGAGCAGGTAGTACGGGTTGTAGTAGGCGAGCCCCAGGCCGTTGCCCATCAGCTCCTGGTCCTCCGGGCGGTGGTCGACCTCGATGACCACCCAGTGCGCGTCCGGATGCGCCTCGACGCTGCTCCGCAGGATCGCGAGGACCGCCTCCTCGCCCGCTTGTTCCAGCACTTCCTGGAGGACGAAGGCGGCCATGAACACCACGGGGCGGCCGGCGGGCACGGTGTCGGGGCGCAGGTCGGTGGCGCCGTGGTGGCGCACCTCCATCCGGCCCTCCAGGGAGCGCTCGGCCACGGTCCGCTCGGCCAGTGCGAAGCCCCCGGCGTCGGGTTCGAGGCCGACGCCGAACACCCCCGGGTGGGAGGCGCACAGCTCGGCGAGGAAGGATCCGTCGCCGCAGCCGACGTCGACCACGGTGACATCGGCCGCCCCGGTCGTGTCGATGAGCGTCCTCGCCAGCGGGAGGGCGTCGAACATGCTGATGCCGCAGCTTCCGCGGCCGACCTTGCCGCCGTCGCGGGACGCGTAGCCGCCCGGTGTCCGCAGCGTGTCCTGGATCTGGGTGAACGTCGAGGCGTACCCGCCCACCAGCAAGGTGTACCAGGGCAGGAACGGCTCCAGCCGCCGTGCCTTCTCCGACAGTGTCCACCGGTCCACGGCCACCGTCACATAGCCTTCGTTGCGCAGATACCGGAGGAAACCGCTCAGCCGGTCGGCGAGCATCGAGTGGCGGGTGGCCAGCTCGTCGAGCGGGATGCCGCCGGGATCGGCGAGGGACGCGTACAGTCCGCTGTCGTGCAGCTGGTGGATCGCGTTGGCGACCGCTAACTGACGGATCGGCTGGATGGCCTCGACAAGCCGGTCCTCGAAGTCGGGCTCGATCACTGGGCGTTCTCCGGTCGGGTTGAGGGGGACGGTGTTCCGGCGTTGCCCGGAGGGTTGTCCCCGAGCGCGGCCAGCAGGGTGAGCAAGTCCTCTTCGGTGCCGACGCTGACGCGTATCCAGCCGGGCAGTCCCAGCGCGGCCGCGTTGCACACCCGTACGCCACGGAGGGCCAGCCGCGCCACGAGTTCCGCGGCGCCGTCGGCCGCGACGGGGCGGGCCAGCACGAAGTTCGCCTGGGTGCCGCGCACCTCGGCGAAGACCGGGCAGGCGGTGAGCCGGTCGGTGTAGAGCCGTCGGAGCCGCCGCACATACCGCGGCAGCGCGGCGAGGTAGTCGGTGTCGGCCAGGGTGCCCTCCACCGCGGCCAGCGCGATCGAGTCGACGCTGTCGTACCGCTGGACGGCGGCGAGCCGCGCGATCACCCGCGGTTGTGCCACGACCGCGCCGGCCCGGACCCCCGCCAGGCCGTACGCCTTGGAGAAGCTGATGAACACCAGCAGGTTCGCCGCGTGTGCCACACCCGGCACCCAGGACCGCGGCCGGTCGGCGAAGTGTCCGTAGGTCTCGTCGAGGAAGACCAGCTCCGCCCGCCTGATCACCTCGTCCGTCCAGCTCCGGTCGAACAGCGTCCCGGTCGGGTTGGACGGCTGGGCCAGCAGGACCGCGCCCCCCTCGGTCAGCCTCGCGGGTGGCAGGGTCGGCTGCCAGTCGTCGTCGAGCGGGATGGTCCGCGTGGTCAGGCCGGTGACCGCCGCCCGGTCCGCGTAGCCGGGGAACCCCGGAGAGGTGATCCAGGCCGTGTCGACCAGTGAGAACACCAGATCCACGGCCTCGTCCACGCCGCTGGTCAGCAGCACCGAGTCCGCCGGGACGCCGAGGTGCCGGGCCACGGCGCGGTGCACCCGGCCGCGCAGGTGTTGCGGGTACCTGTTCAGTGTCCTGGCCGCGCGGATGACGTGCTCGACGGCCAGTCCCGAGGGGTCGAGCGGGCTCTCGTTGAGATGCAGCTGTGCCTCGGGGCCCACCGTCGACGAGGGGGAGCCGGGCCACGCTGTCGCGGTGCTCGGAAGCATCGTTTCGCCACCTCTGCTGGTCGCATTCATGGGGTGTGGAAGGTCCTCGTGGAGAAACTTCCGAGGCGCTCGGCCTACCTCCTTCCGGTTTTCCAGTCCCCCGACCGACGGCTGCCGACCGACCGACCGGTCGGCCTGGCGCGCCGTAAGAATGCCGCTCATTTCAATAGCTGGTGACGATGTACCTGAAATACGACGTACTTGAACTGTGATGCACCTGAACCGCGATGTACCGAACCTGCGACGTACCCGAACTGCGCTGCCAGCGTAATTCACATTGCTAGTAACGTACATCACACGTTAGCAGTGGGTTGACGGTCCGTCAATATGGCGGAAACCCGCCATGAATGCCGGTATGGCCACCGGGTGTTCCCGCAGGGACTTTCCGAACTTTTTACCGACTTTGGTATCGCCTGGCCACGGGCTCTCCAGGGGGTTATCCGCACACTTTCGTCCACCGCTGGAGACTGCGTGCGGACTCGCTTTCCGATGCCCCGGAGCGACCCGGACTATGTATTTCTCTAGTTTCTGCGCAACGGTGTGGAGCGCTGGCGCGTACCTGAGGTAATATCGCCCGCGCGAGCATTTCCATGTCGTCTCCAGGCCGGCGTCCGGACTGTTTTGCGGAGGTTTTTCGAGCGATGTGCCGAGAACGGCGGGATTGGAAGTCCCTCCCGCGCCGGATGACCCTGGGAATGCGTCGTCAGACCACCGAATCGGGTGCCATCACCTCCGAAAGCATCATTTTGCAACGCCTACTACTTTCCGGGCGAAACGGCCGACCCGGAACGGATCGAAAGCGCCTTGCGCCGGGCCGTGCGCGCCCATCCCGCACTGCACAGCACCTACCGGACGGCGGGGGAGCACGGCGCGCAGTACGCCGAGCTGCCACTGCCCCCGGCGCTGCTGGAGCGGGAGGATCTCGGCGCCTCGCCATGGGACCGCCTGCGTACCCGCGCCCGGGAGGTCGCCTCGCGGGAGAGCGGCCGGGTGCTGGACCTGCGGAGCGACCCGCCGCTGCGTGCGGTCCTCCTGCACGGCGCCGCCGGATTCGCGCTGGTGATCCGGATCGACCACTCCGTCTGCGACGGCATTTCCTACGCGCGGTTCCTGCGGGACGTCGGTGAGGCGTACGGGGCCGCGGACGAGGAGCCCACGGTGGCCGGCCGGCCCACGCTCGCCGAGGTGGCGGCCGTGGAACGCCCGGTGCTCGAGGGCGAGAGCGGCAAGCGGCTCCGGGCCGCCTGGCGGGAGCGGCTGCCCTCGGGTGTGCCCGAGGTGATGCTGGGCGACACCACCTCGTGGCGCGAGGGCACCGCCGAGGGGGCGTACCGGGTCTGCCACATCGACGGCGAGCGCTACCGCGAGCACGTGGCCGAGGCCAAGCGGCTGCGGGTCACCAGCTTCGTCCTCGCCACCGCGAAGATCCTGCACGCGCTGCGGCCCTCCGTCGTCAACGACGAGCTGGCGTTCTTCTGTCCGTTCCCCGGCCGGTTCGTGCCCGAGGCCGGGACGGTGATGGGCAATTTCGTCAACCTCCTCCCGGTGGTGGTCGACGCGGGGCGCGACGCGGACCTGGCCACGACCGTCCGGGCGGTGCGCGACGGGGTCGTGTGGACGATGCAGCACCAGGGGCTGCCGTTCGACGCCGTGCTGGAGCAGGTCCGCGACGTGGACCCGACCGGCGAGACGATGCCGAAGAACCGGCGGGCCATCTTCATCGCGGGCTACCCCGAGGACGAACTCGACCTGGGCGGTGCCCGGGCCCAGGCGGAACTGCCGGTGATGACGACCGCCCTCTTCGACCTCAGCGTGTGGATCTCCGACACCCGCGACGCGGTGCGCTGCATGGCGGTGTACCGCCCGAGGTACGTGAGCCCCGAGCAGGTGGACGCCTGGTTCGCCGCGGTGGGCGAGCCGCTGGACGCCGCCGCCCGGCCGGCCCGCTGACACGCGGCCGGCCGGGCGCGCGGAGCACCCTGGACCAGCCACCGGAACTCCGCGGCCCGGCCGGCCGCTCGACGAGGTCATGCCCCGGACATCAGGGACGCTCGTGCGGCGGCCTCCAGCGCGAGCACGTCGGTCTTGCCGTTCGGGAGCGTCGGCATCGCGGCGACCCAGACGACCTCGGCGGGGCGCGCGTAGTCCCGCAGGGCGCTGGTGTCGATCCCGGTCCCGTCGCCCTGTTTGCCCTCCACCGCCGCGATCACCACATCCCCCTCGCACACCGGCTTCCCGTTCACCGAGAGCGTCACGACATCCCGGTTCCGCAGCGCGCCGACGTCCACCTTCAGCTTGGCGTTGCCGAAGTTGTCGACGTGCACGACCGACCCCGCGGGGATGTCCACGTCGTGGATGTCGTGGACGTCGTAGGGGTGACGGGTCAGCTCCTCCTCGTCCGTGGCGGCTATGCGCGCGACGATCGGAGCGATGAACGTCTTCCCCGAGAACGGGGTCTGCGGCACGTCCTTGATCTCATAGACCCGCTTGACCCCCAGGTCCCGGGCCAGCCAGCCGAAATAGCCGAAGTTCGAGCCGACGAACAGATGCCCGGAGAGGGTTTCGCCCCAGATCACCTCGTGGGTCCGCTCCAGATTGTTCGTTTTGGACACCAGGGTGTAGAGAACCGTCCCCTCGGGGTAGTTGTCCGCCATCAGCATGGTCAGGAACGAGGCGTTGATTTCGGAGAACGGGACAACCGGGACAACGGGTTCCACGACGACCGGCCGTCCGATCCGGTCCGCTTCCCGGTGAATCGCACCGCACATCTCATTGAACGCAACGTCCGTGCAGTCCGTGACCACGACGACCCGACGCATGTATCGCCCTCTTGGTTATTGCGCAGCGGACGAGGCCGACGTGCTCTGCGACGCCTCGTCAGGACCCGGCGGGCGATCACACACCGCCCGCCGCCGTACAGCATCGCCGACGATTGTCGATCTTGAATAGATTCGGCATAGACTCCTCGTTACAGCGCCTGCCGAGGGTTGGCGAATGGAGCCCCGGGGAAGGCTGTGATAATTTCGCTGCCCTCCTTCCCGAAACGACTGAGAACCTCTGGGGAGCGGTGTGGCGATCGCCAATGTGAAGGAATACGTGCGGGAGAGCACCGGCGGATTACCGGCCGGTTTCTGGTGGCTGTGGACCAGCACCCTGGTGAATCGGCTCGGCTCTTTCGTCGCCACGTTCATGACGCTCTATCTCACCGCCGACCGGGGCTATTCGGCCTCCTACGCGGGCCTGGTGGTCTCCCTCTACAGCGCGGGCGGGATCATCGTCTCACCCATGGCGGGAATCGCGGCCGACCGGCTGGGCAGACGGCCGGTGCTCCTGGTGGCACAGGTCTCGACCGCGGTTTCGGTGGTGATTCTGGGGCTTGTGCGCGATCCCTTCTCGATCGCGGTCATGGCGTTCCTGTTCGGCGTCGCCTCGAATGCCTCGCGCCCGGCCACACAGGCCATGGTGGCGGACGTCGTACCTCCCGAGGACCGCGTCCGTGCGTTTTCCCTGAACTACTGGGCCATCAATCTCGGTTTCGCGGTATCCGCCGTGGCGGCCGGATTCGTCGTCGAGTACAACTACTTCGCCGGTTTCGCGGCGGAGGGCGTACTGGCTCTGGCCTGCGGGCTGATCGTCTACGTGAAAATACCGGAGTCCCGGCCCGTCGAGGAGACGGACGGGTCCTCCCCGAAGGACGCGACCCCGGTTTTCCGTGACGGGCGCTTCATGGGAATCGTGGTGCTCGCGTTCGCCCTCGCGCTCGTCTTCCAGCAGGGATTCGTCGGACTTCCCCTGGCCATGGGGGAAAAGGGCCTGGGCGGCGCCGAATACGGTATGGCCATCGCCGTCAACGGCATCCTCATCGTGGCCGTGCAGGTCCCGGTGACCCGCATGATCCAGCACCGTGCCGTCCGGCCCCTGCTGGTGTTCTCCTCCCTCCTGGCCGGCGCCGGTTTCGGGCTCACCGCACTGGCCGGCTCCACCCCGGCGTTCGCGCTGACCGTCGCCCTGTGGACGCTGGCCGAAGTCATCAACGCGCCCACCCAGAACGGCCTGGTGGTGAGCCTGGCCCCGGTGCGGAGCCGAGGCCGCTACCAGGGCGTCTACAACTCGGCGTGGGCCGCCGCCGGTCTGGTGGCGCCCCTGGCCGCGGGCTTCGTCCTGGACAACCTCGGCGCGGCCGCACTGTGGGGCGGATGCGCCGTGCTGGGC